>NZ_JBXWQI010000009.1:0-161008 GCF_059612305.1 Ruegeria sp. CDSA033 | reverse complement strand
ATGTGATCGACGTCGCCGCTGGAGAGGAAATCCCGCGAAAAGGCGGACCGGCAATAACAAAATCCGACATCCTGGTCATAAACAAAACCGATCTGGCGCCGCATGTTGGCGCTTCACTGGAGGTCATGGAAAGAGATGCAGCCATAATGCGCAAAGGACGGCCTTTTTTGTTCACGTCCCTTCGTCACAAAAAGGGGGTTAGCGCAATTGTTGACCTCCTGGTGAAGCAAGGGGGATGGTGCTGTCAGACATATTCGAACCAGTCGCTTGTAGGCCAGTGACACTGTCCTTTTTGCTGTGCCAAGTTCGCGCCACTCGCTAAGAGCGGCGGCACGAGTCAGCTTGAAGGTCTCTCGGCTGGTTAGCGATCTTTCCTAGTTGAAGTGGTTGTATACGGAGGAATGGACGGAGGCGAATTTCTGTAGACTTCGCATGCGCCTGAAACGCTGCATCGCGCGTTCGCGTCGTTGAAACGGAAGATGCGAGTTCTCAACTCGATTGTTGAGCCACCTGCCCGTTTGTTGTTTTTCGAGAGCGCCCAAATCTCTGAGCGCCGCCTTGTAGGAAGCGAAACGATCTGTGACGATCTCTTCGGCGCAACCGTGGCGCTTCATCAATTTCTTGAGGAATTTCAGTGCTGCAACCTTGTTTCGGCGTCGTGACAACGGCCTCAAGGACTTCACCTTCGTGATCAACTGCACGCCAGAGATAGTGGCGTTTGCCATTCACCTTCACAAAGACCTCGTCCACGTGCCACTTCCATTTCGAGAACGCGCGCAGCTGCTGCACCCGCTTCCTTCTGATCTCAGCAGCAAACATCGGGCCAATCCTGTTTCACAAATAGCGGATGGTTTCGTTGCTCACCTCAATACCACGCTCATGCAATAGGTCTTCCACGTCTCTAAAGTGGGAAATGAACGTACAGCATGACCGCCAGACGAATGACCTCTGGACTGGTTTTGAAGTACTTGAATAGCGATTGCTTAATCTTGCGCGAAGGCTACGAGGGCACCCTGCCCGCTTCAACACAAGTTCTGCTGACTAAACCTTCGGTGGAGCACCTCAGAGGTCGAACATCCTGAGGACTTCGAAGCGCGTATGGAGGGCCAGAGCAGTAAGGCCTATAAGGCCCTTCAGCGCCTTGACACTATACTGTTGATTCATCGCGCTGACCTGCTGGATGATCCGAGCTTAGTGGGCCGTGCTCGCATGTGCATGAATGCAAGGGGCATCATCCGGAAAGAATTCCAGTGACTTCTATTACATGCTCTCTAAACTCCGGGCAGTTGTTAGTCAGAATTGACGTGGGAGTTTGGGCGCAGTTGGGCGACAAAAAGGCATCAGGGACCCCGATAAGTCCGGCGCCATCATCTGCGCCAAGTTCGGAGTTAAGCGCAGCTGATCAACAGGCACGGTTTGAAGCCACCGCTCAGGTGATGCAGGCGATTTCTGTGACCAAGGACGACGTTCAGCCGGTTTGCGATCTGATTGTTGCGCTTGCCAAAGACCTTTGCGACGCTGTTTTTGCTGGTCTGGTTCTTGGACAGGAAGGCGACGCACTTCAGCGGCTCGTGGCCAGTGTCAACCTGCACCCTGACATTCAGCAACTCTGGCGCGACGGCAAATACACGATGGAGCCGGGCAATTCTCTGGTGACTGAAACCATCCTCAGCGGCGAGACCAAACGCGTTGTGGATATGGGAGACACTGATTTCCACAAATCCGGTGATGAGCGGTTCAAGCTGATTGTCGACAAGCATGGGTGCCGCAGCAATCTGTTTGTTCCGTTAAAGGTGGATGGCGGTGCAATCGGATGCTTGATGTTGGCGCGAGACGAGGTGCGGCCCTATACCGACGATCAGGTCAAGCTCGTCGAAACCTTTGCCGCCCAAGCGGTAATCGCCATTGAGAACGTTCGCCAATTTCGCGAATTGCAGATCCGTCTGGCACGCGAAGGTGCCACGCGTGAGGTTCTCGAGACGATTAGCCGATCGCGGGAAGATGAGACGCCGGTGTTCCAGACGATCCTGGAAAACACCGCCCGGCTTTGCGAAACAGATGTCGCCACACTAAGCCTTTTGAATGAGGCAGGAACCCACCTCGAATATGCGGCTCATTTCGGTGATCAGTTGGCGACCTACGAGGTTGGAGTAGATCGCTGGTCACTCGACTCACACCTCCAGATTGCAGAATCCGTGCGCGAGGCACGCGTTATCCATAATGTAGATCTGCGCCTGACAGACCACTATATCAAAGGCGATCCATGGCGCCGTCAACTTGTAGACGAAGAAGGTGTCCGGTCATTCCTGACGGTCCCATTAATGTCGGCAGATGACACGCCTGTGGGCGTCATCGGGATTTACCGACGTGAAGTTCGGGCCTTTACAGACGACGAGATTTCTTTGGTTGAAGGCTTCGCCGCCCAAGCCGTGATCGCCTTGGACAATACACGACAATTGAATGAGCTGCACACGCAATTGGAGCGTCAGACGGCAACGCAAGAAATTCTAACGGTCATTAGCCAAAGCCGTGATGACGATGCGCGCGTCTTTGATTCAGTGCTTCAGCAGGCCACCAGGGTATGTGATGCAGATCAGGCGGTACTTATTTTGATCAACGCTGCAGGGACCCACGGGCGGTTGGCGGCGAATTGGGGGCATCAGAGAACCGAATTTGATGTTGGAGACGAGTGGCAGTTGGACGAATCGATTCCCATAGCCACTGCGATACGAACAGGTAAGGTTGGTCGCATCGATGATTTGACTGACACGGATTTCTATCGCTCGGGCCATCCTACAGCCGCCATGATGGTTGAGATCGAAGGCATTCGGTCACGCGTTACAGTCCCCCTTATGCAAGGAGATCAGTCCATCGGAGCCATCGCGGTCAGCCGCCGTGAGGTGCGGCCATTTGCTGACCCTGACGTGCAGTTGATTGAAGAATTCGCCAAACATGCGGTCATTGCCATCGAAAACACGCGCCAATTTCGTGAAGTTCAGGAACGACTTGAACGAGAAGAAGCGTCGCGCGAAATCCTCGAAGTCATCAGCCGCAGCCGCGATGACGATAAACCGGTCTTTTATAGCATTCTCGAAAACGCCAGCCGTTTGTGCAAAGCACCGCTGGCTTTCTTGTGTGTCGCTGACCACGAACAAGGGCACGCAACGATCCCAGCCAATATCGGCGCGAGAACTGATTTTGATGAAGCGCTCAAAGATTTCGTGGAGCCATTAACGCGCACTGAACTGGTTGCGATCAGACCAATGATCGATGGTCAGGTTATCCGCCAAGACGATATCGCCGATGATCCACTATACTACCGGGACCGCGACCCAAAACGGGTTCAGATGGTTGAGATTGAAGGGGCTCGCTCGGTCCTTGCGGTGCCGTTGATGAAAGACGACACGGGTCTTGGGGTGATCGTTCTCTATCGCCGTGAAGTTTCGCCATTTTCGGATGATGATGTCGCTCTGGTCCAAACCTTTGCGGCCCAAGCCGTGATCGCAATGGATAACGTACGCCAGTTCCGAGAGGTGCAGGACCGTACCGCGGAAGTCACGCAAGCCTTGGAGTATCAGACGTCAACATCCGAAGTTCTGCGTGTAATCTCAGCGTCTCCCAATCAACTGTCGCCCGTTCTGGACGCCATTCTTAAAGAAGCGTCGCGCATCTGCGAATTGCAGGATGCCTATGTCGCAATGCTCGACCCGGACGATGGGCTTTTTCATGTACACTCGACGCTCACACAGGATACGGCCTTTGCAGAATACGTCAAAGCTCACCCGATTTCACCAGCGGATAACGGTGTAAGCGGGCGTGCGATCCTGTCGAAACGCACAAGCTATGTCGAAGATGTCGAAGCGGATGACACCTACACCTGGTTGGAAGAAAGCGGTGTAGGTGACTACAAATCATTGCTTGGGCTTCCGCTGGTTAAAAACGGCGAAGCCGTAGGCGTTATCTCACTTGGGGCGCCAGTGGTCTCGGGTTTTTCCGCCAAGCAGATCAAGTTGTTGGAAACTTTCGCTGATCAGGCCGTTATCGCGATTACCAACGCAAACCTTTTCCACGAGTTGGAGGAGCGGACAGAAGAAGTCACACAGGCGCTGGAGTATCAGACCGCCACGTCGGACGTGTTGTCTGTGATTTCGCGATCTCCGAATGAGCTGGAGCCGGTACTGAAGGAGATACTGAGAGTCGCCAGCCGGATTTGCGAGCCAAAATATGCGGCAATCTCGATTCTGAATCCGCAAGACAACCTTTACCATACTAACATCATGCTCGACTTTGACAGTGATTTCATGAAGTTCATGAAGGCACACCCAGTGCCGGCAGGGCATGGGAGCGGTATTGGCCAAACAGCTGCACGAGGAGAAACAGTCTACTACGAGGACACTGAAGCTGACGAATACGCCTGGAAGGAAGCCGCGCGTATTGGCAAGTATCGCTCGCTTCTGGGTGTTCCATTGGTCAAGGATAAGGTTGTGGTCGGTGTGATCGTGCTCTGCCACGACAAAGTTGCACCATTCAATTCAAAACAGATCGCGCTCTTGGAAACGTTCGCCTCCCAAGCGTTGATTGCTATCAATAACACACGGCTCTTCGAGGAAGTGCGGGCGCGCACGACCGAGGTTGAAGACGCATTGGTGCGCGAACGTTCCAGTGCTGAAATCTTGCACCTGATCAACGAAGCTTCTTCCGACATCCAGCCTGTGTTTGACCTTGTCGTGCAAAAATCCGCCGAGCTTTGTGGAGCGCAGTTCTGCGTCCTCGAGCGCTTTGACGGTAATCTCTATCATTTCTGCGCACAACACGGGTTTCCGCAGACTACTTTGAAGGCGCTGACTTCGGATTATCCCTTGGAAGCTTCCAAGGGTCATCTGGCTCCATTGGTCGTGGAAAGCGGCGAAGTCCAGCATCTAGCAGATGCACGGGGGCCCGAGTATTTCAGCCCAGAGCTTGCCCGAAAGGCTGGGTATCGGCGTTTGATGGCCGTTCCTATCAGGGCAGAAGCGCGGATTTGGGGCGTCATAATTGTCGGTTGGGCCGAGGCCGGACCACCGCAACAAAACAGCGTCGAGCTCGTTCAGGGTTTTGCCAATCAAGCCAGCATCGCCATCGAGAACGCACGGCTGTTCCGGGAGACTCAGGAACGCACTGCTGAAGTCGAGGAGGCGCTGAAGTATCAGACCGCGACGTCCGAAGTGCTCGACGTCATCTCGCGCTCACCGAACGATCTTCCTCCGGTTTTAGACGCCATTCTGGAGGTCTCGTCGCGTATCTGTTCACCGGAATACGCGTTCTTTGCGATGAAGGATGCTGACGATGGCCTTTACCGCGTGGCCATGTCTCACAATGTCAGTGATGCTTTTCTCAAATTCCTGTCCGACAACCCTATCGCGCCCGAGGAAGGTTCTTGCATCGGGCGCACAGCCCTGCATGGCAAGACAGTCTATATTAAAGACACTCGTGGAGACCCGTCTTACACTTGGAAAAAGGCGGCTGAGATCGGGGACTATCTTACCACTCTTGGTGTCCCTTTGGTCAGCAATGGCGTAACCGTTGGCGTTATTGTTATGGCGCATCGGCAGGCAGCTGCGTTTAGCGACAAACAAGTCAGCCTACTCGAAACCTTCGCGTCCCAGGCCGTGATCGCCATCAACAATACGCGACTGTTCAAAGAAGTGCAGGCCCGAACTGCAGAAGTTGAAGAGGCATTGGGGTATCAGAAGGCGACATCCGAAGTGCTCGAGGTGATTTCCCGTTCCCCTGACGCTTTAGAGCCGGTTTTGGAAGCGTTGGTGGCCGTTTCGTCGCGCATCTGCCGCCTACAGGATGCTTTTGTGGCGCTTAAGAAACCCGAGGACGGAAAATTTCATTTCTTTGCCGGGCACAATATCACAGAGAGTTTTGCCAAATTCCTCGAGTCGCACCCATTTGAGCCGGGGGAAACTTCGGCAACCGCCCGGGCGCTTTTATATGGGCGCGCCGATTACGTTGAGGATACTCGAGCGGACCCTAACTATGATCCAGTCCTTAGGTCCAACTTGCAAGGATACAGGTCGGTTCTTTCTGTACCTTTGATACGCGACGGTGACACGATTGGTGTCATCAGTATGGGCAGCCGAAACAAAGCCGCCTTTGAGGACAAGCAAATCAAGCAGATGGAGACCTTTGCCTCGCAGGCGATCATAGCGATTCAAAACTCTCAATTGTTCAACGATACGCAAGTCGCACTCTCTCGCCAAACGGCAAGTGCGGATGTCCTCAGAGTGATCTCGGAATCCCCAACAGATACTAAACCGGTTTTTGAGAAGATTGTCGGACTGGCTACAGCTCTCATCGATTGCGACTTGTCGATTGCTATGCAGGCTAACAAAACTGAATACTGGCAAGTGGCGGCCGCAACTCCGGATGGTTTAGAGGAAATCACTTGGACTGAGCGCCTGCCAATTGATCCCGACGACAACCTGCCATCCCGCGTCATCCAGAGCGGCAAGACGCTGCAATTGGATGAATCGCGCTTTGATGAACTATCTCCGCGGGACACGGAAATCGTTGAGCGACAAGGATTCAAGTCGTTCTTGATGGTGCCCTTGATGCGAGGGAAAGACTGTTTCGGCACTCTCGCCTTTATTCGGAAAACGTCGAAGGCTTTCAGTGATGACGAAGTAGCCATTGCCGAATCTTTCGCGGATCAGGCTATCATCGCGCTGGAAAACGTGCGTCTGTTCAATGAAACTCAGGCTTCCTTAGCGCGACAGACTGCCAGTGCTGATGTATTGCGGGTAATCAGCCAATCGCCTTCAGATACCACACCTGTTTTTGAGGCGATTGTAAATTCCGCGACACGGCTTGTTTCATGCGACATGGCAGGCGCCGCTTTGTCAGATGACAGTTTCTGGTGGCAAGTGGCTTTGGCGACGCCAAAAGGCCTTTTACGTGATTTCGGACGAACCCGACACCCGCTGGACCCGAAAGATAATTTTCTGTCGTCCGTGTTACTGTCCGGGAAAACCATGCATGTACACGATTTGACGTCGCAGGGTTTACCGCGCTTGGCAAAGAAGCTTCACGAAGAAAACGGATTTGAAGCTTTCCTTGGCATACCGTTAATGCGCGGAGACAAGTGTTTGGGCGGGCTCTATTTCATCAGGAAATCAAAAATACCGTTTTCAGACGACGATATTGCAATGGCTGAGTCTTTTGCGGATCAGTCTGTTATTGCCATCGAGAACGTGCGCCTTTTCCGCGAGGCCGAAAAGGCCCGTGAGGTGGCCGAGTCTGCTAACCAAGCAAAAAGTGCGTTCCTCGCCACCATGTCCCACGAAATCCGTACACCGATGAATGCCGTTATCGGGATGAGTGGGCTCTTGATGGATACCAAGTTAGATGCCGAGCAAAGCGACTATGCCAACACGATCCGGGACAGTGGCGACGCACTACTGGGCATAATCAACGAAATCCTCGATTTCTCAAAAATCGAAGCCGGGCAGATGGACATCGAGAACCATCCGTTCGATTTGCGTGAATGTATTGAAAGCGCGCTTGATCTGATCAGCGGCAAGGCCGCCGAAAAGCAACTCGATCTGGCCTATGAATTTGACGACGCTCTGCCCCTTGCGATCAGTGCTGACCTGACCCGGTTGCGGCAGATCCTGCTGAATCTGCTTTCCAACGCCGTAAAGTTTACCGAAAGCGGGGAAGTGGTTTTATCTGTTGAACAAACCACCGAGAAACGCGGATTGCTTGAGTTGACTTTTAAAGTCCGCGACACTGGTATTGGCCTGAGCGAAAAAGGGATGAGCCGTTTGTTCCAGTCCTTCAGTCAGGCAGACAGCTCGACAACTCGCAAATATGGCGGCACCGGTCTTGGTCTGGCGATTTCCAAACGTCTTGCGGAACTCATGGGCGGCACCATGTGGGCACGAAGTGACGGCGAGGGGCACGGTTCGACCTTTACGTTTACAATCCAGACCAAACCTTCCAAACCAGTCAAATCGTCGTCGCGCGATCTGGTTGGTATTCAGTCCGAGCTTGAAGGCAAGCGCATTCTTATGGTGGATGATAACGCCACCAACCGTAAAATCTTGTCGCTCCAGACCGAGAAATGGGGCACTAAAACCACTACCTGCGAAACCCCGTCCGATGCGCTGGCCACGCTCGAGAATGCTCAAAAGTTCGATCTGGCCATTCTCGACATGCACATGCCAGAAATGGATGGCGAGGAACTCGCCCTGAAAATTCGGGCCAAGCATCCGGACTTGCCGCTGATCCTCTTTAGTTCTCTTGGTCCACGTGAAATTGACCTCGAAGACGGCCTTTTTGCTGCCAACCTCACCAAGCCGCTGCGTCAGTCGCATCTCTTCGACACCCTGGTCACGTTGTTTTCAAACGAAGATACTCCCGTGAAACCGACCAAGCCCGCAGACAAACCCCAGACCGATCCTGAGATGGCCAAACGCCACCCTCTGCGTATTCTGCTGGCTGAGGATAATTTGGTGAACCAGAAACTTGCGCTTCGCTTGCTTGAACAGATGGGCTATCGCGCTGATCTGGCCAGCAACGGCGCTGAGGCGGTCGAAAGCGTGAACCGGCAAACATATGATGTCGTATTGATGGATGTGCAGATGCCCGAAATGGACGGGCTTGAAGCCTCGCGCTGCATAAACAAAGATTTTCCCGGAGAAGACCGACCGCGTATAGTCGCCATGACCGCTAACGCCATGCAAGGCGACCGCGAGATGTGTTTAGATGCCGGGATGGACGACTACATCGCCAAACCGATCCGCCTGCCTATTCTCATCGAAGCCCTTTTGAATGTTCCCAGGAAAAGCAAGTAATCCATGACAAACGGTCCAATTGATCTTGATATCTTCGCTGAACTCAAGGACGCGACTGGCGACGAATTCGCCGCCGAGCTTGTAAACACCTTTCTCGACGAAGCCCCCGGCATGATTGCCGAATTGAAAGCGGCTGCCGACGCGTCTGACGCTGATGGATATCGCCGCGCGGCTCATTCCATTAAGTCGAATGCAAACACCTTTGGTGCGACTGTACTGGCCGAGTTGGCCAGAAAAATCGAGCTCGGGGACATACCCGCGACTGGCGACCTTACAGATGCGAAAGCTCTAGAGGCCGCTTTCGCCAAAGCTGCTGTGGCCCTGCGGACCCTGAACAATGGCTGATGCACCCGGCCACCTCCTCATCGTCGATGACAACAAAGTCAATCGGCTACTCCTGTCTCGCAATGTTGAACTGTTGGGGCACAAAGCCTCTGTCGCGGAGAACGGCCTCGTCGCGATGGAGATGTTGTCGAGTCAGTCTTATGACCTGCTCCTACTCGATATCGAAATGCCGGAAATGGACGGGTTTCAGGTTCTGGAGGCAATCAATGCGGACCCCGACCTGCGCGAATTGCCGGTGATTGTGACCTCCTCAGTCGAAGGGCTCGACAATATTGTGCGCTGCATCGAGTTAGGCGCAGAAGACTACTTGCCCAAGCCGGTGAACAAGACGCTTCTCAGCGCCCGCGTCTCCAGCTGCCTTGAAAAAAAGCGACTGCGGGACGAACAAAGACGCCTTCTCGAACGCTTCGCAACCACCGAGGTTGCGCAAGACCTGCAAGAGTCTGGGTTTGCCATCGGTGGCAAACGTGCAAACGCATCGGTTCTTTTTTGCGACATTCGCAGTTTCACAGCCCTTTCAGAAAACCTAGCGCCCGAGGCAACAATTGATCTACTCAACACCTTCTACACTTTGATGTTCGAGGCGGTGACCAGCAATGGTGGCATTGTCAGCCTAATGCTGGGTGACGGGTTGATGGCTCTCTTCGGTGTTCCACAACCTCTTAACAATACTGCGCAAAGTGCGGTAGCTGCAGGGCATGAAATGCATAGCATGATCGAGATGCTGAATCATGACCGGCTCGCTGATGGAGAACGGAGTCTCAGGATCGGGATCGGTATCGCCACAGGCGAAGTCGTCGCGGGCTATGCCGGCACTGACAACCGAGCGACCTATACCTGTATCGGCTCCGCGGTAAATCTCGCAGCCCGATTGGAAGCGGAAACCCAGAACACCGGAAGCAGGATCTTGGTTGATCAAGAGACCCTGGATCTGCTCGACGGAGTTGATATTCAGGAGACATTTGGCGGGACCCAAATCAAGGGCTTCTCCGATCCATTCGACATTCACGCATTGTGATCTTCCGACACGAGTATCGTTTCTCCGATATCATTCCCTGAAAGATCGTTTACTATTAACCTCCCCGCCGTCGCAGCCACTCAATTTGGATTCGCGAAAACGGTTTGAATTTTTTACGCCGGCCATGGGCAGGTCCTGTCAGACGAATTCGAACCAATCTCAGTTTGCCGGCAAATGCGTAAACTTATACGGAACAAAGCTGGCGCCACTCGGCGAGGGCGGCGGTGCGGTTAGCTTTAAAATTGTGTCGTGAGTAAAGATGGCGTTCCTGATTGAAGTGGTTGCGCACCGAAGAATGGACAGCGGCGAACTTTTGCAAACATCGCATCTGTCAAAAACGCAGCATCGCGCGGTTGTTCAACCAGCGTCCCGCCTCTTGCCTTCGCGCGTTGCCAATAACTTTCAAAGCGGCGCCATAGGACCGAAGTTTGTCCGTCACAATCACTTCCGGTCTGCGATACCTCTTCATTGATTTTCTTAGTAATTTCAACGCTGCATGACGATTCCGGCGCTTAGTGACATAGCTTTCCATCACTTCACCCTGGTGATCAACGGCCCGCCAAAAGTAGTGCGTCTCGCCATTGATCTTCACGAAAACCTCGTCAAGATGCCACTGCCAGTTCGAGTAAGAACGCATTCGACTAGCGCGTTTTTTACGGATCTCGGATGCAAACATAGGTCCAAATCTGCTCCACCAAAATCGAACCGTCTCGTGACTTACGTCCATGCCGCGCTCATGCAGAATATCTTCCACGTTCCGCAGCGACAGCGGGAACCGGACATACATCATAACCGCTAGGCGAATGATCTCTGGGCTGGTTTTGAAGTAGCGAAATGGATTGGGTTTTGACACCCCACGAAGCTGCGGAACTACCCTACCCGCCTCAAGCCAGTTTCCTCTGACAGTGCCCGTCCTCGCTATGATCAGCGTCCAGGCCCTTCATCATTTCCGCTAAGAAGCCTTTGATGTAGGCGTCCCCTGCCAATCAAACAAGTCATAAATTATCGAACTGTCAGAAAACAGGTGAACATCAGAGCACCGATCATTTAGCGCGGTCAAACGAGTAATCAGAGGAGTTTTCTATTTTTTTCATTGCCGAAACCGGTTTCGGAGCAAACAAATAGTGGAATGAGAACGAATCCCAGTCTACCGAAGCGCAAATCTTCGCTCCGTCGCGATCCCTCCTCCCGAAGGGTGAAGCTGGACGAGTTGGCTGATCACCTCGGTCTTTCAAAGAGCACCGTGTCGCGTGCATTGAACGGGTATTCCGACATCTCGGAGACCACCAGAAAACGGGTCGAATCTACTGCAAGAAAGATGGGCTATCGCCCGCTCAGCCACGCGCAGGCGATCCGCACAGGGAAAGTACGTGCAATTGCGATGGTCATTAACAGCGGGGAACCGGACCGGCACAATCCGTTTCTGCAGGACTTTCTGGCGGGCGCTTGTGAAGGTGCCAGCGCATTCGATTGGACTATGACTATCTCAACGGCCAAGTCCGAAAAGGATATGCTCAACGTTCTGGGGCGCCTTGTGGAAGAGCGCAAAGCGGACGGGTTTATTCTGCCCAGAACGGAAGTCGACGACGCTCGTATCAAGTATCTAAGCGCCCTGAATGTTCCTTTCATACTCTACGGCCGAACGGGATACGGGCAAGCGGACCCTTACGACGATACATCTTGGTTTGATATCTCGGGTGAAACGGCAATTCGTAGCGCGGTCAGTCGTTTGAATGGTTTTGGCCATCGTCGCATCGGCTTCGTCGGCAGCGATCCGAAATTCAACTACAGCCACCTTCGACGCGATGGCTATCTCGAAGGTCTGAGCGCCGCTGGCTTGCCCATCGAACTTGAACTGATACGCGAGGACGCGCGCACCCGTGATGAAGGGGCAGTCCAAGCCCGAGCTTTGCTGGAACTGGAGAATCCACCGACCGGGATCGTCTTTGCGACTGATCTGGCCGCATTAGGGTCATACACTGTTTGCGCCGAGTTTGGCCTGCAAATCGGTAAGGATGTCTCGATCCTTGGGTATGACGGCATACCCGAAAGCCAGTACGTCAGCCCGGGTCTTACGACATTCAGCGTCGATTCACAACGGGCTGGCGAACGCCTTGCTGAAATGCTCATACGGCAGACCCGTGGCGAAGCACCGGAAAGCCTGCGTGAGCTGGGCGAAGCCGTTCTTTTGGAACGGAATTCTGATGGACCACCGCGCCTGACACCTGAAGAGTTGGCGCGAAAAATTACACAATTCAAAAATGGAAATCGGGGAGGAGACCGATCATGAAACTTACACCAAAGGCATCTCGACTGATGCTTGGCACATCGCTGGCGCTGGCGCTGGCAGCCGTATCTGCACAGGCAGATACAATTCGCTTCTGGACAACTGAGGAGCAACCAGAACGGCTGGCCAAACAACAGGAAATGGCGGACCAATTCAAAACGAAAACCGGCACCACCGTTGAGGTGATCCCGGTTACCGAGACCGATCTGGGCACGCGAGCGACCGCAGCCTTCGCTGCTGGGGACCTACCTGACGTGGTGTATCATCCGTTGCAATACGCGCTGCCTTGGGCCGAAGCAGGTATCCTTGACACCGAAGCTGCGACAGAAGTGATCGAAGAGCTGGGCGCCGACACATTTGCACCCGGCGCATTGGGTATGGCGGCCTTTAATGACGAAACAGCCTCGGTACCTGTCGATGGTTGGACGCAAATGGTTGTCTACCGCAAAGACCTATTTGACGAAGGCGGCCTGGATGCGCCCAACTCATTTGACAGCGTATTGGCTGCGTTGGAGAAACTGCACAACCCGCCGGAAATGTACGGCTTTGTCGCCGCGACCAAAGTTGATGAGAACTTCATGAGCCAGGTGCTGGAACATGTGTTCCTCGCCAATGGCGTCTCGCCAGTTGGCGCTGATGGTTTCCAGCCGTTGGATGAGGCCAAGACAACTGAGGTTCTCGATTTCTACAAAGCAATCTCAAAAGCGTCGCCTCCGGGCGAGCTGTACTGGAAGCAATCGCGCGAGCTGTATTTCGACGGCAAGGCAGCAATGATCATCTGGTCGCCCTTCATTCTGGATGAACTGGCCGGCTTGCGGGACAGTGCGCCGCCGACAATCAACGACGATCCGACCTCAAGCGAACTGGCGAGCAAGACTGGCATCGTGACCAACTTCTCTGGCCCGTCCAACCCGGATGGCGCAGCATGGGGTGATGTGCGGTACTTTGGCATTACCAACGATGCCGATACAGATGCGGCGATGGAGTTCGTGAAATTCGCTATGGATGACGGGTACACCCAAACTCTGGCAATTGCGCCTGAGGGCAAATTCCCTGTTCGTCGCGGCAACGCGGACAATCCAACGGCCTTCGCCGAAGCTTGGGCCGGGCTGCCTGTGGGCGTGGACCGAAAAGCACCCTTGGGCGAGCTTTATGATCAGGCCATGATCGACGAGATCGTGGGTGGTTTGGATGTGGCGCAGCGTTGGGGCGTGGCCGATGGCCAACTTTCACTGGCTTCGAAAATGATCAACAGTCAAGCCATCAACCGCATCGTCCGTCAGTACATCGATGACGAGATTGACGCGGCCGCGGCGGTGGCAGCCATGAACGACGAGCTGGCCAAGGTTCAGTAATCAACCAGCACCTGCAGCGGCGTTGGCGCCGCTGCTCGCAACCCTTCGAGGTATTCCATGTCTTCGGCCACCCCACCGACCGGAACCGGGGCTCTTGCCAAACGCGAGGCGCGTCTGGCTTGGGCGCTGCTGGCTCCGACCGTGATCAGCGTGTCGCTTGTGGTGATCCTGCCCTTGCTGGCGATCATCTGGATCAGCTTCAAACCGTTTACCCTTTCCGACCTGCGCCCGCCTGCTCCGGTTGTCCGCGAAAGCCTGCGCGGCTCTGGTGACGATCTGCGGATCGAATACCGCCTGCGTAACTCCAGCCAGAAGATCGCCGTTGAAGGCGTGACCCTGAGTGATGTGCTGCCAGATGGCGTCGCCGTCCGAGAAATCGTCGAGCCCTGCGTCCTGGAGGGGCGGGATTTGTTTTGTGATTTTGGCACCTTGGATGGTGGTCAGCGTGAGCGTATCCGCATCCCGGTCACGGTCGACGGAGATCTCCAAGCATTCGAGGATTTCGTCGAAGAATCCGAGCCTCGCCTCACAGGAAGCGGGCCAAACGTTCTGACCAACCTTGAGTTCAGCCTGGAAAACTTTGCACGCGTCTTTGATGGCTCGGAATTCTGGGGCGTTCTCTGGGTCACGCTGTTCTACACAGTCTTCGGCACGATTGGCGCTTTGGTCATGGGCTTGTTCGCCGCTTTATTGCTGAACAAAAGCTTTAGGGGACAAGGCTTCATCCGTGGCCTCTACCTGTTCCCCTATGTCGCCCCCGTCATCGCCGTCGCATTCACTTGGGTAACGCTGTTTGACCCTTTCTCAGGTTCCGCTAACGCTTTGCTAGTGCAGATGGGGCTGAGCAGCGAGCCAATCAATTTCTTCGGTGAACGCCCATTGGCGCTGATCATGGTCACCGTGTTCGAAATCTGGCGCTACTTCCCGCTGTCGTTCCTGTTCATCCTGGCCCGGATGCAGTCCATCGACTCCAGCATGTATGAGGCGGCGGATATGGACGGAGCTTCGCCGTTCCAGAAGTTCTGGCTGCTGAGCATCCCGCAACTGTTGGGCATTCTATCAGTTCTATTCCTGCTGCGCTTCATTTGGACGTTCAACAAGTTCGACGACATCTTTCTGCTGACCGGCGGCAATGCGGGCACCCGCACGCTTACCGTGAATGTCTATGAGCAGGCCTTTGCGATCTCGAACATCGGTGCCGGTGCGGCGGTAGCCGTTGTGATCCTGGTGTGCTTGATCGCCTTCAGCTTTGTCTTCTTCCGCTTCATCAGCCGTGAGGAGGGTCTTTGATGCGCAAAGGGTATCTTACTGCCCCGGTACTGGGCGCAATCTGGCTAGTCGTGATCGCTACCACGGTGGCAATTACCATGTCGTTTTCAACCGGGGCCGCTTTTCGCCCACAAGTTCTGCTCTGCCTGATCTGGGGTGCAGTCGCCGGTTTGGTGTATGTCCGCTTTCCTGCGCAGCATGCTCCGGCCCGCCTCGGTATATCGGCGTTTCTGGGCCTGTCCGGGCTGACCGGGTTTGGTCCGGTTCTGATCGGCTCGGACACATCCCTGCAGGCTGTCGTGGTCACAGTTGTCGCCATGACCGTCGTCATGCACCTTTCCCTGGCGGCGATCCTTAAAGAAACGCCATTCGGAGAGCTCACGCGCCATGAATACGAAGAGGCGGTGATCCGCTTCTTCACAGGGTTCGGGTACATATTCTTCACGGCAATCGTCGTGATCCCGTTCTACGTGATGGTCATGACCAGCCTGAAGTCTCAGCAGGCATTGTTACAGAACCCGTTGGACTTCTCGGTCGACTTGTCCCAGGGCACCGATCTGTTCCGCAGCTACACCGAGCTGTTCCGTGACTTCAATTTCGGTACATACCTATGGACTTCGCTTTATGTCTCGGTCCTGACCGTATTCATCACGCTACTGTTCAGCGTGCCCGGAGCTTACGCGGTTGCTCGGTTCCGGTTTCAGGGTCAAAAGGCGTTCTCGCGTTCGATCTTGTTGATCTACATGGTGCCGATGATCGTTCTGGCACTACCGATCTATATCGCCTTCTCGCTGACAGGGCTGCGCAACTCGATCCTCGGGATTGTCATGATCTATCCGGTCACCACGATCCCGGTGGCCCTGTACATGTTGCAAGGTTATTTCCGGGGCCTGCCGACCGAGGTGGAGGAAGCCGGGCTGATGGACGGTCTGTCGCGCCTGGCGGTGATCTGGAAGATCACCCTGCCCCTCAGCCTGCCCGCGCTGGCCTCAGTCTCGCTCTATGTCTTCATGATCGCGTGGAATGAATTCCTGCTGGCCTTCATGCTGCTGGACGACCCGTCGAAATTCACTCTGACCCGAGGGGTCACGATGTTGAACTCCTCAGAAATTCCCCGTCAGCACCTGATGGCCGGTGCGGTGATCGCCACCGTTCCTATCATGGCGCTGTTCCTGGGGCTTGAACGTTTCATGACCAAGGGCCTCACAGCGGGGTCTGTCAAAGGATGACACAGATGAACCAACATACGAACCCCGACCGCGAGGCGCGCAATATCCTGATTGCGAACGATCGCGGCGGCTACACCATTCCTACCGAGGGGCTGTATCCATACCAGTGGAACTGGGACAGCGCGATTGCCGCGCTTGGCTTTGCCCAGTTCGACCTCGACCGCGCCTGGACTGAGATCGAGACGCTGTTCACCGGGCAATGGGAAGACGGCATGGTTCCGCATATCCTGTTCCACCAGCAGGATGAAGGGTATTTCCCCGGCCCCGATGTTTGGGGATGCAATGGCCCGATCCCGTCTTCGGGCATCATCCAACCACCCATTGCTGCGACCATGGCACGTAAAATCTGGGAACAGGATACCGCGTTTGGGGATGCTCGTATGAAGGAGCTGTTCCCTAAATTGTTGGCGTGGCATCGTTGGATCATGAAATGGCGCCTTGATGAATTCGGTGCCGTTTGCACGACCCATCCGTGGGAGGCAGGTCGCGACAACGCACCTGATTGGGACAACTCCATGGCGCGCATGGATGCATCGGATGTTGGGGAATACCAGCGCCGCGACACCAGCCACGTGAACAGCGACGACCGGCCTACAAAGTTCGATTACGACCGATACATTAAGCTGGTTCAGATCGGCCGAGATGCGGTATGGGACCAGCAAGCCCTGTTGTCCCTGAACCCGTTCCGCGTCGCCGATCCCACTATGACGTTCACCACTCTTCGCGCTGCACGGGACTTGCTGATGATCAGCGAGAAGTTCGAACTGGAGGCCGAGGGCCTGAGTGAGGACATTGAAAAGCTGGAATCCGGCGCGCGTTCGCTTTGGAACGAGGACCTAGGGAGCTTCGACTCCCGTGACGCGCATACCGGGGAGATGGCCGAGAGTATTTCCAACGCGTCATACTTGTGTTGGTACGCTGGCATGGAGTCTGATCGGATGCTTAAAGGATTGAAATCAGTACTGGAAAATGTGCCTTACCCCGTTCCAAGCTATGATCCGGATATGCCGAAATTCGACGCACGTCGGTACTGGCGAGGTCCGACTTGGGCCTTCATGAACATGATGATCGGGTTTGGCCTGGCCGATATGGGGCATGCACAACAGGCAGAACAGCTGCGCCAGAAAACTGCCGAACTGATATCGGGCTATGGGTTCGCAGAGTACTTCGACCCAAAAACCGGCAGCCCTGCGGGTGGCCAGGCATTCACCTGGACAGCCGCCGTCTGGCTTCACTGGGCAGGGAGGGCCTGATGGGTAGCATCGAACTAAAGTCAGTCGAAAAATGGTTCGGCTCGGCGCAGGTCATCAAGGGCGTAGATCTCAAGATCGAGGAAGGTGAGTTCATTGTCTTCGTCGGCCCGTCCGGCTGCGGAAAGTCCACCCTGCTGCGCATGATTGGCGGGCTCGAGGACATCTCGCGCGGATCTCTGTTGATCAGTGACAGCGACGTCACAGATCATCCGCCCTCAAAACGCGGGCTGACGATGGTGTTCCAATCCTATGCGCTGTACCCGCACCTGACGGTTGCTGAGAACATGGGGTTCTCGCTGAAAGTTGCGGGTGTTCCCAAGGTCGAGATAGCCGAACAGGTCAACCGGGCCGCCGAGGTTCTCAAGCTGGGACCATTCCTTGAGCGCAGGCCAAAGGACCTGTCCGGCGGTCAGCGGCAGCGGGTGGCCATCGGAAGATCCATCGTACGTGATCCGACGGCGTTCCTGTTCGATGAGCCGCTTTCAAACCTAGATGCAGCGCTTCGGGTTGAGATGCGGTATGAGATCGCCAAACTTCACCAAAGCCTCAAGCGCACGATGATCTACGTCACGCATGATCAGGTTGAGGCAATGACTCTCGCCGACCGGATTGTGGTGCTGGAATACGGGAAGATCGCACAGGTCGGCACTCCGCGAGAGCTTTACGAGCGCCCTGCCAATCTGTTCGTGGCCCAATTCATCGGCAGTCCAAAGATGAATATCCTGCCCTGCACGACTGAAGGCGGCACTTACAAGCTGGAGCACGGTCGTAGTGGTGAGTTTGATCTATCCGGAAACGCAACCAAACTCGGCGTGCGGCCTGAGCATATTGAGGTGGTCGCAGCTGGTGATGGTCAAAGCGATGGTGTCATCGAGGTGATCGAATACCTGGGTGCAGACACTTTCCTGATTGTTGATTGCGGCGTGGAAGAAAAGGTAACCGCCCGACTTAACGGTGATACGGACCTTAAGCCTGGGGCGAAGATTGGTCTGCATTTCCCGACCGACAAACTACACTTTTTTGATGAAAACGAGCAGGCTCTGGGGCATGGATAGCAAACCCACCGATCAGACTTTTCGATGCTGTCAGACCAATTCGAACTAGTCTGAGCTAGGCCAATATAGCTGCCCTTTGCGCTGCACCATGTTCGCACCATTCGGCGAAGGCGGCGGTGCGTATCAGCTTGAGTGTATCTCTGCTGGCAAGCGATCTTTCCTGGTTGAAGTTGTTGTAGATGGAGGAATGGACGGAAGCGAATTTCTGTATTGGTTTCGAAACCTGAACCGAGACAAATCCTACCAGTTCAGTTTTAACCTTAGGCTAAAACTAACGCGCGACCTAACTCTCAATGACACCCTCACCCCATGGTGCTGACCGATCTTTTCTTTCGCCCTGCTGTAGTGCCCTAGGATTTGTAAAGACCAGGCACCAATCCTTCTGATAGCTCTTTCAGAAGGTCCGGTGCAGTTCCCGCAGGTTGTATTGGGCCGTAATACACATCGTAGGTTCCACCCAGTTTGGCAATCAGCTCTGACACGTACCTCAACGATGCCACCCTCCGTCCGAACTCGTCGTTTCCCCCACCGAGTAGCGCCGCCAATCGTCGAGTTCGGTAGTAGTGCCGCGAATTACGCATGTTCGCCGAGGCCGGGACTATCGGCGCTCCGCTTTCTGCGGAAACACGAGTAACCCCGGTTCGCCATTGTGGCTCGATCAGAAGTCCGTCTTTCAGCGTTGGCACGCGGCCCGAGCCGAAAACCAGAAGCGCGCCCTCCTCCTGTAGATGCGACAACATGCCCGCCCGAGTTTGGCGCGCCGTCAGCACCTTGTCCTGTCGATCTAAATCCACCGGTACGATCAAGTCCCGCCCAAGAAACCGCTCGGCCTCGCGCCCAGCGACAACTTTCAAGTCGGAACGGTGGTCGAGCAGAGCTCCTGCATGGGCCAAGAAATCGAAAGTGCCGATAGGATGTGTCGATCCAATGATGACGGGGCCGCTGGCAGGAATGTTTTCAAGCCCGTGGGCTTTGACAACAGTTCCCCCGTTCATCGCAAGCACCGCTCGTACCAAGTCGTGCCCAATACGTTCATCCAGTTCCAACAGAATTCGTTCTGTTTCGTTCAAGGCAAAAAACGCTTGGCCGGTCGCGGCGCGACTGATCCAGTCAACGCCCTTCATTAACTGACATAGCGCCCTTAGCTTAAAGTCAGCGCCAACCGGGATGCGCAACCGAGCGCGTAGTAATTCATCCAGCGGATCGTGTTTCGTGTCGTTGGTCAATACCGTTGCCCCGTCGTTACCGCAAAGCTAGCACGCATTACCAACAACGGCACACGGCCAAGCGAACACTTTTGAATCTTTCTGTAGTACAGACTGTGGGTTGGCTAGATTGACTACCTAGGGAGGCACCCCGCCATCCATTTGGTATCGTAATTGCGTATGTGCACTGACTTTCGAACTGTGCGCCAAGTTCTTGCCGGACAACGGAGGAGAGACCTAGTGCAGGCTGAAGGTTTTATCAAAGGTCGACCGGTGAGCCTTGCAGTGTTGGACTACGGTTTGTTCAAGGTTCACTTCAACGGCCGCATAATCGGCATTTCGGGCTTTGCTATCCAAACGAATGAAAATGAAACGATCCTTGTGGACACTGGCCTCCCGGAAAAATACGCCACGAACGCCCAATCTGCCTCTGAAGAAGACCGATTGGATGAGTTTGGCGAGGTGCTTGAATGCAAACCAGACAACCTACCTGCAGCACAGTTGGCAAAGCTGGGGTTGACCCCTGAAGATGTCACACTTCATGTTTGCACGCATACCCACATCGACCACGTGGGCGGGTTGCATGCATTTCCAGAGGCGCCGATCCTGATCTCTGCCAATGAACGCAAACTCGCCAAGCCGTTGTACTGGGGCAACGCGCGCCCAATAGACTGGCCCGAGTGTGACTATCTTCAGGTTGAGGGCGATGTGCGTGTCGGCCCGGGGCTAACAGTGTTGGAAGCGCCAGGTCATTCGCCGGGTCAGATCGCACTGTTGGTTGAACTACCATCACGAGCGGTGATGTTGACCAGCGACGCGATTTCAAGAGTTGAAGAATTTGACGAGAAGTTCGTGGGGGCATGGAACGAGGCCGCGGCAAATGCCAGCGCAGAACGCGTGATGAAACTGGCCGCAGAGAACGACGCGTTCGTGATTTACGGTCATTGCCCGAAACAATGGCCCAACCTACGAAAAGCTCCAGAGACTTATAGCTGAGCTTCGCTGATCGACGATGAAAAGAAACGAGCGGTTACATAACGCCCCGACCGCCTCAAGCCAAGTTGCTCTGACCAACCTTCGAAAAACCGATCAGATGAGACAGACTTTTTCCGCCAGTTCATCAATCAGTACGCGTTGGTTTTCGCTGTAATCGACAGGAACATCGATCAAATGGACGCCACCTGCAGCAAACGCTTGTTCAAAGGTGGGGACCAGATCCTCAGTTCGCTCTACCCGGTGGCCGGTCGCACCATAGCTTCTGGCATATTGCACAAAATCAGGGTTTTTGAACTCCAGTCCCCAATCTTCAAACCCAGCGTGAGACTGTTTCCAGCGGATCATCCCGTACGAGCTGTCGTTCAGCACCGTCACAACCAGATTGAGGCCCAAGCGAACGGCCGTTTCAACTTCCTGACTGTTCATCATAAAGCCGCCGTCGCCACATATCGCCATTACGCGTCGGTCAGGATAGAGTTTGGCCGCCATCATGGCTGAGGGAAGGCCAGCTCCCATCGTGGCCAGTGCGTTATCCAGCAGGACTGTATTGGGCTGGTAGGCCTGATAGTTTCGCGCGTACCATATTTTATAGATGCCATTGTCCAATGCGATGATATCGCAGTCACGCATGACTTTGCGCGTATCGGCAACAAAGCGCTGCGGGATAACTGGAAAACGCGGATCATCTGCTCCTGCCGAGATGTGCACGTCGGTTTCCTGCTTGACCCTCTCAAAATAGCTGCGGTCAAAATCCAGTGGGCCACCAAGCTTATCGCCCAACCGTTCGATGGATTGCGCCAGATCGCCGACAACCTCGACTTGCGGGAAATAGACTTGGTCAACTTGCGCCGCCTTGTAGTTCACATGGATAACCTTGGTCCCGCCTTCTTTCATAAAGAAAGGAGGTTTCTCCACCACGTCATGGCCCACGTTGATGATCAGATCGGCCCTTTCGATGGCGCAGTGCAAGTAGTCCCCGTCGGACAACGCTGCGGTCCCTAAAAATAGATCGGACCGCTCGTCCACTACGCCTTTGCCCATCTGCGTGTCAAAGAACGGAATCTGCGTGTCATTAACAAACTGGCTGAGTGCGCTGCGAGCATGCTTTCGGTTGGCACCTGCCCCCAACAAAAGCAGAGGCATTTTAGCCGAGCGGATCATCTCAGCCGCCTCATTCAGAACTGTGTCACCAGCCACGGCGTAGTAGCGCGGATGAGGTTGCAGGACCGGCTCGGTGGTATCTTCGGCCGCTATATCCTCGGGAAGTTCCAACAGAACGGCGCCGGGACGTTCCTCTTGCGCGACGCGAAACGCTTCGCGGATCAACGAGGGGATGGTGTTGCCGTGCACAATCTGCTTAGACATCTTGCAAATCGGGTCGAACAAACCCACCACATCAATGATCTGAAACTGGCCCTGCTTCGATTTTTTGATCGGCTTTTGGCCCGTGATCATAACCAGCGGCATCCCACCCAAATGCGCATAGGCGGCGGGTGTGGCAAAATTTGTGGCACCGGGACCCAGTGTTGCCATGCAGACGCCGGCTTTTCCTGTCAAACGCCCATATGTTGCCGCCATGAATGCCGCGCCTTGTTCGTGACGGGTCAGAACAAGTTCAATCTTGGAAGTTCTCAAAGACTCCAGCACATCCAGGTTTTCCTCACCCGGGACGGCGAAAATATACTCAACGCCCTCCGCCTCGAGCGCTGCGACCAGCAAATCAGAGGCTTTGGTGAAAGACGACGCGGTTTGGTCAAAAGCAGACATGTGCTCTCCTGATATCACGGTAAATCCGTCGGTTTGACCTGACATGCAGGTGGAAAATCTAACCCTTCCGATTTAGGGACGGGCCGCTCAGTTTTCAGTAGCTTGCAACTATCGGGTTTCGAAATCAGCGCATCTATCGATACCCATCGGCCAAATTCCAATACAACACGCGCGCGACAGAGGTTCAACAGGCGCCATGGCTGACAGTGTCGCGGTGCGAGCAGGCCAACCGTGTCCGTCCCGCGTTCAGCCAAACGCTCTAATCAATCCTTCCAACTCAACTTGTCCAACTTCCACAAGAATTTGACTAGGTGCCAAAAGAAACAAAACGCTGGCTCGCCAAATTCAGGGGCATAAGCGGCCAATTGAACCGCCGTACCATCAACAAAACTCGGGGCCATGATGCCATCTCGTCCAAACAAACTGTCAGCACAGTTCGGTCAGTTTTTTCCGGCCGGGCTTGTTCCTATCCATCAACAAGAACGCGGTAACTTTTTGTTATCGCGCTCTTTACCTGAAACATTCACCGGACTTCTTGCCGCAGGGTTCGTCACTTTCATCCTGTTGCCTCTCATCTCGGCCGCCGCACGCTCTGTCTCGGGTGACCTGGCCTTTCCAGTGGACTTAGTCTTCGCTCTCGGCATTTTTGGGGCAATAGCTACCTTCGTGCTCAAAGGACAGACGCCACGAGCCTTACTCGGTCGCGGTTTGATCTGCCTTGGAACAGCATTCATCGTTACGCCTGTGGGCCTGTCTGTTCTGTTCGCGTTTTACCTGTATGACTGGTTGGAAATCGTGACGGGTACGGCTGTTCAGCAGCCCGGAAACATCGCCGCATCCCTGTTTGGCGGCGTCTTCTTTGCCAATGCTCTCGTCTTGGGATTAGCCTTGGGAAGTGTATCCTTGCTAATTGGGCGCACGCTTATACACGAGCGCCCAAAACCACTTCTCCCATCTTATCAAACTCAATCAGCGGTCATGTTCCAGAAGAACTCAGCGGCCCGACATTAACGCGAGCGGTCGCGATGAAACCGCACACACACTCCTCACAGCAATAATCAGGAGTCCGAAACGATGGATCCAATTCGTATGTTAAATGTCGCGCCGGCCGAAGATTGCTCGACTTTCCAAGAACTCGCGACCCAGCTTGATGGTGTTGAGATTGTTTGCGTCGCCTACAATTTTGGCGTTGCCTGCAATTTGAGAACAGCAAAGCACGTCCTTGACCGCACGCAACCGGAATTGCTTCTGGACGACGTAATGCTTCAGGGCCTGTGCAGCGCTGGCGTTATTTCATACACGTCAACAACCCTGCTGGATCTCAGGATGTTTGCGCTTATCCGAGACCGTGTGCATGCCGAAACGATGCCAGAGGTGGGTCGCGTTCCCACTTGAGGTCAATCCTCCCAGCCAGACAACAACGCCTGGAGGTTCGTTCAGATCAAAAAGAACGCCGGGTGCCATCAAACGATTAATCTCGAGGCTGGTTTTGAATTACGTCAAAGGCGAGCGTTTGTTTATGTGCGAAGGCTAGGAAAGGCCCTGTCTGCTTCAAGATGACTTCTTCTGACAAGGCCCACTAGAAACAGTTCCTGCATGCGACCTTCACCCCCAAGGGCCAGTCCTGGATGATGGTTTAGTGCTTCGAGTATAGCTGCTTTCGTCGGCGGGGTTAGACTGCTGGGCTAGCATTCGCAACGCAGCTATCCGATTTGCCGTCGACGGGTGAGTTGAAAACAGCTTGTCACGTGTGTGCGCATGAAGTGGATTGATGATGAACATATGTGCGGTCGCCGGGTTTCGCTCGGCAGCATCGTTGTCGATGCTTGCAGCGCCTTGCTGAATACGTTCGAGGGCAGACGCCAATGGCGCCAAGATCATCAGCGCAATGGTCCCCACTAGACCAACGGTGTTATCCCGTCTTCCACCAAAGAACAGTGCGAAGTTTGCCAGCATCGTAATTGCACCCGCGAACGTGGCGGTTACGGTCATAATCGCAGTGTCATGGTTCTTGATATGTGCGAGTTCGTGCGCGACAACGCCCGCCAGTTCATCCCGTGTGAGGGTCTGTAGTAATCCCGTAGTGACGGCAACGGCTGCGTGGTCGGGATTGCGTCCAGTAGCAAATGCATTGGTCTGGGGTGTTTCAATCAAATACACAGCGGGCTTAGGCATGCCCGTATTCTTTGCGAGATCCCCGACCATTTGGGACAACCCCGTATGGTCACCAGATGAAACTGGCCTTGCATTGAGCATGCGAAGGACCATTTTGTCTGAGTTCCACCATGTAAACAGGTTCATGCCTGCTGCAAGCGCCAATGCGAACAGCATGCCTCCCGCTCCTGCCAAAAGGTATCCCAATCCCATGAATAAGGCCGTCATTGCGGCCATCAACAATGCAGTCTTCGTATAACCCATTCGAAGCAGACCTCTACGCGGTTCATACATGATGTGTGATCAATACGTTCATGTTGCAATGATTGTCGCTTCGATCTACGGCATTGTGGACTTTCACGCTGAGCAGATGACGATTTTCCTTCGAGCTGAAATTTAAATAAACCATTTATATTCAACAATATGAACCTGAACCCTCACTAAAGATCGTGCTGCAATGTGTGAACAATCTTACTTTCAAGCAGTTGGGTTTCTGACAGTATAGACCTTTGTGTTTCAAAGAGTGTTGTTGGTTAGAAGATGTATTTTACCAAATTCGAAGAACCGTTTTGCGCGGTCGATGACATCCGCAAAGATGAGTTTGCCCGGAAGTATCCGTTGCTGGACAATAGATCTGTTCATGCGCAGTGGAAGAAAGGTTCCTGGCAAATCACGCGAATAGGTGAGATCTGGAAGAGGACCGGAAAGGTTTTTTCTGTTCCATATAAAGGCATCGACGCGTACCCATCTTTTCAGTTCGCAGAAGACGGAACTCCGCTTCCCTTGATGGAAACTGTGTTAAAAGCGCTGCCGGCCGATTTGACGCCCTGGCAACGAGCTTTTTGGATGACCTCCGCTAAGGCTGAGCTTGGAGGAGGCAATCCCGCGAACTCAATTCAAACTGACGATAACCGTGTGGTCGGCGTGGCAAGTAAATTCGGTGAAGATTTCCTCAACTAAATGAGTTCCCATCAAGAAAATTCGACTACAGGTGGGATTTCCTGCTGATCGATTACCGTCCCTATTAACGGAGCCACAATGCTTTTCGAGCAAGACCTTAGATTGGCCGGCCTATCCAAGCCATCGCCATTTTGGGCTTGAGCAAAATGACCTCTTCTCCGCGTTGAATTTGAAGTGAGTGCAACTGCGGAAGATTACTTACCGCATCATTCAGCGTCACCGTTTGTCCCCGCGCAATGTGCGGATCAGCCATTGCGGTTACCAACAGAGACTTTCGGCGATTAGTCATGGCATTCACTTGGAAGTCGACCTCCGAGTGTCCAGACACCTATTCAACGTCGCAGCACTTTTGTTCAATATGAACGACAAGCCCCTCGAAACGCAAAACGGGATTTGAGGCAACAGGAAGCTTCGTTTGTACACTTGGCTGGCATCCGATTGCATGGGATTTGTGGTAGACTGGCCCCGAGGACATTCTAGCAGGAGATCTCCCGGTGCTACCGAATTCACTCCGTCTTGCACTCTCCGCCATGACAATTGCCATCGCGGCAGGCGCCCTGCCCGACCGGGTTGAAGCGATATCACAAGATGTCCCGGCGTGGTTACAAAAGCACGTGGGTACGGGTGACGGGCAAATCGCCCCGATCGTTTTGAAAAGGGCGCGAGCGCTTTACAAAGAGAAAGTACGTCGAGGCGAGGTAAGGAACCCCTGCTATCTTGCCAAAGATGCAACCCGCCCAAGTACCACAAGAAACGGCAATCCCGGCAAGCGGTTTTACGTCATCTGCGAGTCGCAAAAGTCCTTTCGAGCAGTCTCGTCCGGCTACGGCAATGGTCGAAAACTCAAGCGTGCCAATTTTTCGAATGGTCGGCAATGCGCGAAGAACTTCAGCAATGCAGAAGGATCGAAACTAACCGCCGGCGGTGCCTATGTGACGGCTGAAACCCGCACGTCATTCAAGGGTTACTACAGTCAATCCGGCAAAACGCAGCCGTTCTACCGCACGTTCCTTTTGTTTGATGGTCAAGGAGAAACGAGCAATGCCCGGGAGCGCGCCATCGGCGGCCATCCCGCCGTTTTCCTAAAGTGGCAATGCAGGTTCAAAAACCCACAAAGCACGCACGCAGACAACGACGGTTATGTCCCCTACGGAAGGCTTGTGAACTACACGGGTGGTCGCAGCAATGGTTGTACGACATGGTCACAGTCCGCCTCTAAAGAAATCCTGGCGCTTGTAGAAGGGAACCCGACGACCCTCTACATCTACCCGGAATCCAAAGACATTAACGCTGTCGCCAAGGCGGTAAAAAAAGGAAAATCACTATCGCGAGCAGGAGTTTATTGGAACGCAGCTTGCCTACAAGCAATCGGCGCACCAAAGTTTTGGCCCAAAAGCAGCCTCCAGCCTATCATAAACAGTTGGAGAGCATCCTTGCCCAAACAACCGCCACTGGAATTGCCGATCTGCAGGTAGAATAAACTATGCAGGCGAACCTAAGCGCGCTACCCTCACGCGGTTTTTGCTTCGGTCTTAACGAAAACGTATGCGTGTATTTGTCAAACGGGTGCTGTCAGACTAATTCGAACCAGTCTCAGTTTGCCGCGGAAACCGCGAACCTATCCGGAACAGAGTTGACGCCACTCGCTAAGAGCGGCGGCGCGGGTCAGCTTGAAGGTGTCCCGGCTGGTGAGCGATCTTTCCTGGTTGAAGTGGTTGTAGACAGAGGAATGGACGGAGGCGAATTTCTGTAAACTTCGCATGCGCCTGAAACGCTGCATCGCGCGTTCCCTTCGTCTGAACGGCAGGTGCGAATTCTCAACGCGGTTGTTGAGCCACCTGCCCGTCCTTTGTTTTTCGAGAGCACCCAATTCTCTTAGAGCAGCCTTGCAGGAAGCGAAGCGGTCGGTGACGATCTTTTCAGCATTGCCGTGCCGCCTCATCAATTTCCTGAGGAATTTCAGTGCCGCAGCTTTGTTTCGGTGTTTGGTGACAACGGCCTCAAGGACTTCACCTTCGTGATCAACTGCACGCCAGAGGTAGTGGCGTTTGCCATTCACCTTCACAAAGACTTCGTCCACGTGCCACTTCCATTTCGAGAACGCGCGCAGCTGCTGCACCCGCTTCCGCCTGATCTCAGCAGCAAACATCGGGCCGAACCTATTCCACCAGTATCGGACAGTTTCGTGGCTCACGTCGATGCCTCGCTCGTGCAGCAGATCTTCGACATTCCGAAGCGACAATGGGAACCGAAGGTGCTGTCAGACCAATTCGAAGCAGTCTCTGTTTACCCCTAACTGCCGGAATTTATGCTGAACAAAGTTGGCGCCACTCGGAGAGAGCAGCGGCGCGGTTGAGCTTGAAATTGTCTCTGCTGTAGAGGGCGCGTTCCTGATTGAAATGGTTGTGGACGGAAGAATGAACTGCGGCGAACTTCTGCAAACACCGCATTTGCCTGAAGCGGAGCATCGCACGTTCTCATCGTCGAAATGGCAGATGGGAATTCTCGGCCCGATTGTTCAGCCAGCGGCCGGTCTCTTGCCGACTACCGTTCCCGACAACTCTCATCGCCGCGCCATAAGACCGCAGTTTGTCTGTCACGATGGATTCAGGTTGACCGTAGCGTTTCATTGATTTTCTGAGGAATTTCAACGCAGCTTTGCGGTCACGGCGCTTGGTCACATAACTTTCCAGCACCTCGCCTTCGTGATCCACAGCCCGCCATAGGTAGTGCGTCTCGCCATTGATCTTCACGAAGACCTCGTCCAGTTGCCACTGCCAGTTCGAATAAGATCGCATCCGATTGACCCTGTTTCTGCGGATCTCTGCCGCGAACATCGGGCCAAATCTGTTCCACCAATAACGCACAGTTTCGTGGCTGATCTCGATGCCGCGCTCGTGCAAAAGATCTTCAACATTGCGAAGCGAAAGCGGAAACCGAACATACATCATGACGGCCAGACGGATGATCTCGGGGCTCGTCTTGAAGTAGCGAAAAGGGCTGCGTCTTGTCATCCTGCGACGCTAAGTGCTCGCCCTGCCCGCCTCAATAAGTTTCTTCTGACAGTGCCACCCCGGGAGTTGGTTGCTAGCCTTAACTGCTGTGAAAGCAGAGGCCGAGAAAATTGGTTGGGCAAAGTCTCTTTCCCACGATGAGGCAGTAAAGGCCGCCCGGATTGCCTGCATCGAACTCAACGGTTTTGGTGGATTTATGGCCACTTTGGACGAGGCGCATCCCGCAGCGGTTGCGGAAGTGGTTGGAGCGGAAGCACAAGCTCAACTCGAACTTTTGCCCGATGTAGGCCATGCTGAAATGTTCCACGATGTCTTGTACCATGGATCAGTTAACATGAAATCTGCAGTAGCTGCTCGAATTGCGCCACGCATTGCAGAATATATGTCCTTGGAGCAACCCGGTGCCAAAAACTCTATAGAATACGCTATTCGTATTATCGCGGAAGCAGGTGAAACCGAGCATAGCCAAATAGCTACTAACGCAGTTGAAAAACAGCTTGTCGAAGGTGCATACCATTCAAAAGCTTTTCTCTTGTTCTTGTTGGTGATACTCGACACCGAAAACGGGTGTAGACATGTTCTCAGGCAAACTGAAAACCTAGCCACTCCTGACGAACGCGAGGAGGCAATAGGTGTTTTCGCGCAAGTTTTTGGTGACAGGCATTTTCGCCAAGTACCAGACTTCAGTACAATTCCCGAAGATCGTAGTGTACCACTTCTAAAAGATCTCGTTCTGCGTGCTTATCAAGCAGTCAGGAGAGATGAAGACACCGAACATCAAGGCACCTATACACCAGACTTGCGTGATAGTGCTCAAGATGCCAGATCCTACCTATTTGAAGCTCTGTTGAACAAGAAATCTCTCAGCACACTGGCTGCAATCCACGAATTGGCTGAGCTACCAGAATTCTCCCATATGCCAGATCGCATGCGGCGAATGGGAAACGAAATCGCGGCACAAATAAGTGATATGACGCCGCATCCGCTCGCGGCATTTCAAAAATTGGACCGAGAGCGTGCCTTCATACCATTTGACAACAATACTCTTCTAACTGCCGTAATGACGAGGCTAGACGCGTTTGAGCACGATGTTTTGCATGCCGAAGACACACCTATCGAAGGCTTGCGAAAGCTGGATCAAGAAACCGATCTTCGGCGATCAATAACGAATTGGCTTAGAGGAAGAGATCGAGGTGTTTTCAGCTTCACTCAAGAAGCGGTCGTGGTTGACGAAAACCGAACAGATATCCGTTTTCAACCTCGCACTATGACTAGATACGCCACAGTGGAGCTGAAGAGGGAAACTTGGAGTGTGAGGGACTTAGAGCGGGAACTAACCAATCAACTGGTGGGTCAATACTTGCAGCACGAAAACTGTAGAGCTGGATGCCTGCTAATTTGCCAAGCAAATAAGAAGCGTTGGCGGCACCCTGAAACTCAAGAATGGATGTCGCTCACTGAAGTGGTTGGCCATTTAAACTCAATTGCAAGAAGCATAATGGCAGAGCGTCCAGAGCTTCATATTGCGGTAAAAGGCATAGACTACTCCTAACTTCCAGCGTGGTATCTTGTACGCGGATTTACAAGATACCACGGCAAAAACCAAAACTTTTCATTAAAAATCAAATATTTGATATTTGCGTTACGAAATAACGCATTGATCGCTGTCGAGCTGCGTCATCAAGATATTCGCCTACAAATCCCATCGAAGACAAAAACTTCAATCGTCATAGTATTTGCATATCGAAACATATTAATACATTGTTTTAAAACAATAAAAATAGAGTACAGATTTCGATCCAACAGTCTACTTTTTGAGATAGCATATCGACCGTTATGCATTTTGGAAAAGAAAACGCTGATTCACCCATTGTCTGCTATACGTCTGCTTTGCGCCGCACCAGCTGGCAATCGCGCTGAAAGATGTCGTAACGCATTGTTTTTATAGGCTAAATGGTGCCCCCACACGGACTCGAACTCTTATCTTACCCTGCATGACACGTATGAAAGGTGAGTGGTGCCCCCACACGGACTCGAACCGCGGACCTACTGATTACAAATTTGAAATTTGCGTTCTACTACGTTTTACCACACCACACCGCATTGCATCATAACATATTGTTTTTAATGATTTTTGTTTGATGCTCAGGCGCGATTTGATACTTTGCTTTTGCACATGACAACACGCACTGTGGTAGCTGGGTGGTTGCCATTACCAAAATCAAAGAGTTCAGAGGCAACCTATGAAACTAACCAAGCGCCGCATCGACGAAGCAGAGCACGACCCGAAAAAACCAGTATTTTTGTGGGACGGCGGCTTGTCTGGCTTTGGCGTCAAAATCCTGCAGTCCGGCAGGAAGCGCTATATCTTCAAGTATCGCCCGCATGGCGGAGGACGGCGTGCCCCTACTCGCTGGATGACCATCGGTAGCCACGGTGAGATTCCCTTGGAAACAGCTCGCAACATTGCCAGAGAATGCGCAACCCAAGTCGCCAAAGGCGAAGACCCTCAAAGCGACAAGGTCAAGAAACGCGAAGCGCCATCGTTGAGCGACCTTTGGGATCGCTTCGACAAAGGCGACATGAAGCGGCTCAAACCCGCGACCGTCCGCGACTATCGTTCACTTTGGAAAAACATATTGGAGCCTGCGTTCGGAAATCGACGCGTTGGGGATATTTCCCGCGCTGATGTTGATCGCTTGCATAGCTCGATGGGTGACACACCTTACCAAGCGAACCGTTCGGTTGCCGTGCTTTCAAAGATGATGACCCTTGCTGAAATCTGGGAATGGCGCGACCAAGGCACCAACCCTTGCCGTTACGTGCGTCGTCACGCTGAGGGGAAGCGGGAGCGATACCTGACACTGGAAGAACTAGAACGGCTTGGCGCTGCTCTGACAAACCTAGTGGACTTGGGGCTTCTCTGGCCCGACATGGCTAATCTGTTTCGCTTGCTTCTACTCGTGGGCGCGCGGCGCAGCGAAATCTCAAACAGCGAATGGAGTTGGATTGATTGGGAACGGCGTATTATCGCACTCCCTGATAGCAAGACGGGCGCAAAGTCACTGTTCCTCAGCATTGAAGCGATCACGGTCCTTCAAAACCAAAAGATCACCACGCGCCATCAATCGTCCAAGTTTGTTTTTCCAGGCGTGAAAGCGGACAAGGCAATCGTCAACCTGTCGAAGCCTTGGAAACTGGTATGCGGGGAAGCGGGGCTTGATGACCTGCGCATTCATGACCTTCGCCACACGGCGGCAAGCGTTGCCGTTGGTCAAGGCGTAGCGCTTCCCATCATTGGGCGTTTGCTGGGACACACGCAAACACAAACAACAGCACGCTACGCACATGTCGACGCGGACCCAGCCTTGCGCGCTGCTGAAACGATTGGGCAAGCAATTGGAAAGGCGATAAAGTAAAACTCAGTCAGCCCAATAATTGGATCAAAAGCTTGGAAGCAATGAGTACGTATGCGTCCATCGACCCAAATTAAGCTGACGAGAATGGCGTGGAACAGCCGCCGAATTTACATCAGATAGTCTTTAAACGGTTCTCATGGTGTTGGCGGCTATCTGTCTTTCGGATCCCAATGTAGCACAATAACTTTGTGGCGGACGTGGAAATCCAATCCACTCTTGGTGTGCTTGTTTTTTGAGCAAAACAGGAGTGGGTTGCCGCAGGAGGATTCTTCGGCCTCCACGTTGATGTTGCGTTTCACCAACTCTTTTCGCCATTTACCAAGCATCGCTTTTGCATCGGCATTGTAACAATAAACCAGTACATCTGCATGGTTCTGTCCAATTGTACCCGTTGAGTACCGTGTTGTTAACTGTTGGAAGCCCTTGTCCAACCAATTGTAATTGCTGTGCTCTTTCGCCTCAGCCAGCCACACAAAAGTGTCTTTTCCATCGACCACAATATCACAATGGCCGTTATTGTACTTGTCATGTGACGCTTGAAATCCGGCCATGCTCAGCATCGAACAGATATCCAAAGTAATAGAGTCCTCACCCAGCCCCTGTTTTTTACTGCTGCTCTTTTCCAACTCAGCACAGGCAAAATCGACGCCCTTTTGAACAGCTTTAACCCTCGCATCGTGATTTTGAGCTAGGAAGAAATCAGTTGCCGCTCCGTGAGCAGTACCATCAAATTTGGCACGGACTTCGGCAAGGGTTGGTTCTCTTTGGGTCATAGCTTTGTGCCTTCGAAAACTTCGGTATCCAACTCGAAGTACAACTCAATCTTTTCGGATGCATCTGAGACTTCATGCCGAGAAAGCGGATGAGGAACTGTGTCCAAGTCTAAGACACGCTGAAATTCTTCTGGTGAGAGCTTGTACCGCCTACCGTCGTCATCTACCAACTCACCACCAGCCTTAAAGACAGCGAACTCTGATTGGACCAAAATTGCCATTGCGGCGATGAGGTCGCCCGACAACTTTGCGGCATCCAGAATTCTTGATATGTCGCGGATCCTTAGTACGTCCCCTTTAGCTTTCTGCAACTGGGCTATTCCGTCTAAAATACGTACTGCATTTTCGGCGGGAGCACCTTCCCAGTGCGCCTTAATGGCATTTTGGACGTTTGTTAGAGTGCGGACGCCCGATGCTTCAGGCTTACCGACGACTGTATCGTACAAACCAATCTTCGTCAGTCCAGCATGACTATCGAGGCCACTGTAAGATAGAGACGCATCTTCATATCTACGGAATGCGAATACCGCTTGGTTCATATGCTCAGTGTTAAAAACCTTGAGGCGAACCAGCAAATGGAAGTCCGAAACGGTTAGCCCTGTCACACTCAAAAACAGGTCCGGTTCAAGCTTTGTAATTACATCTTGGAGCGTGTTTTCGCGGAAATCAGTCAGATACATGAACGCAGGTATCCGAGTCGCAAATTTGACCAGCTTTTCTTGAACCAGTTTGCGCTTCGATTTGAACTCTTTTTCCTCGGTGGAAAGCTCCTTCTTTTCCCTATCCGAGATGTCTCCTGAATTGGCCTTTTTCTTTAGATCTTTAACTTTTTCACTCTTGTTGATGATCGTCTCGATGATGTTGTCACCGAGCGCTCGCCACCCTTCGATGCCTTCCACGGCCTTCATAGCTTCTTCGTTATTCATGATGCGACGAAGGGTATCGTTATCAACGTTCACCAAAAGCGCGCTTTCCCACTTGCGCGCCAGCAAGGTCGCAGACGTTCCGGCCATTGCAATATCCAGAATGCCACCGGCGTCAATCTGGGTCATGTTCGCACCATCGTAGGCCAGCACGGGAAGGAATGACACAAGATCACGAACCGCGTTTTCTGGGTTGGGCTCATTCGGTGATAGCCCAATGCCATAATCGGAAAGCTGCCGAAGGGCGCGGGTCGGTGCGAAGTCAAACACAAAGCAAACCGGCTTGAGAACCTCTTCTTCGCTAGGATTGTCGCCGTTGGGGTTCTTGATCGCCCACGGCGATTGCACTCTAAACGCTGCTTGAAAGTATGTTTCAGGAGATTTCAAGTTCCGTAGCATCAAGATTGAGGACCACTGCTTGACCGTTACGCCGGTGGTGAGCTTGCCGCAGGAGAGCGTGATCGATTTCGTGTCGAAGCCACTGCCGATGGCCGCGCGAACAGGTGGCAAGGCTTCAAGCCCGATGCCTGCCGACGTACCAGCCGACACCACCACTTCGTATTCGTGCCAATAGGTATTTTGCCGCTCGGCCAGAAGCTTGGCCATAGCGTGACAAGCGGCGACATTTGGCATGAACCAAAACGAGTGTTGGAGGTATGGCAACAGCCGAATGTCAGAGTATGGAAACGGCGGTCTCGTTCCTGTTCTGAGGTTGTCCACCGCATGGGCCGCGTGCTGGCCCCTGATGATATTCAACCACGTCTGCACTTCGTCCTTGTGTTTGAATTCTGCCGCATCATCTGTCCCGGTTGCAGCAAAGAACTCGTTCAGGTCGAACTCGTCAAACTCACCAGCACTGGCGATGGACAGCAACTCATCTGGCATCTGATAAGTCAGCAACCGCATCTGCGGCAGCGAGCCGTATGGGTTCCATTGACCGGGGTTATTCACGGAAAATTCGGCTTTGGCGCGTTGCTCGTCGGTATAAGTCCAGTTGAAAATCTGTTCTTCGATAAACTCACCCGTCGCCAGCGCTTTGAACGGCGTGCCCGAGAGGTAAAGATACGCCCGCGTAGTGATGGGAAGGAACTCGGCCTCGGCTTCAAGCGGCTCCTGCATTTCGGCCACACGGTCGGTTAGCTTCCTAGCATCTTCAAGCAGCTTTTCCTCGCGCTCAAGGGCTTCCTCTTCCCCTTCGAACAACTCCTTCGCACTCTCGCGCCATGCACCGAAATGGTATTCGTCAAAGACCACCAAGTCCCAATTGACAGCGTGTAGCCACTCATTGCGGGCCTTGATATTCCCCAGCTTGTCCCTGCCCAGCATGTCTTGGAACGACCCAAAGTAAACCACAGGTTTACTCTCATCTATCTGGGTGGGGTCGGCGTCCGACTTGCGGGACAGATATTGCCAGCCATCGAAATCGACATGGCTCTCTAAGTCGGTCTGCCATGCATCTTCAACAGCTGGCTTGAAGGTCAACACCAGAACCCGCTTTGCGTTCATTTTTCGCGCCAATTGGTAGGTCGTGAAGGTCTTGCCGTAGCGCATCTTGGCGTTCCAGAGAAAGCGTGGAACAGCGTGCATGTCCTCAGACCAGCGGGACATGTAATAGGCGTGTGTTTGTTCGACTGCTTCAGACTGTTCCCGACGCATGGGAAAGTCGAGATGATGGGTGCCGGAAAGTTTCTGCCCAGTGCGCAATTCTGTGAGAACGGTCTGCACATCCGCTGGCGAACACTGCATCCATTCTTTTTCAGTGTTTACAAAACCCTTTCTGACAAGGCGAGCGCGCACTTCATGGTCGGTTATGAAGGAACCATCTGCGCGTTCTGCTGGCTCATCAAGATTGATGGTGAAATTCTTGATCGCGGCGGTGCCGAGTTGCTCGTTTACCCGTTGCCGCACATCCCGTGTAGTCTGCCCGACTTTGAGAAGGCCCGCGTGGGCGGCATCGTCAATCGAGTAAGCGTAGATGCGTGGGCGTGTTTTTGGCTTTGGTTCTAGAATGTCATCTACGGTTTGGTTCATTATTCGTCATCCAAATCGTCAAACAAGTCTGTATCATGGGGGGAAATCTGCGCCTCGATGAATGCTATTTCTTCCTCTGAGAAGTCATATCGGCGGTAGAGTTTTTGGTCCGTCCATACTTCGGAAGTGGCAAGGTCAGGCACAAAGGTATAGACGCCCTTTGCCGCATCCTGTGTCGACTTTCTAAGTGAAACCAAAAAACGCACAAAACGGGTCGATAAATAGCGAGCGTAGTTCGTTGCCTCAGCCTCAGTATCAAAGTGGCCAGCAACCAAATAGGTCTCAGTGCAAGCTGTTCCTGGCTCGGCAATGATTGGCTTGCTCAAAAATTTGGTTTCTACAGCAGCGCTAGTTCCTTGAACACGAGTCACAAGAACTTTCCACCTATCAATCCAATCTGGGTTGGAGGCGATGACGGTGCGCTCTGTCCAAGCGATGCTTTGATTTTGAAAGAGCTTAACTGGATCAGAAAGCCCATCGGGCTTTGGTTTCCCTTTAAAGTTTGTGGGTAAACCAAAGGGTTTCCTGCTTGAAACCCGTTTTTCGAGAGTGTTCTCGTTCTTCGACTTCACTTTGTTCAATATCGGAACAGCCTCGTTCCTACGGACGATCACATCATAGTCGTCCAAATGCCTAGCGACTGCGGGTCCAGTGGGTTCTCCGTCCCAAATAGTTTGCATTATGCAAGGGCCATTGTGATCTCTGTCCCAAAGAAAATATGAAATGCCACCGCGAATTTTAACGCCGGGAAATCCCTCATATAGCTTTGGGTAATCAACAATTGTGCGAAGGCTTTTGTCGGACAGCATTTGCTTTCTATAACCATCCAAGCCCTTACCGCCCGCCATCCAGCGCGATGGCGTAACCATGACGCAATAGTGCGGTTCAAGATCAAGCGCTTTCTCAACAAACAACTGGTAAATAGGGGCAGCACTAGTGCCATGTCCGCCATCGTCCAATTGATAAGGTGGATTGCCGATTACAACGTCAAACTGCATGTCATCTCCAAATAGCGCTGACACGCGCTCTTTTATGTTGTTGGTGTGAATGAAAGCGTAGGCGTGGCTTTCTCTGTCTTCGCCCCTGTCCAAAGATGAACGGTTGGCTCCACAGTAAATACACTTTCCCTTTTTGTCCCAACTGTGCTCAACGCGCTCAAACCAGACATTGCCGGACTCGGAGTTGAAGCCTTTTGTTATCGAATGTTCGCCGTTCGCATGTTTCGAGCAATAGAGCGACCGCCGCGCCAGCATGGCGGTCAACTCGGTGATGCCAATGCCGTAGACCTGGCGCGTCAGGATGTGATCCACACGAGCTTGCAACTCGGGCATCTGTGGCTCAAGACCGTCGATCAAGCGTTTCGTAATCTCTCGCAGGAACACCCCTGACTTGGTGCATGGGTCAAGAAACTTGACGGACGGGTCGGCCCATATGCTCGCCCCATCATTATCCGCCGCCCAAGCCTCAGCCAGTGTGTCCAGCATCCGGTTGGCGAACTCGGGCGGTGTAAATACCTCATCGTTGGACAGATTAGCAATGCAGGACAGAACGTCCGGGTTCCGCCCGCGCAGCGTGAAGGCGGCTTGGTTCATGTCACCGCCCCCTGACGCTCAGCAAGTGCCTGTTGCCATTCGTGATAGGTTTGTTTGGAGCCTTTGACCTTCCATTCGTGTCGACCGTTTCTCGCTCCATCAAGTACGATTGCGGCAGCTGCGGAAGGGCTATTAAAGCTCCACGGTTTCGAAAAACGCAGCTTGCCCGATGTGCTTTCGACCAAAATCCCATCTGCGATAAGTTTCGCCTTCAGCAAGATGTAGGTTTGGTTCTGAACAAAACCAGTTTCAGTCAGGGCTTCGGAGCCTTCTAGAACGACAAATTCGCCGTCCTCCTCTACAGCCGTCGCTTCAATGCCGCTCTTGTGTCGAATTTCGAACTGCGTCTCGCCAGTCGTGCGCTCCTCCACCGACTTGGCCGTGTCAGTAACGGCCTTTGGTTGCGGCTTGAGCATGTCCAACCCTACAATCGGCAGAATAACCTGAAGGTTTGCTAGGAACTGCTCCATATTCGCGATATCGGCTTCCGGCAGTCGGCGGCGCGATGTGTCTGGTTGAGTGCCATTGTCGAGCACTACACGACCGGCCTCAGACGATACTTGGATCAATCGGGCTTCGAGGTACTCGGCATGACCTTTCGATAGATCATCGTCACTCGTCGTTACAGTGATTGCGGTTTCCCAGAAATCCCGCTTCAACGCACTTTGCCTGATCCGTTCGGAAACAGAGTTCCCCGATCCAATATAGACCCGCGTACCGCCCGGTTTTTCGGGATTTGGGCCAGCTAAAACGTAGACCCCGGTTCGATCCACCTCGTCGCGTGCCGTCATGTCTCCAAAAGCGGACGCGCCGGATACAAATAGCAATCCAGTCCATCCGTGTATTGTGGCTTTGCGCAATCCAGTTGGTTTGCCATCGACCAGAAAGAGTTGGATGGTCCGGCCAAACGCTGAAACGCCGCTCATTTATCGGCCTCAAGGGCGAACGCGGTTTGATCAGCTAAATCTCTAATTGTCATTGGGGAATAGGTTCTTATCGGTTTAAATATTTCATGATTGCCAAGGCCCGCAAAAAGAGAACCCTCGGCGTTAAATGCGGATGCGCCGGTCAAAACATCTAGTCGGAAATCCCGGCGCTGGAACTTACCTTTGCCAATATATCCCCATTCCGCAAACGAAATCGGACTACCAAGAGTTGTTTTCATGGTCAACGCATCGCCGTGAACAAGGTTGGTCGAAAGAACATGCGACGCGGCGCGGTACAGATCGTCCTCTGGTGCAAGGCGCAGGTAGTCTGACAGTACTTCCAGCATGTTCGCTCGACATTCTTCGATGTTGTCAGCTAGAATTTCTATCCCGTAGCAGCACATCAGGCCCACAAGCGCGTACTGCCGCCGGTTGAAATCAGACTTACCATACTTCATCTGCACAGCGGCCAGCTTGCGTTGCAGGACCGGCACGAGGAAGTTTCCGCTACCGCACGCCGGCTCAAGGAAGCGGGCGTCAATCCGCTCTGTTTCACCCCTCACAAGGTCCAGCATAGCGTCCACCATCCACGCAGGAGTGAAGACTTCGCCGTGGTCGGCGACACGTTTTTTAGATTTGATGAGGCTCATACACAAACAATGACAAATTCCCCCGGAAGTGCCAAGCCTTTCCGAGAGGGGAGTGCTTGAGGTTTACGAGGTAGACTTCACCCATAATGCAAAGTTGAAGCGCATCGAAGCTGGGGGCGAATGCCAAACTAGTAGCCTCTGGCGCTTGTGCTGCGAAACTGAATTCTAAATTTCCTGCTCATACCTGCAAAGTTGAAAAAGGAAGGGGTGCCATGTGCACCCCTTCTTTTCATGCTCAAAGCTAGCTACTGACCCTTTTTATACTTCACCACCAAAGGCTTATAGTTTTTTAGTTTTTTGTTGTCTCGCAAGAAGTCTTCAAACAGGCGATCCACACGAGTAGCCAATTTGAACACAGTGCCTTTGCGAGCCCGATGCCACTTTTGCAGTTTCTTTGCGATACGCATACGTGCATTCGCGCCATCCCGAACCCCAAACAGAATGCTTTCCAATGGCATCTTTGCATTCGTCTCAAACAAGCGAAAATCGTGATATTTTTCGACCCGCTTGGCTGAGCTCAGGCAGGCTTTGCCTAGCGCGAGTTTCTCAAAGTTCACTTCCTTCCCTTCAAACGGTGGTTTAGCCATGTAGCGCCCAAGTCGGCCAAAGCTACCTTCAAAATGATAGGCTGTCAGGGAATGAACAGGCAGTTTTGTTATGCTAGATTTGAACCGCTTGCTGTGTCGTTTTAGTTTGGCAGTTTGGCTCTTTGCACCCCAGCAAAAGACATGAGCGTGAACAGAAAACATCTTGCCCCGCTGATCTATCGGGTAGTTGATGATTGGCTGTATCTCCACCACTCCCAGAGCGCTATAGTCTGTGTAGTTACGAAGAACATCTTGGACCGCCTTTTTACACGCATAGATCTTTGCAACCCCCTCCCTCTCATTGAACATGAGATGGTCCGAGACGATGGTTATCCACTGAAAATCAAGGGCAGCATTCTTCACCCCCAATTCATAGAGGTTCTCCATCTCATCAATTAGGTAGCGCCCCATCATATTTCGTGCCTTCAAATCACTAGCTGGCATGAAGTCCGCACGAATATCCCCCATGCCGAGAAGCGCCTCAAAGTCCTTGAGGTCTGTTGTCTTGAATACTCGATTGCGAAGAGTAGCAAACCAGCGCTTCTGGTGAATCTTACAGCCTTTCTTGTGGATCGCTTTGCTGTGTTCAAAACCGTCGTCATAGTCGTCGAGATTTTTGGGGACAGTGTCCAAAGAAAGTTTCTTTCTAGAGGCACTCTGAGAGTGTGCTAGACTATCACAATCTGTAGATTTGGTAGATTGTTTAGTAGGGGATATACGTATACAACGCCCACTCGATTTCAGCTTAGGATTATCGCCCTTGTTCGGGGTTCTTTTTTTATCTTTTTGGGGATGCTTTTCATTTTTCACTCTCGTCTCCAATCTTTGAGTTTTTGGATCCTGCGCGACAAAGAAGTACACCCCTACTTCCGCGAGCACGCGAAAGCTGTGGTGCGCCGTACACCGCGCAAGATTTTAGGTTGTTTTGATATGTGTGGTGGTGTTGCCGCAGAGTGCGGGTGTCCGTGTGGGGTGATCAGATCCACGTGGACGTCTGAATTACTTCAGTGACCTAGGTGTTATTTGTGCCTTCTTGGGATGGCTTAACAGGTGGTAGCCGGTACTCACCCGTGAAGTTGCGTGTAGATTGCTGAACATACCCCAGCAAAGCGTCGTTCGGATATCGAATCGAATTGCCAAACTTCATCCAGACAGGTCCAGTTCCAAGTTCTCGGCACTTCCGAAGCCAACTCACTGACATGTTGAGATAAGCTGCTGTTTGCTTTTCTGACAAGAAACTGGCGGGGACAGACCCCTTACGGTTCTTGATCATAGGCCTAACATCATATTCCATTGTGCTCTCCTTTTCTGCACGTCGGTCTATTTTGACACCATCAAGAGAACCACAACTATTCGGCTTCTGCTGTGGTGCCACTCCACGTTTTGGAGCACCATCAACTTACACATAAAAAACATTAAATTCCATATAGTTAAAGAATTTTCAGGCGCGGCTAGAAAACTGTTCTGGCTATATCTCGAAGGCGCCACCAACCCCAACGGCCTTCCAGCGTGAGGCCTCTAAGCACTAATTTTCTTGAAATTCGTATCCCTATGGGGATACTCATTTGAGATGTGTTCAAAATAAAAATTTCTGCCCAACGGCAGAAACTGGGCAAAATAGCAGGCATGGCACGAATCAGAAAAATCCCACGCACTGAAGAGAACATTGCCTTGTGCAAAGAAGGAGAAATTCTCCGGGGGCTTGCCCGAACCAATGGCAAGCTTAGGTCGGACCTGCGCTATCTAGACAATGTGGGTTTAAGAACGTTCCAGCGTATTTTCGATGAGTCGCAGGGAGACGAGATTCCCTACAACCGCCCCGCTAACGTTCTAAAGCGTTCGGTTTATGTACTAGGGCGTCAGTTGATCGAGTTAGAAAAGCAGGAAATTCTTGCTGATTTCCTGCAGAAACATTCTGCAGCGTACAGCGCGCCGCTTGCAAGTATTGCGACTCCCAACGTCAAACAGAACCCTTTCCACTGGTGCTACCTCCTCTTGCTTGGCGAAAATCGGCTAGGCAAAAACTCAAAGCGCATCGTGAGCAGAGATCAGATTTCAAAATCGTCGCGGCAGCTGATCTATGCACACAAGAACGACGTTCCGCCTGAGTATGTAATCGGTTTTATTCTGCAAATCGGAGGTGACCCAATTCTTGATTTATACCGCAGAAGGAAGCGAAAAGGCTGGAAGACTGCGAAACGTGTTGAAAAAAATAGAAGCGACCAGGAATTCGCTAGCAGTCACTCGCCAGAAACACTGTCATAACAAGCGTTGTCACTGAAAGTTTCGCGGGGTCTTCTGGTCCTCCGCTTAGGTCTCTGTTGTAGCAGTCGATTATTCAAAAGATGCGCTGACCCTCATATGTGATTGCGCCAATGCCATGCTCCCCATATGGGTTGTTGTCATCAGTAAAGGCGTCATAGATCGCCACAGCCGTCATGATGTCTTGCACAGTTTGTGGCCCCATATCCATGATGCTTGGCATAGCAACGTGCGCCCACATAGGCTCAAAGCGCCGAAGGCGATCGTTCAGCCCACATATCTTTGCACAGTTGGCGTCAAGCAAAGGATATTGCTCGCGCGATCCGTCACATCCACGGTCCTGTAGTTAATGATGTCCAGAGAGAATGCAGGCCCAACGTCTGGGCCTGCTAGTATGACATGCGAGCCGCTTACAGTTCGCTGTCGAGTAGAAGGGTCATAAACCGCGTTGTTTGGTCTGGGTTGGTGGCATCAACAGACATGTCGTCAAGGTCTTTGTTGTAGTAGTTGATTTCCCAATAGATACGGCGATTGCTCACCGTGATCTCGCCCATGTCATGCTCGCCACCCACATCGCAGCTGTTGTCGCCTTCAGCGCTCCCGAGCTTTTTCATGATGTTATCCACCTCGGCGCGGCCAAGCATGTGAATGCCCCACGAAATAGAAACGATCCCGCCCTTGGTCGTTTTTCGAAAGTGATCGTTCAATGCCCGGTACTTTTGCAGTGGCGACATTGTCGCTGTCAGCTTGACATGCTCTGAGTGTGCGTTGTCCGTCATGGTACGCTCCTTGAGTTTTTTGGATGTGTTGGAAAAAATGCGCTCAGGATTATTCCCAAGAAGCGCAGGACATCACGTCACGCTTTACCACTGCGCACTATGCTGTCGAAAAACAGTGTACCAAAAATCGAAAATATGTCAATTTATGTCGTAAAATCAAAACTTTAGATGGAAACAACGTCTCCAAATTCGTCGAGACGAAAAACACAGATTCCCACGCAGCAACACGCTTTTTTATGCAGGGTGGTAGCTAGGTGGTTGCTGGAAAGAAAAAATGGGCTAACGACATCCCGCTAACCCATTGAAATCTCTGGTGCCCCCACACGGACTCGAACCGCGGACCTACTGATTACAAATCAGTTGCTCTACCAGCTGAGCTATAGGGGCGCTGGGTGTCGATTACTTTCTCTTTTAACGGACTGCAAGCCTCAATTTTCATCCAAACTTAGGGATTTTTGATTTTCCTTGTGATACGGCCAATCACCTTTAAGTGGGGGGTGTGGATTTGACTGTCCCTGGCACAGCCTGTAACTCGACAGGCAGGTTCAGGAATGCAAGGACAAGAACCAAACATGCAGGTTGCCATCCACGCAGGCGCGGCTTTTACCGATGAAGGGCGGCTGCTCAGGTCGTTGCAAGCCAATGGGGAAGTACTGGCCCAAAATGGCGTGGCTTTCTTTGGTCCTCGCCGTTACCGGCAAGTGTTCAAACCTGCATTTCAGGCCTTAAATACGCGCCCCCCATTACCGGACGAGATTGAAAGTATTCGAGGCAACCTGCCAATCCAACCAGAGGTAAAGCGCGCCATTTTCACCAGTGAAAACTTCATTGGCGAGAAAGACGTGGTAATTGCCGATGGGCAGTTCTATCCTTCTGCAGGCAAACGCTTATCTGTTCTGGAAGAGGCCTTTAGTAATTGTCAGTTGGAATTGTATCTGGCGCTCAGGAACCCCGGTAGTTTTATCCCGAAACACCTGATGTCTATACCGGAACAGGCGCGCGAGGACGTGATCCGCAACAATGATCTAAGCCACCTCAGCTGGGTTGAGATGATCGAAGATGTTCGCGACTTTGCCCCCGGGGTGCAGATTACCCTATGGTGCAATGAGGACATTCCGCTCTTGTGGGGGGACGTTGTGCGCAGCGTCGGCGGGCTTGCCGCGGAGGCTGCGATCAAAGATGAGTACGACCTGCTGATCTCGTTGCTAACCGAAGAAGGTCAATCACAAGCGCAGGCGATTCTGGACCAGGTTTCGACGCTTTCACAGGCTGAAACCCGAGACGTTCTTGCAGACATTCTGGCAAACCATGCTCAGCCGGACAAAATGGAAGAAGAACTGGACCTGCCCGGCTGGAGCGATGAGATCATCGACGCATTTTCCGAACTGTACGAGCAGGATCTGACCAAGTTGGAAACGATGGCCGGGGTGAAGGTCCTGAAACCCTAACCCCAGGCCCGGCTCACATGCCCAACGCTTCCTTATACATTTCAAGTACCGCCTCTTCTTCGGCGATATCGTCCTTGTCGCGTTTGCGCAGCGCGATGACCTTGCGCATCACTTTTGTGTCGTAACCGCGGGCTTTGGCTTCGGCCATGACCTCTTTCTGCTGCTCCGCCAAATCCTTTTTCTCGGCATCCAGGCGTTCGATCCGTTCCACGAACTGACGCAGCTCGCCCGCTGTCACACGGTAGTTGGCGGCGGCCTGATCTTCGGTCACGTCTTCCATATTCATCTCTCCAAAAGGCTGCGATCTGATGCATTAGCAACGGCAGTTAGCCGGATACATTGCCGCCGCGTGGGCTGCAAGCATCCAATCCTTGATGGGCTTGTGCGCGGTCGGTCGATCCGCTAAGCGCAAACAGGATTTGCGGAAAAATGTGGGGAACCATGTTCGAATTCATCACCTGGGGCGGTGCCGCCCTGTCACTTGCAGGCCTGCTGGGGCTGGTTTGGTGTATCCTGCGTGTGATGAAAGCGCGCAAATCCGGCCTGTCGGACGATGAATTGCGCGCCGCTGTTCAAAGCGTTCTGCCGTGGAATCTGGCTTCGCTTTTTCTTTCTGTGATTGGCCTGATGCTGGTGATCCTGGGAATCTCGTTCAGCTAATTCTTCGCCTCAGACCGGCATATTGTCGAACTGCGCCTCTATGGCATCTTCGCACAAAGCCGCATCCAGGTGACGCAGGCGCGATGGCACGTGCATGCCTTCCTGACGCATCCGATCAATCACTTTGGTTACACTGGGCTGAAGCGCAAGCCGGGTCTCAAAACAGGCATTCTGCAGCTTTTGCTCCAGGTGTTCGGCTTCGGAATACAAACTTTTTGCAGACATTTTATTCCTCCCAATTTCTATCACTGTCGCCGATATAGGTAACGGATTTAAGACCTGGTTATCGTGGCGAACAAACGCGCGGAAAACTGCCTGTCGCCCACCCGGTATCGGCAACCTAAGGCAGAATGATTAAATTCTAATCGGATTTGGATTAACTTGCCTTGACACGCATCAAATCAAAGAATGCCGGTTGCATCATATTCTGAAAAACATATATGATAAACTGCGCGCTGACGGAGAGCCAGATGACACCAATTGTGAAAGCGTTTTTCGACCCTGAAACCAATACGGTCTCATACCTTGTGCAGGAACTCGAAGGGACGGCCTGCGCAATCGTCGACAGCGTTCTGGACTTCGATCACGCCTCGGGCCGAACGAAGACCGACTCGGCGGATCAGATCGTCGCTTATGTTCGCGACAATGAGCTAAGGGTCGAGTGGATTCTGGAAAGCCATGTGCATGCCGACCACCTTTCGGCGGCACCCTATCTGCAACAGGAACTGGGCGGAAAGATCGGTATCGGTGAACAGATCGTAACGATCCAGGAAACCTTCGGGAAAATCTTCAATGAGGGGACTGAGTTTCAGCGCGACGGCAGTCAGTTCGATGCTTTGTTCCGCGATGGCGACAGCTTCCATGTTGGGCAGATGCGTGGCGATGTTTTCCACACGCCCGGCCATACGCCCGCCTGCATGACATATGTGATCGGAGACGCGGCATTTGTCGGTGACACGCTGTTCATGCCGGATTTCGGCACCGCGCGATGCGATTTTCCCGGTGGGTCTTCGGAAATGCTGTTCGAGTCGATCCAGAAGATCCTGGCCCTGCCGGATGAGACGCGCATCTTTGTTGGCCATGACTACAAAGCTCCGGGGCGTGATGAATTTGCCTGGGAGACCACTGTCGGAGAGCAAAAAGCCCTGAACGTCCATATCGGACAAGGCAAATCAATCGAGGAATTTGTCGAGATGCGTGATGCCCGCGATGCGACCCTGCCCATGCCGCGCCTGATCCTGCCGTCCCTGCAGGTCAATATGCGGGCCGGACAGATGCCGCCTGCGGACGAACAGGGCGACGTATTCCTGAAGGTGCCGATCAACAAGTTGTGACGCAGACCCATCAGGCGAACTGAGGATAACGAATGTACATTGAATGGATTTGGGGGCTTGCCGGTGGCCTGCTGATCGGCCTGGGCGCCGCAGTCTACCTTCTGGGCAATGGGCGCATTATGGGCGCCAGTGGGATTCTAGGCGGGCTGGTTGATGGCAGTGACCGCACGTTAGAACGCCTAAGCTTCATCGCAGGCGTCATCGCGACACCGCTTGTTTTGAGCCCCCTGCTCTCTTCTGCGCCCATGACACATCTGACCGACAATTTCGCAGTGATCGTCATCGCCGGCCTTTTGGTTGGCGCAGGAACGCGCATTGCCAATGGATGCACCTCGGGGCACGGGGTATGTGGTATTTCTCGATTCTCCGTCAGGGGCATCATCGCGACGTTGATCTATATCGGCGCAGGTGGGGCAACAATTGCCCTGATGCGCCATGTATGGGGGCTGATTTGATGCGGGTTCTCGTATCAATGCTGGCTGGATCTCTGTTTGGTGCCGGCCTTTTGATCTCGGGCATGACCGATACCACCAAGGTTCAGGGGTGGTTGGATGTGTTCGGGAACTGGGATCCCACCCTGGCATTTGTGATGGGCGGCGCGATCCTGCCGATGCTCATCGCGTGGAGAATGACGGCCCACCGCAGGCCGCTGACCGGTGGTCAGTTTCCTAAGATGAGCCCGCCCGAGTTGGACCGTCGCCTGATTATCGGTTCCGTGATGTTTGGCATGGGCTGGGGCTTGTCCGGGCTTTGTCCTGGACCTGCCATCGCGTCCATAACCTATGGCGGCCTTGGCGGCCTCGTGTTTCTGGCTGCGATGATCACAGGAATGTTTGCGGCGCCCGGGCTTGGTGCACAACTGGACAGATCCGCAAACGCGGCCTAAGCAATTGCCATGGAGATTCGACCAATAACCCCCCGCTATGCCGTCTCGCCCCAAATCACGGTCGAGGACGTCCCAGCCATCGCCGCAGCTGGTTTCGTTAAGGTCATCTGCAACCGTCCCAATACGGAAGTTCCACCAACCATGCAGTCGGATGCAATCGGACAGGCCGTCCGGGCAGCCGGGATGGAATATGAGGTTCTGGAACTGACCCACCAGACCATGACGCCCGGCAATGTTGCCCTGCAACGAGAATTGGCTGAAAGCTGCTCTGGCCCCGTCTTAGCCTATTGCGCGTCGGGCACGCGCTGCTCGGTGGTTTGGGCTTTGGGTCAGTGCGACCACATGAGCGCGGACGAGATCCTCGAGGCCACAACCAAGGCAGGTTACATGCTGGACAACCTACGCCCCGCGCTGGAGCATATGCGCGGTTCTGACGGCTAAGGACCTTTGGCGCTCAGGTCAGGTTGCATCGGGAACGTCGTCCAATCCTGTCAGACCTGCCAGCTGCGAAATCTCGGCCGCCATCTGATCCGGGCTTCCAAAGCCCAGATCGCCCTCCAATTCGTTCAATGCCACGGAACCTATTGGCACGACCTCATGCGCGGGATCGATTGGCATCGGATCTTTCAGAGTGTCCGGAACTGGCGCGCTGCTTCGCGCTTCCAGAAACTCGGGCATTTCAGCTTGCTCCAACGCCCCAGCCGAAGCACATTCGTTCAACCGTACTGCGCGCATTCCTCCGCATTGTCCCAAACGTCCAATTGCAGCCCGCGTTCGACCAATTGTCAGGATTTCCGCACGATCTAGCCGTGATCCGGTCAACGGTAGAACGTCCCCAACTGACAGCCCGGACAGGGTTACCAATGGCACTGACATCCTGCCGATCACCGTATTCAATTCGGCCCGGACAACCCCCGACGCTTGCTCAAGCTTCGGGCCGGCAGCAACTTGAATTTCATCATCGACCTCCTGCTCTGACGGTGTATCGGGCAACAGGACTGTGATCTGCCCCTGTCGCAGCCCACCGCCAAGTTCTACCGTCAGGTCAAACACGCGATATGCGTCTTCGACCATAGCCAACGACAATGAACGCAGATCCGCCATCCGCGCCCGGAATTCATAACCGGTAAGACTGGATTGATCGGCGGCTGTATCGACCAGCGCGACGGCCCTGGTCAAAGCGTCTTCGACCAGCGGCGCCACCATTGCTGCATCCGTATCTGTGTACTCCCGTGCTGTTGGCGGGTTCGGCATAACTTCACCAATTGTCTGCACTTGCACGATCGCTGACACGACCCCCATATCCACGCAAATCGCAGCGGACATCCCGTCCGCGTTGCCCAGGCGCAACAGCATCCAGTCCGCATCAACCACCTCAGCCAGCGTGTCCTGGGCTTTGAAAGACTGCCTTGCACCGATCACCGATAACGGCAGCTGGAACCGATCCCCTGCCGTTCGCGCAAAGGCCAGTCGAAGGGCACGAAGAACGGAACGCGGCTTTTCACCTTGCTCTTCTTGTCCCGCTGAAAGTTTGCGCGCCAAAGCTGTGCTGACAGACTGCGTCATGCCCGATACCGATTTGAGTTTCTGAACCTGGTATCCGGTCTAACCCGAGGCGGGTTACCAATGTCTTTATGCTCGTATCATTGCGCAGCTTGCCGGTGCGCCAGCGGAAGGCGGACCCGAAAGGCCGCGCCGCCCTGGCCGGGAAGATAACTGATCTCGCCGCCAAGACGCTGCATGATCTCGCGGCAGATCGCCAGACCCAGACCAGCGCCACCCGCCTTGTCCCCACCGACACGGGCAAACTTTTCGAACACCATCGATTGCGCTTCGGGCGGGATGCCACTGCCGTTATCGGTGAAATCAATGACGACTTGGCCCCCGACATCATGGGCCGAGATGGTCAGAACGGGTTCATCCGCGTCGCAGTATTTCTGCGCGTTCGAAATCAGATTGATAAAGACCTGCCCCAACCGATCGAGATCAGTGTTCAGCGGAATACGCTCGGACGACCGCGAGCGGCGAATCCTGAGTTTTGGATGTGACCCCGCCAATGCGCTGGAGACCGCCCGATCAAGGATCGAACCAAGGGTATCCCCACCCATATTCAGGCTCACACGACCACTTTCCAGAACGCTCAGGTCCAGCAAATCGTCCAGCAGGCGAGTCAGCCGTAGCGCCTCATCATGGATAATCGCGGCATAGCGCGTTTGCTCTTCGGCACTCAGACCGTCCGTATCGCGCATGATCTCGGAAAAGGCTCGGATTGAGGTCATCGGCGTCCGCAATTCATGGCTGACCTGACTAAGGAACCCGTCTTTTTGTTCCGAGATCTGCGTCAGCTTGGTATTCGCCTCCCGCAATTGGCGCGCGGTACGGCTGAGCTCGGCGGATTTGGCCTCAAGCTGGCTGGAATATTCCAACAGTTCCGCCGACTCGTCAGCCACCGCAAGCAAGTCCTCAACCGAAACGGACGATCCACCGACAATCTGCCCGATCATCGCATGGGCCGTGGCCGCGCCGACCGAGCCGCTGAGTTCACGTTCCAGTCTTTCCAAAAAACCCGGCGTGGGTTCCGGCAGGCTTGTCCGTCCACCCTGTGCTTCGGCCTCGTGCTGAAAGAACTCCTGCGCCGGGCCAGAGCCCAGAATGCGCTGTGTCATGATCATCAGGTCTTCGCTTTGCGCCACCGACCCGGTCCAACCAGCAGGTGAGACCGAGTGGTCAAAAACATTGACGAACTGCGCGCCCTGAAGACGCTCCAACGGGCTGGGAAAGCTCAACAATGACGCGGCGCAGAACGCAGCCGTATTCAATGCCAACGACCACATGACCGAGTGGACCATGGGGTCCATTCCTTCGATCCCGAAAAGGGCCCTTGGGCGCAGCCAGCCCCACCCGAAGGGACCGTTCTGCAACACCGAGTCGGGCATTATTGCCCCGCCCATCCCCGGTAGTAACAAGGTGTAAATCCACAGCACAAAACCAACCGTCAGCCCCACCAACGCCCCGGTTCGCGTGGCCCCGCGCCAGAACAACCCTCCTACCAGCGCTGGCAGGATCTGGGAAATGCCCGCGAAGGCCACCAGCCCGATCGACGCCAGTGCAGCCCCACCGCCCGACAAGCGGTAGTAATAGTAACCCAGCGCCATGATGACCGCGATGGACACGCGCCGCGCCATCAGCACCACGTTGCGCACATCACCCGAGACCGAACCCGCCCCCCCTTGCGTGCTTAGCCAGATCGGCATGACCAGATGGTTCGACACCATGGTCGACAGCGCCATTGCCGTCACGATGACCATAGACGTGGCCGAGGAAAACCCGCCGATAAACGACAGCATCGCCAGCCAGTCGTTCCCCTGCGACAAGGGCACCGTCAGCACGAACAAGTCGGGATTCGAGCCTTCGGGCATCAAATCCAAACCCACGACGGCGATGGGCACGACAAACAGGCTCATCAACAGCAGATATAACGGGAAAGCCCAGGCAGCGGTTCTCAGATGCCCCTCATCCGCATTTTCAACGACCATCACCTGAAACATCCGCGGTAAACAGATGAAAGCGGCAGCCGAGAGGAAGATGAAGGTCGTCCAACGTCCGGCATCCACATTCCATTGCCCGATTTCTGAGGCATCGATGCGATCCATCATCGGGCCGATCCCACCCGCAACCCCCCAAACCACGAAGACACCAACCGCAAGCAAGGCGAACAGTTTGACGACCGATTCCAACGCAATGGCGGTGACCACGCCGTGATGACGCTCATTCGCGTCCAGATTTCGAGTGCCAAATAGGATAGCAAATACCGCCAGGCCCGCAGCTACCCAAAACACACTGGAACCTTCTCGGTAGAGGCCCGAGGGATCAGCCTCGGCAAAGATGGAAAAAGACAGTGTAATGGATTGCAGCTGCAACGCTATGTACGGCGTTCCGCCCAAAACGGCCAGAATGGTCACGCAAATGGCCAGCGTGTTGGATTTTCCATATCGCGACGAAATCAAGTCTGCGATGGATGTTACCCGCTGGGTGCGTCCGACCCGCACGAGCTTGCGCAACCCCCACCACCAGCTGAGCATCACCAGCGTCGGCCCAAGGTAGATCGTGACAAACTCCAACCCGGACCGTGCAGCATTCCCAACGGCGCCGTAAAAGGTCCAGGCCGTGCAATAAATCGACAGCGACAAGGTATAAATCAGCGGAGACCGCAACCACGCCCCTCGGCCAGCGGCCGCCATCCGGTCAGCGGCAAAAGCCACCCCGAACAACAGAACGACATAGCCGAGGCAAACCAGGATCAGAACGTTTAGTGTGGCCATCAATCCGACTCTGCCTCGGCATCGTCACTTACAACCATTCGTCTGGCTGCAAATCCAAAGATCAGGCTGAATACGATCAGCAAAGCCCAGCACGTGAAGATATACAGAATTGCTGAAGACAGCGGCACACCATCTTCAGATGAGCCTTGGCTTGGCCACAGCAGGGGAATGGCAACAAGAGCGGCCCCCAGAATAGGCAATAAGCGCGCGGCATCCATCAACCTGCGGCGGCGATAGCTCTGACGCTCGAGAAATAGCGAAGGCCGGACCCCTTGGGGTTTACGATCTTCGCCCGTGTTCATGACCGCGTTGCCTGCGCGTGCAGGTCTCGCACCGCTGTCAGCACTTCGGCGTTGGAAAACGGTTTGGTCATAAAGCGGCTGACCCCGGCATTTTCAGCCATTTCCCGGTCGCGCGATTGCCCGCGCGCGGTCAGCATCAAAACGGGCAAATGCTGCATGCCCTCAAGCTCGCGCAGGTTGCGCAAAATCTCCATCCCGCTTTTGCCGGGCAGCATAACGTCCAGTATGACCAGATCAGGATTTGCGCCCTGGATGACTTCTATCGCATCCGACCCTTCTGCGTGCGTTTCAACGTGCCATCCCTCGCGGGTCAGCAAAAATCGAATGGCCTCAGCGATGTTGGGCTCATCCTCAATTAACAGAACCTTGCGGCTCATATGTTCCATCCCTCCCCATGACAGGTTCTGTCCGTGAACCTGTCGGCGTCAGCTTAAGCCTTCTGTCAGGAAACTGTCAAAAACCTTCGCTCAAAATCGACGGCTCGCGGCGCGATGCGCAGGCGTCATTCGGACAGACCCGGCAGCTTGGGCCGACCCGGGTCGCGGATTGCGCGCTCGGAGCCCCCTCGTCCACCGCTCGGACAAGCATGACTGAATGATAGGCGGGCGCATCGTCATATCCTGAAACCGCCTGCGGCCACGCGTAGGCATAGCAGTCGAACTCGGCCGCCGTTCGCCCCAATTGCACAACACGTTTGCGGATCGGAACCAATGGTCTGTTCAGCGCCTGAAAGATGGGCCAGAACGGGCAGGCTTCGCCAAAGCGTGGCATGGCGAAACCCGGCACGGATTTGCTGAACAGGATACTGCCCGACGCGTCACAGACCACAAGCCCGGTTGGCCGCCCCAGATATCCTTCGGGCAATGTCGCCAGCCGCCGCAGGACTGTCGGAATATCTACTGAAAACCGTGCCGCCAGAGCCAGCGGATCAGGCTCGGCCTCGGTCAGCGCCTTCTGGACGTCGTCCAGGGGCATGGCTCTGACATCTGCGGCGTAGGTATCCAGATATCCCTTGGTCACAGTCCGCGCTGCCGCCGATTCAATCGCGCTTAGGTCAATGTCCGCGCCGCTTCCGCCTGCTTCGATCTGCGGGAAATGGTGGCTGTTGGCTTGAAAAAAAGCCTCAGCATCCTCCGAGGGCACACCGCGACGGTCGTCGGCCGCGTCAGAATCATCCAAATATGCCACCAGAGACTTGGAACTGTCGGCCAGCCGTTCAGCATCCTGGTGCAGGTTACGGTGGAACCGATCGCGCCACTCGGGCTCGATTTCCTGCGTGTCGGCCAGAATCCCTGCCGTTGAACGAATGGCAGCGGCCGTTGACAGCACCTCGTGCATCGACGCGGCAAGATGTGGATCATGCGTCAGTCGGTCGGACAGAGTTTCAACCGTGCGCTCAAGTGAGACGACCCGGCGATGCATCTGCGCCAGAACTCCGGCCCACCCGGGAAACCGGCCTGCGAACTCTTCCAGCGCATCCACTTCGGCCTGCTGTCCAACCGCATCTGCGGCAGCCTCGCGCAGCGCCGAAATCAGCGTAGCCTCAATCCCTTGGGTGAGCAGCGAAGGCTCAACAGACAGCGCATTGGCGATATCCACCAGCAGCTTGCCCCCGATCCGGCGGCGATTGTGTTCGATCAAATTCAAGTAAGACGCCGAGATCCCAACTTGACGCGCAAGCTCGGCCTGCCGCAGACCTGAGATTTGTCGTCGCTCGCGAATGCGGCTACCCGTCAGCGTGTCGCGCATGTTCCATCACCCAATTTGATCCATTCTTTTCAAAACTCCTATTAAATTTCTAGAACTTAAAGGCCAATTTTCATAGCCCATTTACAGCATTCACAACTGTGATTATGGATGGCCCTTGCCTTCCACCCCACCAATCTGTGCCCAATCTGCCAAATCTGAATCCACCCTCTTCTAATTTTCCCGAATTCCTTGCACGATAGCCGGATGAGCGACCCAGCTTTCGAATATGCCCCTATCGGATTGGTCGAGTTGGAAAACCGCATCATCCGACGCTGCAATCTGCAATTCGCCCGCACCTTTGGCGGCGAGGAAGCAGAGTATCGCAATATGCCTCTGCTGCACCTCTACCCCTCGGTCGCGGATTGGGAGAGGATTGGACAGCGCGGCCTGAAAGCGATGCAGGACACAGGATATTATACCGACGAACGGGTCATGCGCCGACGCGACGGGGACTTGTTCTGGTGCCGTGCACGCGGACGATCCCTGACACCGGACGACCCGTTTCGCCATGGCATCTGGAGCTTTTCCGACATCTCAGAAGACCGCCCGCTGGTCGAACTGACAACCCGCGAACGCGAAGTTGCGATCATGTCCTGCCGTGGCCTGTCCGCCAAGGAAATCGGCGTCGAGCTGGGGCTGAGCTATCGCACAATCGAGGCTTACCGCGCCCGTTTGCTAGAGAAGTTCGGCGCACGCAAACTACCGGAACTTGTGGCAAAACTCTCAGGCATGCCCCTCTAATCCGTTTCCCCCTCGAAATATTGGGCAAAACCCCCATCTGACATGCCGAGACTGCGCTTTTCATGACCGTGCGCATAGCTTATAACGCTGCGTAATCAGACCAAAGCCCGCGAGAACAGACGGGCCAAAGGGGAACCGTCGAGGACACTCATGACAGATACCAAACACGAAGCGGATGTGGCATTCATCAAGGCACTGGCCGAACTGCTGCGCGAAAATGACCTTACCGAACTGGAAGTCATGCGCGAATATGGTGACGACGACAGTTTGAATGTCCGCGTCAGCCGTATGTCGCAGGTCGCGCCCGCCCCTGTTCAGATGGCCGTACCGGCAGCGGCACCAGCACCCGTGGCAGCAGCCGCTGCACCTGTCGAAGCCCCAGCGGCACAGGAAGATCCGGCCAGCCACCCGGGCGCTGTCACCTCGCCCATGGTAGGAACCGTTTATATGCAGCCCGAACCGGGCGCACCTTCCTTCATCAGCGTGGGCGCATCGGTGTCCGAAGGCGATACTCTGCTGATCGTCGAAGCGATGAAAACCATGAACCACATTCACGCGCCCAAATCCGGAACCATCAAACGCATTCTGGTCGGTGACGGTGATGCGGTGGAATTCGGCACCCCTCTGGTCATCGTTGAGTAAGGCGGTCCCATGTTCGACAAGATCCTGATTGCCAACCGAGGCGAGATCGCCCTGCGGGTCATCCGCGCTGCCCGCGAGATGGGGATTAAGACGGTCGCCGTCCACTCCACCGCCGATAGCGACGCGATGCATGTGCGCATGGCGGACGAATCGGTCTGCATCGGCCCTCCGCCCAGCCCGCAAAGCTACTTGTCGGTGCCCGCGATCATCTCGGCCTGTGAAATCACTGGCGCACAGGCGATCCACCCCGGCTATGGCTTCCTGTCCGAGAATGCCGAATTCGTGCAGATCGTCGAAGACCACGGCATCACCTTTATCGGCCCCACCGCCGAGCACATCCGCGTCATGGGCGACAAGATCACCGCCAAGGACACGATGAAGGCGCTGGGTGTGCCTTGTGTTCCGGGTTCGGACGGCGGCGTGCCAGATCTGGAAACCGCCAAGAAAATCGGCGAGGAATTTGGTTATCCCGTCATCATCAAAGCCACCGCTGGCGGCGGCGGTCGCGGTATGAAAGTCGCGATGAGCGCGGATGAGATGGAAAGCGCATTTATGACCGCACGTGCCGAGGGCAAAGCCGCCTTTGGCAATGACGAGGTCTATATCGAGAAATACCTGACCACGCCCCGCCATATCGAGATCCAGGTCTTTGGAGACGGCAAGGGCAAGGCTGTGCATCTGGGCGAACGCGACTGCTCGCTGCAGCGCCGCCACCAGAAAGTGTTTGAAGAGGCACCCGGCCCCAGCATCACCCCGGAAGAACGCGCCAAGATCGGTAAAGTCTGCGCGGACGCTGTGGCCAAGATCAACTATATCGGTGCCGGAACCATCGAGTTCTTGTATGAGAATGGCGAGTTCTACTTCATCGAGATGAACACCCGCCTGCAGGTAGAACACCCAGTGACCGAGGGCATCTTTGGTGTCGATCTGGTGCGCGAACAAATTCTCGTCGCAGCTGGCGAACCGATGTCGTTTGGTCAGGACGATCTTGTGATCAACGGCCACGCCATCGAGGTCCGGATCAATGCAGAAAAGCTGCCGAACTTCTCACCCTGCCCGGGTAGGATCTCGGCCTTTCATGCCCCCGGCGGTCTGGGTGTGCGGATGGATTCGGCGCTGTATGATGGGTATTCGATTCCACCATATTACGACTCGCTGATTGCCAAGTTGATCGTACATGGCCGCGACCGAGCCGAGGCGCTGGCACGACTAGATCGCGCATTGGGCGAACTGATCGTGGACGGTATCGATACAACCGTGCCGCTGTTCCATGCGTTGCTGCAAGAGCCGGAAATCCACAACGGTGATTACAACATTCACTGGCTGGAACACTGGCTTGCGGCGAATATGGCCCAATAAAACCAAGGGACCAGAGGGCACTTGCGCTCTGGTCCCCGGGTATCGCGCATGAGCCTGACCCCTGAACTTTTGCTACACGGCTATTCCATTGGAATTTTCCCGATGGCCGAACACCGCGATGACCCGGAACTGTTTTGGGTCGATCCCAAGTTTCGTGGCGTTTTTCCGTTAGATGGCTTTCATATCTCGCGCAGCCTCGCACGCCGCATTCGAAAGTCCGGCTTTTCCATCAGCATCAACCGCGATTTTGCCGGAGTGGTCGATGGCTGCGCTGATCGGGCAGACACCTGGATCAATGCAGAATTGCGCCACCTTTATCAGCAACTCCACCTCGCGGGCCGGGCCCATTCGCTGGAGGTCTGGGATGAGGACGCACTGGTCGGCGGCGTTTATGGCGTTACGCTGGGTGCGGCGTTTTTCGGCGAAAGCATGTTTTCCCGTCGAAAGGATGCCTCGAAAATAGCGCTGGCCTATCTCGTGGATCGCTTGCGCCAAACCGGGTTTCGCTTGTTTGACACCCAGTTTCTGACCGCTCATCTGGCGTCTCTGGGAGCGATCGAGATTCCGCGCACGCAATATCGGAACACGCTTGAAGAGGCGATCAATGCCAGTGCAGATTTCGTGGCAGCAGTGCCTCAGTCGCCCGATGCAGTGATACAGCGCATCACCCAGACGTCATAACGCGCATGGTCCAGCGCGTTCAATGCGGGCGACGTGGCAATCATCCAACCGTCAAACAGTTGATCTGTCCTGCCTTTTTCCCAGATCGTCAGATAGGCAAACGCATCACCGGTTGGGTTGTCCGCTGGATAGCGACAATCGCCCAAGGCCACATCCAACCCAAAAACCGGCAGTGTCTGACCATTCCGCATTTCAACATCGACGGTCTGACCGCTGACCTTGTCCAAACCACGCAGCATTGCGCCAGGACCGGATTGGGCTTTTTGCTGGGCCGTGGCACCCGTCGCGACCAGCAACGCTGCAATCAAGGCAAATCGCTTCATTCGCTTCCGTCCCCGGCGACAAACTTGACCAGCAGGGAAATCAGACTGACGGCACCTTGCGTATCTTCGACCTGATCGCCCGCTTCAAAGTAGAACGGCGAACCACCCGGCATAACCTCGACAAAGTTGCCGCCCAGCAGCCCTTCGGATGAGATGACAATCGCGCTGTCGTCCGGCACCAGAATTCCGTCAGAGATCGAGAAGGTGGTATCGGCGCGATAGGTTTCGGGATTCAGGTCTACACCGGTTACAGTGCCAATCTTGACCCCAGCAAGGCGTACGTCGGTGCCGACGCCTACCCCTTCCAAGGAACGGAAAGAGGCGCCCAGTTCATAGCCGCCACTGCTTTGCGACAGGCCGGTGGATTGGCTGGCGTAAACGCCAAATGCGACGGCACAGGCTAAGACGACCCCACCGACCAGAACTTCGGTTGCATTATAACTCGACATTGCTCGCCTCGTGTTATTCCGGGCTCCAGGCCTCGTAGTCCTTACGCTCGACCGGGTCCGGGCGGCGCAAAGAACCTGCTGGCGCATAGGCCAAAGCAGAGCCTGTCAGGTTTTCCTGATGCGGTTTTTCCCAGGATTTGTGTTTCAGCGGTTTGTCCGTCGGCGGCTCATCCCAGGTGCGGTGCAGCCAGCCATGCCAATCCGGATCAACCCGGCTCGCCTCAGCCTCACCATTGAAAATCACCCAACGTCTACTGTCGTCAGCATTGTGGTAAAACACGTTGCCTTCGTCGTCTTCACCGACCTTGATACCCTTACGCGATGTGTAAATCTGCGTGTTCAATGTGGATCCGTTCCACCAGGTCACGGCCCGCAAAAGACTGTTCAGGATTCCCATCAGTTGCCTCCGGCATTTCTGTACCCGCAGATATGGACCAAAGGCGTCCCAAGGTCCAGTGTCACGAGAACCGCACGCCTTATTTCGGCAGAACCGCGGTCACTTCAATCTCGATACGGTCTTTTGGCGTTATGAGATTGCATTCGACAACTGTCGCTGCAGGTGGGTTGTCACCAAATGCGTCAACCAACAACGGCCAGCAAAGTTCAAACTCATTCATGTCCGGCAAATAGTAATTGACCCGAACCACGTCCGCAAAACCGGCTCCTGCCTCGGCCAGCGCTTTTCCAATAGCCTCCAGGGACGATTTGCACTGTGCCACGATATCATCGGGCACGTCATCACCTTGGGCACAGGTTCCGGCCACGAAGACGAAGCCATTTGCAACCACAGCGCGACAATAGCCAACCTTGGCCTCGAATTCTCCGCCAGATGAAATGCGCCTGATTTTCATGCTTCCCTCCAAATGAAAACGGCGCGGTCAATGCCGCGCCGTCTTGGTAATTCTTGTTGTGCCTTATCCTGCCGAAGCTGATTCCGCGGCATCCGCGTAGATGATCAGGGGCTGCTTGTCAGACGACACCGCCTCTTCGTTCACCACCACTTCGGTTACGTTCTTCATGCCCGGAAGTTCGAACATGGTGTCCAGAAGGATATCTTCGAGGATCGAGCGCAACCCGCGCGCGCCGGTTTTGCGTTCAATGGCCTTCTTGGCGATCGACTTGAGCGCATCATCGGTAAAGGCCAGCTCCGCATCTTCCAGTTCGAACAGACGCTGATACTGCTTGACCAGAGCGTTCTTGGGCTTTGTCAGGATGGTCACCAGTGCATCTTCGTCCAGATCTTCCAGCGTAGCCAGAACCGGCAGACGTCCAACGAATTCCGGAATAAGGCCGAACCGCAAAAGATCCTCGGGCTCGAGATCCTTGAAAATCTCCCCCACGCCGCGTTCATCATTGTCTCGTACGTCCGCGCCAAAGCCCATGGCCGAGCCTTTACCGCGCTGTGCGATGATCTTATCCAAACCTGCAAAAGCACCACCGCAGATGAACAGAATGTTCGTGGTGTCCACTTGCAGGAATTCCTGCTGCGGATGCTTGCGCCCGCCTTGCGGCGGCACACTGGCCACGGTGCCTTCCATCAGCTTAAGCAGCGCCTGCTGCACACCTTCACCCGATACATCGCGCGTGATGGATGGGTTTTCGGATTTGCGCGTGATTTTATCGACCTCGTCGATATAGACGATGCCGCGCTGCGCGCGTTCAACATTGTATTCGCTGGACTGCAGCAGCTTGAGAATGATGTTTTCAACATCCTCACCCACATACCCGGCTTCGGTCAGTGTAGTTGCGTCTGCCATGGTGAACGGCACGTCCAGAATACGCGCCAGCGTCTGCGCCAGCAGCGTCTTACCGCAGCCGGTTGGGCCGATCAGCAGAATGTTGGACTTGGCCAGCTCAATATCGCTGCCGGCCTTTTGGGCGTGGTTCAGACGCTTGTAGTGGTTGTGCACAGCAACCGACAGAACCCGCTTGGCGGTGGCCTGACCGATAACGTAATCGTCCAGCACCTCACAAATGTCTTTGGGCGTCGGAACGCCATCGCTGGACTTCAGGCCGCTGGCCTTCGTCTCTTCGCGGATGATGTCCATACACAGTTCGACGCATTCATCGCAGATGAAAACGGTCGGGCCGGCAATCAACTTGCGCACCTCATGCTGGCTCTTGCCGCAGAAGCTGCAGTAGAGCGTGTTTTTGCCGTCACCGCCTGAATTCGTCGCCATGTTCTACCTTTCGGGCTTCGTCCCTGCGGTCCGTGTCGGACCGCGCATGCCACATGTTGGTGCAGCTTAGGCCACCACCGGGGCGGCTACAATCTCAAAAATGGCCCCCACGCCTGGGACGTGGGGAGATATTCTTAGGCCTCGTCACCGTCCATTTTGGCGCGATTTTCGACGATTTCGTCGATGTGACCCCAGTCTTTCGCCTCTTCCGGGCTCATGAAATTGTCACGGTCCAGCGCTTTTTCAACCGCCTTTTTGGTCTGACCTGTATGACGCACGTATATGTCATAAAGGCGATCCTTCAGCTTTTGCGTCTCGGCCGCGTGAATCATGATGTCGCTGGCCTGGCCCTGATAGCCACCGCTGGGCTGGTGCACCATGATCCGGCTGTTGGGCAGCGAGAAACGCATTCCCTTCTCGCCACCGGCCAGCAAAACCGACCCCATCGAGGCTGCCTGACCGATTACCAATGTCGAACATTTGGGCTTGATATACTGCATTGTATCGTAAATCGACAAACCGCTGGTAACCACGCCGCCAGGCGAATTGATGTAGATCGAGATTTCTTTGTTTGGATTTTCGGCCTCGAGATGCAGCAATTGCGCGACGATCAGGTGGCTCATCCCGTCGTGGATCGGACCGTTGATGAAAATGATCCGCTCTTTCAGAAGGCGCGAGAAAATATCATACGCGCGTTCACCCCGGCTGGTCTGCTCGACGACCATGGGAACGAGCGTATTCATATAGGTGTCAACGGGATCGAACATGAGAACCTGCCTGTTTTGCTATGGATCGGGACATTACCCGAAGAAACGTTACCCGAGTCTTAGTGTCGGCACGGGGGGGCTGCAAGGGGGGCTCAACAGATCGCACTCCAACCGTCCAAAATAGGTGGATAGTCTGATGTCGAACGCACCGAGGCCGCCGATGTCAATGCGCGGTTTGATGCTCTAAACAATAAGTTCCCCTTTTCCCATCACGGCATTTTGATCCATGCATATGGAAATTCATGCACAGAACGTGTAGCAATGCGAACCGCTTTAGCGAACCACTCACAAAAGTGCCCACTCACAAAAGTGCCCCCACACCAGGGCCCAAAAGGAAAACAGCAATGGCATTGCCTCAGATTTCACAGAATATGACGTCTGACGATTTCGACCGGATGGCGGGAAATGCGACCCGCGCATCGAATTTCCTCAAGGCGATCAGTCACGAAGGCCGATTGATGATCTTGTGCCATCTAGTCTCTGGCGAAAAATCCGTGACCGAGCTTGAGGATCTACTGTCCGCACGACAGGCTGCTGTTTCGCAGCAGCTGTCCCGCCTTCGTCTGGAAGGCCTTGTGATTCCCCGACGCGAAGGCAAAGCAATTTACTACCGTCTTGCTGATGACAGACCGCGCCGTATGCTTGAAGTGGTGTACGAGCTGTTCTGCGCGGGCGATAAGGACTGATTTCGTTCATCTTTCCACCGCACCCGACGCGCAAGTCCAATCTTTTCGATCGGAACGATCCGTCGTCGGTGCGGCCACGCCCCACCTTCACAATCCATGCGGTCAATTGGCTCGGCAGCTTCGTGTTTCTACGCCCGGTGCAAGCACGGTAAAATACTGGTTCCAGCAAATAAAAGCTGCTACGCCATGTATAGAAAATCAAATGGAGGTACTGATGATCCGAGCAATTCTAGTAGGGCTGGCAGTGTTTACCCTTGCAGCGTGCGAGACGACCAAGGGTGCAGGCAAAGATATCGAAAAAGCAGGCGATGCCATCCAGGAAGCCGCGACTGACGTTCAGCAAAATATCTGACGCAATTCAGGATGTTGTGAAGGCGCAACTTCCACATACAAGATATGGTTGAAGATTGCAGCCAACCAAGGTACACTCCTTGGCACAGGTGCATAGACGCGGCATTGCATATCTGACACTTCGGGGTTCTTGTGCATCCACAAGAACCCCGTTCCCGTTTTGCGGGGGGGGCAGAGTGGTAGCCTGGATAGACCTGAGAAAAGGAAAAGGCGTCAGGTGCGCAGACGCGGTCCATGCATGTACCCTCACGGATACTCCTGACGCCTTGCCGGGTCGATGCATCCGAGGGACGCCCCGATCCAGTTGCCCTGACCCTGTTACAGGCCACGGCCGCTGCTCGGCATCCTAAGATGCTTTGCAGCACGCATCGACCTTCTGAGAGTCTGATCGTCTGACCCGGGTCTGACACCCAATTCAGCTGACCATCCACCGGTAAGCCTTTGCACATAAAAGCCAATCCTAAGACTTGCCTTTATTGCCTCGACCCCCTTTGGCCTTTGCGTCCCACCCTGGTTCCTAAGAACCGTTGCGGTAATAGGACTGTTACATCCGGGTCATGTTCCGACAAGAAAATAGCACTGCAGCATGAGAATTAGGCGGGGATAAAGTGTTGATATCCGCCGGGAGAAAATTGTGGATAACTCCGGAAATCGAAACGCCGTGCGGCCTTGGCAATGGAAAACGCTGAATTCGACGAAATGACCCGATTTTCCTGACTTTCTGCACCTGCAAAGGCCATTTCGTTGCCAATTACGGGAATTCACAGCCTCAGAGCATCGAATCAGGCAGATCCGCGTTTGGCTTTGCCTGGCCAGAGATGATCAGAGTAACTGGGGCCGGACAGCCCTCAGACCGCAAGCAAAGCCGCGCTGAAGGTTCGCGAGACCCTAAACCACTTATGCCAGGGAACGCCGCAATCCGGCACCGTGTGTTCAGGGCCCTGTCGCTTGCAGCCGAGATGCCGCCCGACCCGTCCCCCCTGAGGAGACGCTGTGTCCATTTATGAGAAGCGTTCCGACCCGACCGAGTTTACCAATTACGCGCGGCACCTCAGTGCTCCCTGTACCCCCTAAAGCCGATCGGGCCGGAAACGCTTCAGTTCACCTGACGTTCGAGCACAACGCTGTACGTTGTCCCGCGACGCAGGCTACGGAAATCCGCGTAAATCTTGCCGTCCTGATAGCGCGCATCCACCAACGCATTCACACCCACCTGCGGATCGGCCGAGCTTTCGACGATGCCGATGGTGCCTGACCCATCCAGACTGATGGTGCCGGTGGCGTCAAACACGCGCCAATCTGTGCCAGCATCCGGTCGCCACATGCTGGGCCCCCAGAACAGGTTGTCCTGCTGCTGCTGAATATCCAGAAGCCACTCTCCCTGATGAAAGCGCGGCGCGTCTCCGGTGGCCACCCGAGACGGGGAGACCTTGGTATAGGTGCCCGTCCAGGCACCGCGCAGATCGGGTGTGGTCTCGGCCATCGAGGCCGTGGCAAGGCTGAGGCTTGTCGCCAGAGCGGCTGCTCCGGCAGTCATATATCTGGTCATGGGCTCTCCTCCATAGTTCAGGGCCGTTGCTGGCCTGTTGAACAGATTGGAAGGAAGTGCGCGGGTTGCAACTTACCTAAGGGAAACTTCACAAACCGGTAATGTTTGCCTCAGGCCCAGGCCAGCGCGGTACCGAGGATGACCAGTCCAATGCCTGCCGCTTCGCGATACGAAAAGTTTTCGCCAAACAGAAAGAACGAGGCGATGGCGATCAGAACAACCTCAGCCCCCAGAATACCGGTATAAATGATGCCCAATCGCTCCTCGCGCAGCGCGGCAAGCTCCAGCGTTGCTCCGGCCAGCAGGGTCGCAACGATCAGCAGGCCGAGACCTACGCCGGGGAGTTTCCACCAGAACTTCATCGAGATCATGGCCACGGAATAGAGACCCGCCGACCCGAGGGCGATAAGGGGGATCATGGATGTGGACATCTGCGCCTCCTGCTGAGGTTGCCGTGGGGTCAATCTTAGCAGGTGGGAGGGGTTGGGGCTGTGAGGTGGGTCACAACCTTCGGCTAGAACACAATCGCGATGAGTTCGGCCAGTCCGATCAGGCAGAGCAGTGCATTCGACGTCAGGACCAGCCCTTTCAAATTCCGCGCCTTTAGCCCACGGGCGAAACTGGTCTGCGCAAATTCTTCGGTCATGTCATCCCGCAGGTTTTCAACGTCTTCCAACGCGGTCTTGCCCGCCAGAACGCCATAGGCCGTCACCGCAATCACCAACACAATCAACGGCAGAGCAAGCCCTTCGGGCCCAAACCCGATGATCGCGGCGATAGCGACATAGGCAAAGATCGAGGTGCGCATGATGTCGTAATAGTGGTCGAGACGGCTCATCGAAATCTGAGAACGCAGCTGTGGGTCCATAACTCTTCCCCCTATGAAAAACTTGTTTGGAATGAGGGGAGTGTATCACTTTTTGCGGGATATAAGAAACTTGGAGGCTGGGCTGGATTGAGGGCAGCGCTGGCCCGAGGGGGTGAGGCCCGTCTCGGAAATGGTCCAATGGACCGATGCAAGGCCGAACGGACGGAACCGCGAGGCGCAAACGCGCTTGCAACGGTCGATCAGCAGAACTGAGGGCCGCGACCGACCCAAGGGGTGACGCAAACGCGCCGCCCCATGGGGGCGGGTCGGCGCGGCCCGGCGGTGCCGCCGGGCGGGTGAGTTGATCGAAAGATACCTGATTTGAAAGTAAGTAGTCGGAGTTAGAGCATAGTTGCCCAAAAGTTGGTAAAAACTGAGAGCCATGATAGCAAATTACTTATTGCTAATTCAGTTTGGAGCGAATCTCATGCGGATATTCACCGCTATTCTATTTATACTAACTGCGTTTCCATGCGTAGCAGACGAAGAAAACCTGCGTACAGAGGCGCTTCGGTCAAGCATCGCAATATGTAGCCAAGGAAAAGTGGAGCGGAACTTCGCAGACGCCGATGTTGAAGGGTTTGTAAGTGCACTGTGGCGAAACCTAGGTGGCGCGGCGGCAGATGCTCAAGTTGGCTATGGTCAAGAGGAAATAGGCGCGATCTTGGACAAAACAATTTCTGAGGATAAGGCATTCGAAGTTCACGAATTATATCAAAAATGCCTGATTGAATTTATTCTCCCACTCGTTAACGGCAATCTGGATGCGATCCCTACCATTCAGGAAACACAATACTATGTTCTAATTGGACGCTCAGCGACGGTCGTAGAAGACCTAGTTCTAGCTGAGATCAGCTTGTCAGGAAAAAGAAACAACGGCTATAGTTGGTTCGAGCTCGAACCTGCTTCATTTAGAGGCATGGCCAAAGCTGATACAGACGGCAATACTGCCGTCTACAAGTTAATTGATACGGGCGGACTTCAAAAATTCAACTTAAACCGCGAAGACAACTACAACCTTCTGTTTACGTTTGAGAAAATCGCAGGGACGCCACCAGACATTGAAGGCGCTAGCCATTTTAGTTTCACCGGAGTGTTGAACTTCTTTGTCAACAACAACTCAAAAAGTGGCTACCAACTGGGAGTTCGAAAAATGCCTGTTAGTTTCTAATTAGCTGTCCATTTTTAAGGCGCTAATGAACGCCTCCTGCGGAATATCGACCTTCCCGAACTGGCGCATCTTTTTCTTCCCCGCCTTCTGCTTGTCCAGCAGTTTGCGTTTCCGCGTGGCGTCGCCGCCGTAGCATTTGGCGGTTACGTCCTTTCGCAGCGCCGACAGGGTCTCGCGCGCGATGACCTTACCTCCGATGGCGGCCTGGATCGGGATTTTGAACATGTGGCGTGGGATCAGATCTTTCAGCTTTTCACACATCGCCCGGCCCCGCATCTCGGCCCGGTCGCGGTGAACCATGGTCGACAGCGCATCGACCGGTTCGTCATTGACCAGCACCGACATCTTGACCAGCGCGTCCTCGGTATAGCCGGTCATCTGATAATCAAACGAGGCATAGCCCTTGGTCACCGATTTCAGGCGGTCGTAGAAGTCAAAGACAACCTCGTTCAGCGGCAGGTCATAGACGACCATGGCACGGCTGCCCGCATAGGTCAGGTCCATCTGGATACCGCGGCGGTCCTGACACAGTTTCAGCACGTCACCGAGGAATTCGTCCGGCACAAGGATGGTCGCCTTGATGCGCGGTTCCTCGATATGGTCGACCTTGGACGGGTCGGGCATGTCGGCGGGGTTGTGCAGCTCGATCATCTCGCCGTCTTTCATGTAGACGTGATAGATCACGGAGGGCGCGGTGGTGATGAGCTCGATATCATATTCGCGTTCGATGCGGTCGCGGATGACCTCAAGGTGCAGAAGCCCGAGGAAGCCGCAGCGGAAGCCAAAGCCAAGTGCGGCCGAGGTTTCCATTTCAAAGCTGAAGCTGGCGTCGTTCAGGGCCAGCTTGTCGATCGCATCGCGCAGGTCTTCGAATTCGGAACTGTCGACGGGGAACAGGCCACAGAACACCACCGGTTGGGCGGGTTTGAAGCCGTCCAGCGCGATTTCGGTGCCGTTGCGGTCATTGGTGATGGTGTCGCCGACACGCGTGTCGCGGACCTGTTTGATCGAGGCGGTGAGAAAACCGATCTCACCGGGGCCAAGGCTATCGACCATTTCCATCTCGGGGCGAAAGACGCCGACGCGGTCGACATGGTGCAGGGTGTTGTTCGACATGAACTTGACCCGCATGCCCTTTTTCAGCGTGCCGTCCATGATGCGGACCAAAACGATGACGCCGAGATAGGCATCGTACCACGAATCCACCAGCATCGCCTTGAGCGGCGCATCAAGCGTGCCTTGCGGCGCGGGCAGATGGGTGACGATGGACTCCAGTGTCTCGTGGATGCCCTGCCCGGTCTTGGCGCTGACCTGAATCGCCTCGGACGCGTCAATGCCGATCACATCCTCGATCTGTTCCGCCACGCGGTCACAATCGGACGCAGGCAGGTCGATCTTGTTGAGCACCGGCACGATCTCATGATCGGCGTCAATGGCCTGGTAGACATTCGCCAGCGTCTGCGCCTCGACGCCCTGCGTCGAGTCCACAACCAGCAGCGATCCTTCGACCGCGCGCATCGACCGCGAGACCTCATAGGCAAAGTCCACGTGGCCGGGTGTGTCGATCAGGTTTAGCACGTATTGCTCGCCATTGTCGGCGGTATAGTCGATGCGGACGGTGTTGGCCTTGATGGTGATGCCGCGCTCGCGCTCGATATCCATGCTGTCGAGCAGCTGTTCCTTCATGTCACGATCCTTGACCGTCCCGGTCTCTTGGATGAGCCGGTCAGCAAGGGTGGATTTGCCATGGTCGATATGCGCGACGATGGAGAAATTGCGGATATGAGCGAGGTCTGTCATGGGTTGGGGATATGTAGGGGAATCGTGGGTTGGTCAAGGTGGTACGTTTAGTGCGTTTAGGGCCTAGTTGGACCCAATGGGATTGAAATGTCAGAAGTTGACTACGTTGAGCTGTTTCGCTCAGAATTTGAGAGGAAAAGTGTCCAAAAGTGTATTGGAGTGTCGTTACGAGCGGCACTTAGGGATTTGCCGCCAGTCAGCTTAAAAGGTAATGCTGATGCAACTAGGGGCCTGTTGTTTCCGAGCTTACGATTGTTGATAGCATCTATCGTCCATTGGCGATTTGACTGCCAAGAGTCGTTTGAAGCTCTCGGACGAACGCTCAAGACGATCAAGCCTGGTGATCTCCTGCTAAATGACAACTCGGCACACTTAGCAGCACAAGCGGCCCTCATTCGCGACGCCGAAACTGCCAGAAGAACCGCCGCAGAAACAATAAACTCCTTTGCTCAAGCAGTGGATTCAGATGAGTTTCTTTATGCAATGGCGCCGGGGAATAGGTCGACGAAACGGGCGTCCGACAAGGCTGCAGAAATTTTAACAATGCAATGTCTTAGTGATCTCAACACGCCCTCTGATCAGGTTTTTGATCAGCCGCTTTGGCGTGAAGAGGTGCGACTGGTTGTTCCTTTGGACGCCCGCGATAGGTTCGAGGAGTTTTTTCGAGGCCAAAGCTTTCAATTCTGGCGAGAATGGCGTCAGGGTTTCATTGATGGTCAACCTCTAGATTGGGAGCTTCAAAGGCGGGTTGCCTTGGTTGAGGACAGCATCTGGAGCGCAGGGCCCGAAGCTGTCGCCTATGAAATCGAACGGATTCGAACCCGGTTGGAGGTCGAAAGAGCCTTATCTGGCCTGATCGATGACCCAAACATCCAAACCTCTGCGCGCCTCGGTATTGGAGGGAACAACCCTCCTGAGAGCATTTACGATGAGCGTTTAACCGGCCCAATAACATTGATCTGGGAAGCCGCCGAAGAACTCTCGACTGCTTTGGAAGAGGAAAATCCGCCTTCAGAGTGGATTAAAGCAATCTTAAAAAAGCTCAAAGCAGGGTTGGCTGATCTGCTCAAATGGAGTGCTCTAACAGTCAAGTTGGCGGTAGGTACAGTTGTCGTGATAAGCTCCAAGAGTGTCACGACCGCTGTAGTGGATACATATATTGCTAAACATCCAGAGAAAATTGGGGGGTTAATAGAAGCTTTAGAGCGGTGGCTGCCCTTTTTATCTTGAACGGCGCCGGGCTGAAGCCCGACCTACAGGTATTGGGGGGGTAAGGTATCGTTGCCGTCTCGTGTATTCACTTTTTCGAACCACCCAATTGATCCAGACTCCACTTTGATTCATACTCCGCCGCAGACCGAGAGGGGCATCAGACCCGTCCGGGCAGGCAAAAACGAGGCATGAGCATGAAAAAGTTCCTCTTAATCGCATTCTGTGCCACGTCGATGGTGGCGGTGGCTCCGGTTGTGGACGCGGCGCAGATCAAACGGGCGTGTCTGGCGTCTGACCGGTCGGCAGCGACGCGGGATCGGTGCAGTTGCATTCAGCGGGTGGCCAACCAGGCGTTGACCCGCAGCGATCAGAAGACCGTTGCCAAGTGGTTCCGCGACCCGCATCAGGCCCAAGAGCTCAAGATGTCACAGACCGCGCGCGACGATGCGCTGTGGGATCGGTATCGGAACTTTGGCCAGATGGCGCAGGCGATCTGCAACTAGGCTGATCAATCCTTGACCTGACCCGAACTGCGCCCCAGAAAGGCGCAGCGAAAGGGATATCTGATGGTTATGAAAGGGCTGACCCTGCGCGGCCTCGAAGTATTCGAGGCGCTGGCGCGGACGGGATCGGTGGCGCAGGCTGCCGAAATCACAGGGCTCAGCCAGCCGTCAGTGTCCCAGCAGTTGCGCAATCTGGAAAAGGCGGTGGGCACCGATTTGGTGGATCACGCACGACGTCCAATGCGTCTGACCCAGGCCGGGCGCAGCTTTCTGGCCCGCGCGCAGGCGGTTCTGGCCGAGCTGCAGATGGCCCAAAGCGAGCTGACCGTGATGGACCTGGGTCACCTTGCAACCCTGTCTGTTGGCCTGATTGACGATTTCGACAATGACCTGACCCCGCGACTGGCCACTCTGTTGGCCGAAAGTCTGACGCGGTCAAAGTTCAAACTGATCACACTGCCCAGTCTCGACCTGTTCGAAGAACTTGAGGCGCAGCGCCTTCAGCTTGTGGTGTCAGCCCATAGCGGCGAGGTGCTGGAAGGCGTTGTTGAATACCCGCTGGTTCGCGATCCCTTCATTCTGGTGACGCCCAAAGGGGCCGAAAACGCCATGCAGGATCTGCCCTTCCTACGCTATGCCCGCGAGCAGTTGATCAGCCGCCAGATTGAGGCCCATCTGGCGCGCCAGCAGCTGGAATTTGAAGAACGGTTCGAAATCGGTTCACATCTGGCGCTGATGGCAATGGTCGCGCGCGGCCTCGGCTGGGCGATCACGACGCCGCTGGGTTATATGCGGGCGGCGCGGTTCCATGACGGGCTTGAGGCACACCCTGCCCCGATCGGAGATGTTTCGCGGACGATTTCCCTGTTCACCCGCACCGACTGGTCGGGTCAGGTTCCGCAAGAGGTCGCAGGCATGATGCGCCGCCTTATGGGCAGCCAGATTGTTGACCCGGCCCTTGCACAATTGCCGTGGTTGAATACTCGCCTAAAACTGATGAGCTAGCTGCGCAGATGCGCGTCGAGACCTTCGACCGCTGCCTCGATTAGATCCAATGCTCCAGCGAAGTCACGGGTATAGTACGGGTCCGGGACGTGGTCTGTGCCGATATGTGGTGCAAAATCCGTCAGCAGACGCACTGGGGTTTCGTTCCCGGCTGGCCTCAATGCCTCAATATCCGCGAGGTTGTCGGCATCCATCCCGATGATCAGATCGAACCTGTCGAAATCCGCGGGCACAAATTGGCGCGCCCGCAAATCATCCAGTTTTATGCCACGCGACAGAGCTGCCATTTGCATCGGCCCATAAGGTGGGTCGCCAATGTGCCAGCCAGAGGTCCCGGCACTATCGGTAGCGTGATGCGGCGCACGGGCGCGAAAGGCGCCCTCGGCGGCGGGAGAACGGCAGATATTGCCCAGACAGACGAACAAGATACGGTGGGTCATGAACCACGGTGTAACGCGAAGGGCCAAGATGGAAAAGATCGTCATTCTGACAGGGGCCGGGATTTCCGCCGAAAGCGGGTTGGGCACGTTCCGCGACGAGGGCGGTTTGTGGGCCCAACACCGGATCGAAGACGTTGCCACGCCCGAAGGGTTCGCGCGTGATCCTGCGCTGGTGCACGGGTTTTACAATGCCCGCCGCGTACAGGCCGCCGAAGCGCAACCTAACGCGGCCCACGATGCACTTGCCCGACTACAGCAGGACTGGCCAGGCGAGGTTGTGATCGTCACACAAAACGTTGACAGCCTGCACGAGGCAGGTGGCGCGCAGGATGTGATCCACATGCACGGAACGCTGGCCGGAGCGCTTTGCGCGGCCTGTGGCCACCGTTGGACGGCACCGCCCGAGATGGCCGTGGGCGAGCCCTGCCCCGCCTGCGCGTCCCCCACTGCGCGTCCGGATGTGGTCTGGTTTGGTGAGATGCCTTATCACATGGATGCCATCTATGATCATCTGGCAGGCGCAAGCATCTTCGCCGCCATCGGCACTTCAGGTCAGGTCTATCCCGCCGCGGCTTTCGTGCACGAGGCCATGATGTCCGGAGCAAGAACTGTCGAACTGAACCTCGAGCCGTCGACCGGCGCATCCAGTTTCGACGAAGTCATACTGGGCCCCGCAACAGAAGCCGTTCCGCGCTGGGTTGATCAGATCCTGAACTCGCAGTAGGGCGATACCCGCAGACAAGCGGCGAATTTCCTTGCTATACTAGGGCCCTAACAACCCGAGAGGTCCCCATGACAGACCCAAAAAACCAACAAGGTGAAATCCTTGACGATGACAGGCTCGATACGCGTGGCGCCCTTGGTGATCAGCTAACAGACCTGTGGTGGACATTCCTGCTGCGCGGAATTCTGGCCGGTGCGCTCGGGATCGCAGCGCTATTCTGGCCGACGGGCAGCATCTCTTTGCTGATCCGTCTGGTGGGCCTGCTGTTGGTCCTCGATGGTGGCCTGACGCTGCTGGGGTTTGGCCGGCGTGGCCTGATCGGCGGTTTCGGCATTGGGGCGCTTCTGATCGGGCTGATCCTGCTGATCTGGCCGGAAGGCGTCGCGCGCCTCGCGTTCTTCCTGCTGGGTGCCTGGGCTTTGATTGTCGGGATTGGCTCGTTGATGGCGTGGCGGCAATTGCCCGATGCACATCCGGACGCATCCACCATGCGCAACTCCGGCATTGTCGCGCTGTTGATCGGCCTTGTTTTATTGTTCTGGCCCGGCAGCGGCATGGTGGCGCTCGGTTGGGCGATTGCCTTCTCGGCGCTGGCTGTTGCTGCCGTGATGCTCTGGCTGGCCATGCGCTTCAAACGCGCCCATGACCGCGTGGCGATGCGGGTGGTCAACCGCTGAACCTTTTCCACAACGACAACAGGCCGGGAATATCCCGGCCTGACGCATAGATGACGGTCGCAGCGCGGCCCGAATTCAGGCGCAGCTCTAGTTCGAATGCGAACCGTGACCGCCGGTGTCCTTACGCTCCAAATCCACCGGAATTTCGATCTCGACTTCGCCTGCTGTCTCGAAGATCAGCGTAACGGGAACCATTGCATCCTGCTCAAACGGGGCTGTCAGGCCCATGAACATCACGTGGTCGCCACCGCGCTTCAGCATGTGCGTTTCACCCGCCGGGATGGCAATGCCCTCTTCGACATGGGTCATTTTGGCAACGCCATTTTCGTCGACAATATGGGTGTGCAGCTCGACCCGAGCTGCGGCGTCCGATTCCACGCCGATCAAACGGTCATCGGTCGCGCCGGTGTTCTGGATCATCATGAAGGCTGCGCCAGCTTTGGCTGTTTTGCCAGATGAACGGGCGTATGCGTCATCAACGGTGATGGTGTCCTGCGCAAAAGCAGCGGTAGCAATGGTTGCGGCGGCAAGGGTGGTCAGCAGTCTGGATGTGAGGGACATAGCGCCTCTCCTGTAGTTTGGTGTTTGATAAGAATTTGTATGAATCAAACACTTGCAGGAGGTGCCCGGGCTGGTTGAGACGGTATAGGCAGAGCAATCAGATTCTCCGCCATACGCGACGGCATGGGTCGGTCGATTCCCGGGGCTACGGGCAAGGACGGCTCCGCAATGCTCACCGCACCTAACAGGGTCAACGCATAATCCGGACAGAAGTGCGGGGCCTTTGTCGGCTGCCCTTCGGCATCCATAAAGACCACAACCGGCCCCGAGCCGGTGCACAACACCATATGTCCGACCGCCCGGTCCATACCACGTGATGCAGCAACGCCCTGCCCGGTCAAAACGACCAGCAGCGACAGCACAAACGGCAGAACTTTGTTCAGAACGGGTTTCATCCTGTCCCCGATATAGGCCAGAGACAAAACGGGCTTCAAGCGCAATCAGACACGCCTGAAGCCCAGGGCCGGGAGGACAATGTCAGCGGTCCAGTTCCGGACGCTTGACGGACCCTTTTGTCAGGCTTGTATGCAGCCGATTCACCCGACGCTGCATCCGCAGACATGCCCCAAACGTTTTGCCGAAAAAGCCGGCCAGTAGGGAGAAAGAAGGTAATGATTTGAACGACATGAGGTTGAACTCCGCCAGATGAATATGCCTAAACATAATACGGGTAGAGCAAACGGTATGTGAACAATTTCACCCAATGCGAAAATTTAATTCCAAATTGAGAACAGCACTCTGCACAAAACGAAAAAGCCCTGCACCAAAAGGTACAGGGCCAGAATTCTTGCAGGAAAAAGGTCTTAGGCCGAAGCTTGCGCCTTGGCGATTTCCTTTTTCACTTTCAATGCGTTGTTGGACAGCTCATCGTCCTTGGCTTTCGCCAGGAACGCGTCCAGACCACCACGGTGGTCCACCGAACGCAGGGCAGCCGCCGAGATGCGCAGCTTGACGCCACGGCCCAGCGTTTCCGACTGCAGCGTAACATCGTTCAGGTTGGGCAGAAAACGACGACGAGTTCTGTTTTTGGCATGGCTGACATTGTTGCCAGTCATCGGGCCTTTTCCGGTCAGTTCGCAGCGGCGCGACATGGTTTCTTCCTTTGTTTCTGGAGGCCAGGCATTACACCCTCGGCCAAATCACAAGGGGCACAACCCGAAGTCGCGCCCGAAAACTGGTTGGATGCATGTAGTGGGAATCACAGACGGGGTCAAGCCATATGCCAAGGATTCACAGCACCAAGTTTTCATTTAGTTCTCCCAGCCATTTCAGGGCGTGATTTTCCAACTCAGGGCGACCTGTTTTTGCCGCTACGGCCGCCAGACGCGCCCAGTAATGGGGGCTTTTCAGTCGTGCTGCACGATGCAAATGCGCATACCCCGCCTGTATGAAAGTTGCCGCTGACCGGGGTTCCGAAAACTGTCCCGGATCAGACACCCGGTGGCGAAAGGTGACATACAAGCGAGACTGACCTGGATTGAAAAGCGTGGCACGCAGTCGATTTCCATCAAAAATCCGACATTGCTGCATTCTTCAACTGCCCTTTTTTGACCAGAATCGCCTGCCTGATCGGGTTATTTCATTCAGTCACGTATTCAGAGCGGGTTCTACATAACTGCTTTTTTGGGATTTAAACATCCAAGGGGCATTTCCCTATATGTCATAGCCCTGCAGCAGTGGCTTTTCATTCTTCAGGTGCCGAGCCACGAGGCGCGCTTGTTGGGGGCCTTTGGGGATGTACCGGGCCGGGTTGGGATTGTGGTTCATATCCGCCAATTCCGGAAAGATATCGAATATTTCACGTCGGGCTTCCAGGCTAAGGGTCTTGAGCGCCTCAGGCCCGGTAAACAGGCTTTCGCTTGGGGCGTTTTCGGCAAAGATAACCTCGTGCCTGTCAAAAAGCAGGTGGTAATATTCGACACTGTTCACCGTATCATCGACGAATATCCCTGGCAGCGCGGTCAGTTTTATCGCTGGGATCAAAACTTCGGGCTCACCAAACATCCGTTCAGCGATTTTCGACTGCACCAGCATTCTGTGCTGCCGCGACACCAGCAGATCCCGTTTGGGCAAACCGTTGCCCAACGCGCCAGCCAATATGCGGACGGGGCGACGTTTCGGAGCGCCTGCCAATGCCACTGAGTCAAATTTGCGGCGCCCGATCCAACGGATCGGCTGCATCCCGTTGCCCTGCGTTGGGATCATATCCCCCTGCCGAAGATCCTGAATAAGGACCGGACCACGTTGCGCCTGAATTACTGTATCACGGGTAAAGCACAAGAAACCTGTGCCGGATTCAAACCCGCTATAGTTGACCACGATCCCCGAGGGCAATTCGAAGCTGCCGCTGGACAGCGAATAGGATTGCCCGACAACAACGGTGAACGTTCCGAAATTTGCGTCGGTTACAACTGTGCCCACCGGAAGGTTCAGCGCGTCCTGCCCGCCGCCGCCCTGAACATCCCCGGCGACTTGGGTTCGGATAAAGTTCAGGGTGTCATTGCCTTGCCCCAAACGGATATTTCCGACACCTACGTCAAAAACCGTGACAGTATCCGCATCGCGGCCCGCATTGATCTGCCCATCGATCTGAGCGTTGAACACGGTGATTTCATCATTTCCGGCGTTGCCGCGTACACTCCCGGAAATAGTACTGCTTACAATCGTGATCTCATCGTCACCGCCACGGGCGCGAATATCATCAATGGGCGTGCCTTGGGGCGTGCCGTTCAGCGTACCTTCGTCGCCGGTGACTTCGATATCGTCGTCACCATTTGTCCCACGTATATTGGGCATGTACGGCTATCTCCGACGCGTTCATTTGTTGACTTGCGCAACAACGAGACTATCGCCTTCCTCTCGAAATAGCACAATCAGGAATTGTATCCTTGCCCATAATACATGATTTTGGCGCACCCTCCACCTCTGACGCTAAAAGGCGTCTAGTGTGTTGCCAGGATACTAAGCATTCGTTCCGCAGCCGCCGTCGGGCTGAGATTGCCTGCACCAACATCGGAACCAAGGCGATCCATTTCTGCGCGCGCGGTCGGCGTATCCAACCGAGATAGCAGCGCGTAACGCACCTCCTGATCGAACCAGAACCGCGCCTGTGCCGCGCGGTTGCCATCCCAGTGGCCGCTTTCACGCCGCCAGCCTGACAGGGTGGTCATTTCGTCCCAGGCTTGGTCAAGCCCATGTTCCTCGACCGCCGAAACGGTCATCGCTTTGGGAAAACCTTCTGGGTCCTGCTGGCGTTTTCGCAGCAGGCGCAAAGCCCCCGCGTAGTCGGCACAAGTGCGGGTGGCCGTGGCTTTCAGATCCCCATCCGCCTTGTTGACAAGGATCATGTCGGCCATTTCCATGATGCCGCGTTTGACCCCCTGCAATTCATCCCCGCCCGCAGGCGCAAGCAACAGAAGGAACAGATCCGACATTTCTGAAACGACGGTCTCGGATTGCCCGACCCCTACGGTTTCAATCAGCACGACGTCGAATGCCGCTGCCTCGCACAAGGCAATCGCCTCACGTGTACGGCGAGCCACGCCGCCCAAATGGGATTGGCTTGGGGATGGGCGGATAAAGGCGTTCTTCTCGCGACTCAGCCGCTCCATCCGGGTTTTGTCGCCCAAAATAGAACCACCTGAACGGGTCGAGCTGGGGTCGACAGCCAGAACCGCAACGCGCAGGCCCTGCTCGATCAGCATCATGCCAAAGCTTTCGATAAAGGTGGATTTGCCCACCCCCGGAGTACCGGACAACCCAACGCGCAGGGATTGCCGCCCGGCTTTGGCCAAATGCGCCAGCAATTCAGATGCCTGCGCCCGATGATCGGCGCGGCCACTTTCTACCAGAGTGATTGCCCGGGCCAGCGCACGCCGGTCTCCGTCCAAAATCTTATCACCTAGGCTGTCCATATCCATTCCGACCCCGATCTTTTGCGGCACGACTACTTGCCGCCCCGACGGGTGATTTGTCCAGACCGGACCGCGCAGGAAACCTGCCCGATACCTGCATTTCGCAACTATGTGTTGCTGTTGATCCTCTTTGACCGGACCGCCGCTGGCTCTATGCCGCAGCGGCGCGATCATCGTCATTGGGAAACAGCGGAACTGGACGTTGCGCCGTGGTTGGCTGATAAAGCGCCAATGACAACACACCTGCCCATTGATGACGCCATCCCCGAATTGCTTGACGCCCTGAAGGCCAATGGCCGGGCCGTTTTGCAAGCCCCTCCGGGCGCAGGCAAGACAACGCGGGTGCCTCTTGCGATGCTCGAGGCCGGGTTGCGCGACGGCAAGATCATCATGCTCGAACCCCGAAGGCTTGCTGCGCGTGCCGCGGCAGAGCGGATGGCTGAAACACTGGGACAACGTGCAGGCGAAACCGTTGGTTACCGCGTGCGGGGCGATGCGAAAACCTCAAAAACAACCCAAATCGAAGTGGTGACCGAAGGTATTCTGACCCGAATGCTGCAATCTGAACCGGATCTGCCCGGCGTCGGCGCAGTGATTTTTGACGAGTTTCATGAACGATCTTTGAACGCGGATCTGGGACTTGCCCTGTGCCTTGAGGTTACGGGCGCACTACGCGACGACCTGATCCTACTGGCCATGTCCGCAACCCTGGACGCCGAACCCGTCGGCCAACTGATGGACGCGCCGGTGGTGACGTCCGAAGGGCGCAGTTACCCGGTTGAAACCCGTTGGCTGGACCGGCCACTGGGTGCACAGGCACGACGGCTGGATGCACTAATAGATCTGGTCGCCAAGGCCGAGCGTGAAACCGAGGGCGGCATGCTCGTGTTTCTGCCCGGCGAGGGCGAAATCCGCAGGGCCGAGGCCGCGCTATCCAAACGGTTGCCCGGCAATTGCGCAATTAAACCTCTGTTCGGCGCAATGCCCTTTGCCGCCCAGCGCGCAGCGATCTCGCCAGCCGAGACAGGGCGCAAGGTCGTGCTCGCAACGTCAATCGCCGAGACCTCGCTGACCATTCCTGACATCCGCGTGGTTGTGGATATGGGTCAGGCGCGCCGGGCGCGGTTCGATCCGGGTTCTGGCATGTCGCGGCTGGTCACGGAACGGGTGACGCGGGCCGAAGCAACCCAACGCGCAGGTCGTGCGGGGCGCGTCGCCGAGGGCGTGTGTTACCGGCTTTGGTCCAAAGGTGAAGAAGGTGCGCTGGCCGCCTACCCCCCTGCCGAGATCGAAGCGGCCGACTTGACGGGCCTTGCGCTGGAACTGGCGCTTTGGGGGGCCGAACCAGATGACCTGGCCTTTTTGACACCGCCACCCGAAGGAACGATGGCCGAGGCCCGCACATTGTTGAACATGCTGGGTGCCTTGGATGCCAGGGGGCGGATCACCGACCACGGACGGGCCTTGGCTGCGCTGCCGCTGCATCCTCGGCTGGGGCATATGCTGGTGACGGCCGGGACCGGTGCCGCTTCGCTGGCGGCGCTGATGGCGGAGCGGGATCCGCTAAAGGGCGCTCCGGTAGATCTGCTGCTGCGGCTCGAAGCGTTGCGTGATGCCCGCGCCTTTCAACGCAACCGGGTGTGGCAGATCAACATGGGCGCGTTGGAACGGATCAAAGCCGAAAGCAAGCGGCTGAAAACACGAAGCAGCAAGACAGACCTGAGCCCAGCCGCTATGGCCGCATTGGCCTATCCCGATCGCATTGGGCAACGCCGCAAAGGCGATGTGCCGCGTTACGTTCTGTCCGGCGGCAAAGGCGTCGTGCTGGACAGCGGTGACACATTGGCGGCCGCGCCGTATCTTGTTGTGACAGATACGGACGGAAACCCGCGCGAGGCCAAGGTGCGCATGGCCGCACAAATCTCAGAGCGTGAAATCCGGGACCTGTTCGCGGATCAGATCGAATGGGTAGACAGCTGCGCGTGGTCGAAACGCGAACGCCGGGTCATTGCGCGCACGCAGGAACGCCTTGGCGCGATCACTCTGGATGACCGTATCTGGAAGGACGCGCCGGACGAGGCCATCGCCCGCGCCATGCTGAACGGAGTGCGTGATCTGGGATTGCGGCTGGACGGGGCCGCGGCACGATTGGCGGCACGGGTGGAACTAGTACGCGCCGAAGGGATCGACCTGCCGGACTTTTCATTGGGCGGGCTGATGGGTGCTTTGGACGACTGGCTGCTACCCATGCTGTCAGGTCAGCGCAGTGCAGACGACTGGAAAAAGTTCGACCTGCTGCCCGCCCTGCGCGCGCGGCTGGACTGGGTCCAAACGCAGGAATTGGACCGTCGCGCGCCGGGATCGTTTGAAACACCGCTGGGCCGCAAGGTGCCGATTGATTATGGCGGGGCGGCGCCCGAGATTTCGGTCCGCCTGCAGGAACTGTTCGGTGTCACCCGGCATCCGGTTATCGGGGGCGAGGCACTCAAGATCACTCTGCTGTCGCCTGCACGGCGCCCAATCCAGATCACGCGCGATCTGCCGGGATTTTGGGCCGGATCTTACGCGGATGTGCGCAAGGACATGCGCGCGCAATATCCCAAACACCCCTGGCCCGAGGATCCGACGCAGGCCGATCCAACCTTGCGGGTCAAGCGGCGTAGCTGACGTTCGTTTGCTTCAGAAAACGCGTTCGTTCAATAGATGCATTGAAGCCCTGCCTTATAGTTGTTATGTCACGTTTCCTTGAACCTTAGAAAAGTACTGGCACTTAATAGATGGCATCTTGGCTGAACAATATCTGGGAAGAAGTTGGCAAACCCTTCTTCCAACGCCCACACAGGGTACAGTTTGCAGCCTTGTGCGTGCGCGGAACCGGCGACGACAAAAAAGTTCTGTTGATCACCAGCCGTGGCACAGGTCGCTGGGTCATCCCAAAGGGATGGCCGATTGACGGCATGGACGGGGCCGAGACTGCCAAAGAAGAAGCATGGGAAGAAGCCGGTGTAAAAGTGAAACACCTGGGTCGCAAGGCGGTGGGCCATTTCACCTATGACAAGATCCTGGATGACGGAACGGCCCAACCCGTGCGCACCAATGTGTATCGCATAGATGTCAAAGATCTGGCCGAGGAATTCCCCGAGGTCAGCGAGCGTGAACGGCGCTGGTTTTCGCCGAAAGAGGCCGCAGAGCTGGTGCAAGAGCCGGAACTGCGCGAAATGCTGCGGCAAATGTAACGCTTTCGCAACAAACTTCTGTGAGGCCGGTTGCCACAAGACCTGCCAGCCGTTAACCGCGCCGGTTAAACCGTATCACCCACAGAAAACCGATGTCGAACACGAACGAAAAAAACCGCTGGCAAGCCCTGGACAGCGACCTGCACCGAATTTCCCGCCTTGAGCATGCGAACGTGCACGTGGCGCGGCCGTTGCTTGCGCCGGGCATCGCTCTGGCATTCATAGTTATCGCCGGATTGATTGCTGCGATACTATTCGGCCGGGCAGACGGCGGGCTGATCGTCATCGCGGCTGCCGGTTTTGGTGCCTACATGGCAATCAACATCGGTGCCAACGACGTTGCCAACAACATGGGCCCTGCGGTCGGTGCCAACGCCCTGACCATGGGTGGGGCAATCGCCATCGCCGCAGTCGCGGAAAGCGCGGGCGCCCTGCTGGCCGGCGGAGACGTTGTCTCGACCATCTCCAAGGGCATCATCGACCCTGCCTCAGTCCAGAACAGCAATGTCTTTATCTGGGCGATGATGGCGGCGCTGATCTCATCGGCGATGTGGGTCAACCTGGCAACTTGGGTCGGCGCGCCTGTTTCCACAACCCATTCGGTCGTGGGCGGCGTGATGGGGGCTGGTATCGCTGCAGCAGGCCTTAGCGCGGTCAGCTGGGGCACGATGAGCGCGATTGCCGCCAGTTGGGTGATCTCTCCGGTCCTGGGCGGCGCGATTGCTGCCGGATTTCTGGCGCTGATCAAGGCGAAAATCCAGTATCAGGACGACAAGATCGCTGCAGCCCGTCGCTGGGTTCCTATTCTGGTGGCTGTGATGGCTGGCGCATTTGCGACATATCTCTCTGTCAAAGGCCTGAAGCGGATCGTGAAAATCGATCTGGAAATCGCGCTACTGATCGGTCTGACCTCGGGCATTCTGGCTTGGGCCGTGACCGTGCCTTGGGTTCGACGTAAATCCGAAGGGCTGGAAAACCGCACCAAATCTTTGAAAGTTCTGTTTGGGTTGCCTCTGGTCATCTCAGCCGGGTTTCTGAGCTTTGCACATGGTGCCAACGACGTCGCCAATGCTGTCGGCCCGCTGGCCGCGATTGTGCACGCCGCTGAATTTGGCGATTTTGCCTCGAAAGTCACGATACCGACATGGGTAATGGTGATCGGTGCCTTTGGGATTTCGTTCGGCCTGTTCCTGTTTGGCCCCAAGCTGATCCGGATGGTGGGTAGCCAGATCACCAAACTGAACCCGATGCGTGCATTCTGCGTCGCTTTGTCGGCGGCAATCACAGTGATTGTTGCAAGCTGGCTTGGGCTGCCGGTCAGCTCGACCCACATCGCGGTGGGTGCGGTGTTTGGCGTCGGATTTTACCGTGAATGGAATCAGGATCGCCGACGCAAGCAAAGTAATGATCGCCGCCCGCCCGAGTTGCGTTTGGCCCGTGAAGAGCAGCGGCGGCGCAAGCTGGTGCGGCGGTCGCATTTCATGACCATTATAGCCGCCTGGGTGATTACCGTCCCAGCGGCGGCTACAATGTCAGCCGTGATCTTCTGGATTTTGACTGCGTTCACCTGAATGTGGTCAGATCAAGGGAAGATCTGATCCGGTGACAGACTTACATCCGGCTTTTGTTCGATCAGAGCCTGTACCCTAGCGCAAATCGGCGCAGGCCGCCTATGTTGCTTGCCCAGTCGGACAATCTCACCTTGCAGACTGTCGATTTCCGTCACGCGCCCCGCCGCGAGGTCATAGGCCATCGACGTGCGCGCGCTTGGGTCGATGGTCAGCATCCGGGCCGCGATCCGCGTGAATAACGGCGTTGGCAGACGCAGGATATGCGGCGTCATCCAAGCGGGCAAAGGCGTGGTTGATGCAACAGGGTCGCCTGCGGCCTGAAGTACCCCCAAAGCCTCGGCCATCTGGTCGGCCATCAGGCGACGCCACTTGCGATCCAGCAATTGATCCTTCAACGTCAGCCCCGACAACGCGTTCAATGCGTTGTTCAGGTTGATGACCAGCTTACCCCATTGCACGGCTTCGATCTCGTCGCTTTCGGTCACCGGCAGGTTAGGTGAGCTAACTGCCTGCCCCAAACCGCCCGAGCCGGACTGGATCACGATATAGCCAGAAGTGGCGCGGTGAAAGCTGGCGGGCTGGGGCGGCACTACGTTGAAGGGCACCATTCCCGCGCGAACGTCATGATCCGGAAGCGCCGCCCGCAGCACCCGGGCGTTTTCCATCCCGTTCTGCCAGGACAACACCGGCGCAGAGGCCGGGGCGAACCGCGCGATCTGTTCTGCCATATCCGCCGTGGCCGCGGCCTTGACGGCCACGATCACCAACTCTGCGTCTTTCAGGCAATCCGGGGTTTCGGACATCGTCAGCGTCTCGGCCGCCACATGTAGATGCAGGCCGGAAAAATCAGTGACAGTCAGGCCCTCCTCACGAATTGGGTCCAGAATGTGTGGGCGGCCCAACAGCGTGACCGAATGACCGGCATCAGCCAGGAAAGCTCCGCAATAACATCCAATGCTGCCCGCGCCTGCGATTACGATCTTCATGACAACCCTCCCGTTGAGGCGAGGATTGCCGGTATCGCAAGTTCGGACAAGGCCCCCTGACGTCTGGTTAACGTGCCCGTCTTGGGCTTGTGCGCTCCAACTCGTCGGAAATCGGAATGAACTCCTGATCATCGCCCGGGGGCAGGTGGAAGGCACCGTTGGCCCAATCCGCGGCTTTCCATTCGCGAGTGGCGTTTTCGATTTTTTCCTTCGAAGAGGACACGAAATTCCACCAGATATAGCGATCCTCGTTCAGTGTGGCCCCGCCCAGCAGCATCAACCGCGCGCCAAACGGACCCGCCTTGACCGAAAGACGATCGCCCGGGCGGAACACCATCATGCGACCTTCCTCGAACGCGTCGCCCGCAATCTCGACCGACCCCTGAATGACATAGACCCCGCGATCTTCGTGGTCGTCGGGCAAAGGAAAGGCGGCGCCGGGTTCAAGTTGCACGTCCAGATAGAAGGTTTCCGACAGCATCGTCACCGGGCTGGTTTCGCCATAAGCCGAACCAAGGATTAGCCGGGCTCTGACGCCATTGTCTTGGATATGCGGCAGCGCAGCCTGCTTGTGGTGCTCAAAATCCGGGGCCATGTCCTCGTACACCTCAGGCAGTGCAATCCAAGTCTGAACACCGAACAGGCTGTGCCGCTTGGCCCGCGTTTCCTCACTGGTACGTTCCGAATGGGTCACGCCGCGACCGGCCACCATCCAGTTTACCTCACCTGGATAGATCATCTGATGGGTGCCAAGGCTGTCGCGATGCTCGAACTCGCCCTGATACAGATAGGTCACTGTACCCAAGCCGATATGAGGGTGCGGCCGTACGTCGATGCCACCGTCGGTGATGAACTCGGCGGGGCCCACCTGATCAAAAAAGATAAACGGTCCAACAAGCTGACGTTTGAGCGAGGGCAACGCGCGCCGCACCTCGAAACCGCCCAGATCACGGGCACGAGGAATGATCAGCGTCTCCAGAGGCGAATTCTCAGGGTGTTGGGTGGGGTTCCAACTCATGACTGCTCTCCTGTGATCGGTCCGTTCAGTTCATTGATACAGAATAGGCCTGACAAACCAGTCATTCAATTTGCAGGAATGCACAGAACTGGTGCGAGCCCGGTCCTTAAATCAGACAAGACCCAGCCCGCGCGGCCAAAGCTGCGGGAAAAACGCCCCATCAATTCGATCACCTTCACGATATCCTTCGGCTTCGAACTGCGCCCGTTCATCCTTGGCCCAATCCCCCCGATACCGGAGCCTGCCATCCGGAGCGGTCATCCGCAGCGTAAAACGGCGTACGGTTTCCGTTGGGGTGACTGATGACAGCCCACCGTGCAAGGTGCGCATGTCGAAGAAGATGCAGTCGCCCGGATTCATATCCCATTGCAAAAGATCGAAAGCGCCCGGATCGGCATTGACGTCTGGCGGCGGGTGATAGGTCAGCCCCGCAACCTCGGTGGGTTCGTAGCTGGGATGCCCGTCGGCGAACCTGACCCGCATGAACAGCTTGTCCCAAAGATGCGAGCCTTTGACGAAGGCGATGCCGTTTTCCTTGGTCACGGGTTCAAGCGGCAACCACAGGACGCACATCGTGCCTTCGAAGTCGAAATAGGACAGGTCCTGATGAAACGGTGGACGCGAAATTGATCCAGCCTCGCGCAGGAACCAGTTGTCCATGACAAGATTGATCGATAGTGCACCCAGCAACTGTGCGGCAAGCGGAGCACAAGGTGAGTTGTGAACGAATTGCGTGAATTGCGGGATTTTATTCCAAGCCCAGTAGTCCTCGAAATAGGCAGGTGCGCGAGGATCCTTGGTATGGCGGGTGAAATTATCGGTTGGGCGGGCCAAATCCGCGTCGATGCCGTCTCGCAAAAGTGCCAGCCAATCCTCTGAGAACCTGGAGCGCAGCACAACCGCACCGTCGCGTTTGAACGCCTTGATTTCTTCGTCTGAGACAACGTCTTCGACAATCATATTGCAGGACTCCTCGAACTGACGGATTTCAGGATGGCACCCGCGCGGGGGCACGGTCAAAGGAATTCACAATTTGTCACCCCCCGCCGCGCGACCCCTCGGAAACTGAAACAATCGTGCTATCTTTCCGCTCAAAGAATGCCCGGCATCGCCGAGGCGTGGTGAAACGTTTGAAAAGAGAGGTTTGTATGGCTGGTGTTACGTTCTCTCGTCGTTCTTTGATTTTGGCGTCTGGGGCCGCTTTGGCAACGGGTGCGACAGGCCTGTTGGTGCCAGCGCGCGCAAGTGGCATGGCCCCCACCGCATCCATGCGCGGAGGGTCCAACAATTACCGTCCCGGCGCGCCCATCGTTGACCGGATTGGCGGCGGCGGGTTCTGGATGACCGGAACAGTGCGACGCGCCGGGGACGGTGCCCCCCTGCCCGGTCAGCGCATCCAGATCTGGGCGCATACGACAGAAGGCCACGAACGCGATCCGCAGAGCCACGGCGCAACTCTGACCGATGCCAATGGCGAGTTCCGACTGGAGATGCCGCAGATCGTACCCGCCTTTGGCCAGCCACACGGCCATCTAGCTTATGACAGTGGTGAGTTCGAAACGGTTTTCCTGCGCCCAATCATGGGCAGTTCCAAGGACAAGACCTTGGCCGCGCATTTCGTTCTGCAGCCTGCCTAACCACAGTGCGTCGAAGCCCAGTAATCTGGACCTTTGTGATCCTAGCCATAGCCGTACCGATTATCGCGGCGGCGGCGAGCCCTCAGCTGGCATGGCGTGAACCGATCTACATCACGGCCGGATTTGCCGGTGTTATTTCAATGTGTCTGCTGTTGATGCAGCCGCTACTTGCGGGCCGTTTGTTGCCGGGGCTGACCCCGGTTGCCAGCCGCCATTGGCATAGGTGGTGTGGGCTGGCATTAGTTGCAGCCATTCTGATCCATGTCGGTGGTTTGTGGATCACCAGCCCGCCCGACGTTATTGACGCTATGTTATTTGTATCACCGACACCGTTTTCGGCATGGGGTGTGATAGCGATGTGGGGCGCGTTCTTGGTGGCCTTGCTGGGTCTTTTTCGTCAGCGCATGGGCCTGCGGTTTCGGGTCTGGAGATTGGGGCATACGGGACTTGCGACCGTTACCATCATCGGCAGCGTTGTGCATGCCCTGCTGATTGAAGGTACGATGGAGGTCACGACCAAATGGGCACTATGCGGTCTGGTCGTGTTGGCGAGCGTCGCGACGCTCGCCAAATTGCGGATTTGGGATATCAGGCGCCCCACCTGAACAACACAGGATCTGTGACAACCGGACACTGGCTATGGCCCGGCCACCCGTTTCGCGTAGGAAGCGCGGTTCATCTGAACGTCTTGCACTGTGATACTGCCAACCTCGGGCAAGGCCGCCGACAGAACCTCTAATATGGCCACGGTAAGCTCAGAGCGCGTCGCCTCGTCACGCCCCTGCATCAGCAGAAGCGTGGCATGGACGAAGCTTTGGGGATCAGTGCCGATACGGTAGTATTCTACCGGTGTCGCGCGGATTTTTATCGTTTCAGCGTCGAATTCACGATGTTCAGCCAGCAAGGCAAATAGCTGATCGCAAATTGCCTGAACATCATGGACCTGCTCTATGCCTTTCGAAAACTCCAGTGTGACATGGGGCATGATGGACTCCGTTCAGACGCCCAGACACCAGCGCATCACGGCCTTTTGCGCGTGCAGACGGTTTTCGGCCTCATCGAAGATGACCGAGTTGGGGCCGTCCATCACTTCGGATGTCGCTTCTTCTTCGCGGTGGGCAGGCAAGCAGTGCATGAACAGCGCGTCCGGTTTTGCGTGTGACATCAGCTCGGCGTTGACCTGGTAGGGACGCAGCATGTTGTGGCGGCGTTCCTTGGCGGACTGGGAATCGTGCATTGAAACCCAGGTATCAGCGACCACCAGATCGGCACCCACAACCGCTTTATACGGGTCTCGTTCGACCACGATTTTCGAGCCCTTTTGACGGGCAAGCCCCATGAACTCTTCTTCCGGATCAAGCTGGGCCGGGCCGGTAAAAGTGAAATCAAACCCGAACTGACCCGCAGCATGCAGGAACGAGGCGCAAACATTGTTGCCGTCGCCGGTCCAGACTACTTTCTTGCCCGCAATCGGGCCGCGGTGTTCCTCAAACGTCAGCACATCCGCCATGATCTGACAGGGATGGGTGCGGTCAGTCAGGCCGTTAATGACCGGCACGTCCGAATATTCCGACATCTCGGTCAGAATGGTCTCATCGAAGGTCCGAATCATGATCATATCGACATAGCGCGACAGGACGCGGGCGGTGTCGGCGATGGTTTCGCCGTGGCCCAGTTGCATGTCTTTGCCCGACAGCACCATGGTCTGCCCGCCCATCTGGCGCACACCCACGTCAAAGGACACGCGCGTTCTGGTGGATGGTTTTTCGAAGATCAGCGCGACCATGCGGTCTTTCAGAGGCTGTTCGTCATCAAGTGCTGCCTTTGGGCGGCCCAGGCGCGCCTGTTTCATAGCGCCCGCCTGATCAATCATGGTCCGCAGATCGCCCGCGTCGGTTTTATGGATATCGAGAAAATGGTTCATTTCTGTTCACTTTTCATTCGGGTGTGTCTTAGGCCGAGGCCATTGACTCTTCGACCTGCGCAGCGGCTTTGTCGAGGCGGATCACGGCCTGGGCGATGTCATCCTCGGTCAACGTCAGCGGCGGAAGCAGGCGGATCACGTTATCGGCGGCTGGGACGGTAATGACCTCATTGTCATAGCCGGCGTTGACCATGTCGATATTGGGCGCTTTGCACTTCAGGCCCAGCATCAGGCCGGTTCCGCGCACTTCTTCGAAGACCTCCGGGTGCTCGGCGATTAGTCCTTCGAGCTTCTGGCGCAGCATGCCGGCCTTACGGTTGACGCCATCCAGGAATGCTGGTGTCGCCACCTGATCAATTACCGCGCAGCCCACGGCACAGCCCAGCGGGTTGCCGCCATAGGTAGAGCCATGCGTGCCTGCCGTCATACCGCTGGCGGCATCTTCCGTGGCCAGAACAGCACCCAGAGGGAAGCCGCCGCCGATGCCTTTGGCGACCATCATGATATCAGGGGTAATTCCAGCCCATTCATGGGCGAACAGCTTGCCGGTACGGCCTACGCCACATTGCACCTCATCGAGGATCAAAAGCAGGCCGTTGTCATCGCAAATCTGGCGCAGGGCCTTGAGTTCGGCGTCTGGAACCGGACGGATGCCGCCCTCGCCCTGCACGGGTTCGATCATGATCGCGGCGGTTTTATCGGTGATCGCATTAGTGACGCCATCGAGGTCGCCAAACGTGACATGAACAAAGCCCGGCAGCAGTGGACCGAAGCCCTTGGTCATCTTCTCAGACCCGGCAGCGGCAATACCAGCCGACGACCGGCCGTGGAACGAGCCATCAAAGGTGATGATCTCGACCCGTTCAGGCTGATCCTTGTCATAGAAGTACTTGCGGGCCATTTTCACGGCCAGTTCGCAAGACTCGGTGCCCGAGTTTGTGAAGAACACGGTATCGGCAAAGGTGTGCTCGACCAGTTTGTCGGCCAGCGCCTGCTGCTGCGGGATGTGGTAGAGGTTTGAAACATGCCACAGCGCGTGCGCCTGCTCGGTCAGGGCATTGACCAGTGCGGGATGGGCATGGCCCAGCGCATTCACGGCGATCCCAGCGCCCAGGTCCAGAAAACGTCGGCCATCCGCCTCGGTCAGCCAGGCGCCCTCACCCTTCACGAAAGTCAGGGGCGCGCGGTTATAGGTCGGCAGAACGGACGGGATCATGGGATCATCCTTTTCAGGTAGTTTGAGCCTTGTGAGTGATACACTCGGCCTGTGTTCGTCAACTGATTTGGTAGAAATTGCGCCGATTTGAACAGCGCAAATAGATCAAAGAGGCCGGTTACGCGGCGAAGCGTCGGCGTCGGAGTCGCAGGATATGTGCGTTTTTGATCATAAGCCGCCGTATAGCGCTGCCCGAAGCATCTGAAAACCCTGAAATTGGCAACCAGCGAAAATACTTGGCGCGACGCATTTGCCGCTTGCCATTTGACATGCGCTGACGCACCGCTGACATATGTTTGTCGCCAAAGCCCACAATCCGCCTCTTGCGGCCGTGCTGATCACCGCCGCCAGTGCGTTGCTGGCCGGGACCACCCTGCTGGCCAAAGCCTTGGGGACGGACACGTTGGGTCCCGCGCTGCATCCAATGCAGATCAGCCATGGGAGGTTTCTGTTTGCCTTTATCGTGATCGTCACCGCCGTCGGCGTGATGCGGCCGCGCCTGCAGCGTCCGCATTGGGGCCTGCATATTGGGCGTACAAGTTTCGGCTGGGTCGGGATTACGCTGATGTTCGCCTCGGTCGCGTTCATTCCGATCGCGGATGCGACGGCGATTTCCTTTCTGAACCCGGTCTTTGCAATGGTGTTGGCAATCCCGCTGCTGAAAGAAGGCGTCGGCCCTTGGCGCTGGCTGGCGGCAGCGGTGGCGTTGGCTGGGGCGCTGATACTGTTGCGCCCGACACCCGATAGCTTTCAGCCAGCAGCCCTGTTGGCACTGACGGCAGCCGCAGTCATCGGGATGGAGCTGATATTCATCAAGAAACTCTCCGGTCGAGAAATCCCGATCCAGATTTTGCTGATCAACAACGCAATGGGCCTGACGATTGCCTCTGTCGCGGTGAGCTTTGTTTTTCAGATGCCAACTCTAGAACAATGGGCAGCGCTGGCGGGTATCGGCGCGCTGATGGCCTGCGCGCAGGCGTGTTTTGTGAACGGCATGGCCCGGGCAGACGCCTCATTTGTTGCCCCGATCAGCTATGCGACGCTGATTTTCGCCGCTTTCTACGATTTCGCGATATTCGGCGTGATTCCGGACAGGATCAGTATGATCGGCTCAGCCATAATTCTGACCGGCGGACTCATTCTTGTCTGGCGAGAAGCGCGGGCGCGGCAGGCCTGAAACTCTAAAAAGTTTTTCTGACATAGGCCGGGGGCGACCTGTATGTCGCAAACTCCGAAGAACGCGGATTGATCCGGCGCAATGTAACCTCAGTTGATTTGAGAGTTTACCCATGCACGAACGCCGTATCCCCGAATGGGTGCGCCATGCCCCAGCACCTTCAGTCCGCGATTTCGGCATCCTGGCCGGATTCGAGGCCATTGTCCGCGGCATTCTGATATCGGTCTTTCCACTGGCCATGTACCGAGCATTGGGTGATGCGTCTTCGGTATCTTTCCTGTATTTTCTGGTCGGCGTTATCTCGTTGATTGCGGGGCTGATGGTGCCGTTCCTGATCCGCTTCATACCGCGCAGATGGGCGTACACTGTTGGTTGCCTCATGTTCATCGGCGGTGCCCTTCTGGCGATTGAGGGCAGCCCGACGGCAGTGGTCGGTGCGCTTGCCCTGAACACGGTCGCGACAGTGGTCACATTTATTTGCTTCAATGCTTATGTTCTGGATTACATCAGCAAGATCGAGCTGGGCAAATGCGAGACCAGCCGCATGTTTTACAGCGCCCTCGGCTGGGCAGGCGGCCCGATGGCCGGCGTCTTATTGCTGGAGGTATGGCCCCCTGCCCCCTTTGTCATCAGCGCGGTGGCAGGCGCGGTCATGCTGATCCAGTTCTGGCGCATGCGGTTGGGCAATGGCAAGTTGATCACCAAGGCGCGAGGCACCGCGAAAAACCCGCTGGCCTTTCTGCCGCGCTTCTTTGCGCAACCCCGTCTGGTCGCGGGATATCTTTTCGCCATGATCCGATCCTGCGGCTGGTGGATCTACGTGGTGTATCTACCCATTTTCGCCATTCAAAACGGGCTGGGTGAGCAACTGGGCGGCATCCTTCTGTCCACCACCAACGCGATGCTGTTCGCGGCTCCGCTGATTCTGCGCTGGGTGCAGGGGCGTTCGATTCGCACAGCAGTCCGCGTGGGTTTTGCTGCCTGCGGAACCTGCTTTGTCACCGCTGGAGCCATCGCGGGTTGGCCGGTCGCGGCGGTTGCGGCGTTGGTTCTTGGGTCCATCTGGCTTATCGTTCTGGACATTTGCGCCGGTCTGCCTTTCCTCATGGCAGTGAAACCGTCCGAGCGCACCGAAATGTCAGCGATATATTCCAGCTACCGCGACGTTTCCGGCATTCTGACACCCGGAGTTGCATCACTGGTCCTTCTGATCTCACCCGTCGCCGGGGTATTCGCGGTCGGAGGGTTGGCTCTGTTCGGGGCCTGCGCCGTGGCCGCAAACCTGCACCCGCGACTAGGAAAACCCCGAATGACCTTTCAGCCCGGCTCCTTAGCCGAGACGGTTTAAGCCTTTAGGCGATACCCCGTCCGCAACATCTGCCAAGTCAGCGCGCCGACCAGCAGCGTGGCGCCAGAGCAAACGGCAATTCCCAACCAGGGTGAACTGTCGGACACGCCGATCATCCCATAGCGCAGGCCGTCGATCAGATAGAAAACCGGGTTCACATGACTCACCCGGTTCAGGATCGGAGGCAGCGCCTGGACCGAGTAAAACGTACCCGACAGGAAAGCCAATGGTGTCACGATGAAGTTCGTGATGGCCGCCATCTGATCAAACTTGTTGGCAAAAATACCGGCGAACAGGCCCAAGGCCCCCATGAATGCGCCACCCAGAACAACGAAGATCAGGGCAAACAACGGGTTCTGCGGGTAAATCCCCAAAACCAAAGCAAGTGCGACCGCAACCACACAAGCGATCAGAACACCCCGCGCGACGCCACCGGCCAGATAGCCCAGCAGGATCTCAAGCGGGGACAAAGGCGGCATCAACGTATCGACAATATTCCCCTGCACTTTGGCGATCACCATCGAGGATGAGGTGTTGGCGAACGCATTCTGGATAACGGTCATCATCATGATGCCCGGCGCCAGAAAGGTCAGGAACGGCACCCCCATCACATCCGGACGCCCCGGACCGATGGCGATATTGAAGATCAGCAGGAACAGCCCGGCCGTCACAAGCGGCGCCAACAGGGTTTGAGTCCAAACCGCCAGAAACCGCAGCGTTTCACGCTGGGCCAGCGTGTAAAGCCCCATCCAGTTAACTGTTCCGAAACGCCGTTCGCTCTGATCTGCGGAAATCTGCATCACCTGCCCTCATCCTGATTCGAGAACCGCTTGTAACTCGGCTCGCAGTGATTAAAATAGGGGGCTGAGACGAATTCCCAAGGCGGCCCGAATCCGGGGCCGCTTTCCGCTTTTGAAAGGCAAATGATGTCCTGGACTGACGAGCGCGTAGAACTGCTGAAGAAAATGTGGGGCGAGGGCCAGTCGGCCAGCCAGATCGCCAAGGAGCTGGGCGGCGTGACCCGCAATGCGGTGATCGGCAAGGTGCACCGTCTGGGTCTGTCGAACCGCGCAACCGGTGCCTCGCCGGCCAAATCCGAACCCAAGGAAAAACCGGCACCCGCGCCCAAGGCCGAGACCAAGCCAAGGCCAGCGCCCAAGACCGAACCGGCGCGCCCGGCCCCGGCACCTACAGCTGAAGCAAAACCTGCTGTTCCGGCCCGCCGCCAGATCATTCCGGCCGGTCAACCGTTGCCGCCACAGCCATCGGCCAATGAAATCAGCCCCGAGGCATTGGCCAAGGTCAACGAGGTCGAGAAAAAGGCCAAGAAGCTGACGCTGATGGAACTGACCGAGAAGACCTGCAAATGGCCAGTAGGCGACCCCGCGACCGAGGATTTCTGGTTCTGCGGCCTGCCGGTTGAAGCGGGTAAACCTTATTGCGAAGCGCATGTTGGCGTGGCCTTCCAGCCAATGAGCTCGCGTCGCGACCGCCGGCGGTAGAAGTTTAGTTATGCACGTTGCATTTACGGCGTGGCGTATCCAATTTTTTTAGCTGCCCACCCGCTGAAAGACGGGTGGACAGTTAATTTTTTGACCAGAGAGATTTCGCTATTCAGCCGAATCTAAAATACAAAGCACTGTTTGGTGCCTATGCCGTGCTGATCTTTGCCGCCTACATGCAGCCCGTAGATCCGTTTCTGTTTGAAGCCAAAACGGACAGGAAAGCGCTGCTTTTGCTCTTTCAAATCCTACTCCTAATCTTGTGGCTCATACCCGCTATACCCGCATTCATCGGCGGCCTTGCTTTGTTGGGAAAGTGTCCTATCCCGCGACTTCTTGCCAGAATTCTTGCGGGTTTCTCATTCGTTCTGGGGCTGTTTCTGACCCTAGCATCTGGCGTTTTTGGACCCTTTTCTGACACTCAAGCCTTGCACGGTATCAGTTTGACCCTCGCCATCGCATCCAGCTTTCTCATCTGGTCCGGTCGCGGGGGTAAACCGCAACCTTCATGGGCGGCAAAGGTTGGCATATCGGTTTCAACCCTGACTGCGCTTTGGTCTTTGTTTACGGTTCCAATGGTTCTTGTTCAGGCGCGCATGATCTCAAATGGCGCGCCATATTGCATCGCTGTACATGCAGAGAATTCTCCAATTGAAGACCTGTACGAATTGCGCGGATTTTCGTTCTACACAACAAAGACCGGATACAAGTCCACATCCGTTTGGTACTTTCACGGTTTGATGGTGGTAAACTATCCCGAAGAGCAGAGGGTGTTTAACTGGTCGCCAAGACATTGGCGTTTCGATCTTGTTGAACGTCCGGATAAACTGATCGAACCGGTCAGAAATGTCTGCGTTCCGAAGTAAGTTCTACTGCGCAGGATGCGACGGCAAATCCGGCATCGGCACCCAGCGTGGCAGTTCATCCGGCGAGACCGAGACATGGAGCTTTTCTGACCGGTCGCGGCCCACTTTGCGGTGCTTCCGCAGCAGGAAAATCTTGCCCCAGCCACGCCACGTTCCAACAGAACGGGCGGAGGTATCCGTCGGGAACCGATCACGCCAGCCTTCGGGCAAAGGCAAACCGTGCAACTCGGCCTTATCCAGCATCCAGACCAGAGAAATGTTACTGAGGGGACGGGCCTCTTCAAAGCCGTTCAACTGGCCACCCACATCGCCGTGAGTGCCACGGAACCAAACCTGTTCGACATGGCCTTTGAATTCGGGGGTACATTTCCACAGGACCGGCTCGAACACTTCGCGAGTCTCGTCCAGTGCCATTGCGTGGTACCCGTGGCGCGTCGCCGGTCCAAGCTGGTGGGAGTGAAAGGCGTGACGCTCTTCGGCCCAGCGCCACAGCAGCGGCAGACGCATGCCCAGCGCTTTGACCGTATCCCAGACGCCAACCATCTCAATCGCCACATCTTCGTGACAGAATTGCCTCCGGAACTCGGCCGCAGCCGACCCGCTGGCATTGCATTCATAGTGCCGGTAGGCCTGTTTGATGTTGCGCACAGTGGCATGTTCGGCCTTGAGCAGACCGATCATGTCAATCACACCAGCCAAGCTGCGCACACCGTAAGCGCCGCGTGAATAGCCGATGAAATAGATACGGTCGCCGGGTTTGTAGCGTGAAGCGAGATAGCCATATGCGCGGCGGATCTGGCGGTTGATGCCCCGCCCCATCATCACGTCTAGCGAGGACTTCCAGTTTTCCCATTGCACACCAGATTCGTAAAAGACGGACACTTTACTGCCCATTTCGCGGCATAGTCGCAGGGTCTGGCCCGCATGGGTTTCGTAGCCCGGCTCCAACGTCGACATGGTGCCGTCTAGGATAATCACATGGCTGACGGGCTCGCGGTGAAGCGCCTCGGCGGAATGCTCGGACCGTAAGGGCCGTCCGAGCCATCCCAGTACCTTTCTACTCAGCCGCGACAGAACCATGCGTCAACAATTCCCATACTTTGTAAGGTGTGAAAGGCATATCCGCCTGCCGCACCCCGTAATCCCAGAGCGCATCCTGAACCGCGTTTGCCACCGCGGCCAGCGCGCCCACGGTGCCGGCCTCTCCGCATCCTTTCATCCCCATCGGGTTGGAAGTTGACGGAACCGGTGCCGAGGTAAACTTAATCATGGGTATCTCGGCCGCGCGGGGCAAGGCGTAATCCATCAACGAAGCCGTGAGCAGTTGCCCCTGCGCATCATGCACAACGTGTTCCGTCAGCGCCTGACCAATGCCCTGCACCACCCCGCCATGCACCTGCCCTTCGGCCAGCATCGGGTTGATAAGATTACCGAAGTCGTCGACGACAGTATAGCGATCCACCCAGGTTTCACCGGTGTAAGAATCAATCACGATTTCGGCAACATGTGCGCCATTGGGATAACTCCGCGCATCCAGATTGGCGCTGGCCTCGTGACTCAGCAGGTCGGCGCGCCCATCGGCGCGGGCCATCTCCGCAGCCTCGGTGAGCGTAGGTGTCAGGTTTGTTCCCGGCGCGCGGAAGGTTTCATGGTCGAAACGCACATCACTTTCCTCCACCCCCATCTTATCCGCCAGATACGGCGTGAATGCGGCGATCATGACGTCAATTGTCGCCAGCGTGGCCGTACTTTGCACCGTGACTGAACGTGACCCGCCAGTCCCGCCACCATGTGGCAACTGATCGCTGTCACCCTGGACCACTTTGATCTGGTCCATCGGAACTCCGGTTTGGTCTGACAGGAATTGCGCATAGACCGTCTCATGCCCCTGCCCGTTCGATTGGGTACCGACATAAAGGTTCACCGTGCCATCCTCGCAGAACTCGACTTTCGCGTTTTCCGAAGGGTCACCCAAAATGCTTTCGATATAGTAACACAAGCCCCGCCCCCGGATCAGGCCACGTTCCGCATCTGCAGTTTTTCGCGTCGTGAATCCATGGGTCTGGGCACCTGCACGGGACAGGACCATATCGAAATCACCTACGTCATAGATTTCGCCGGTCGCGGTTTTGTAGGGGAAGTTTTCCGGCAGGATGAAATTCCTGCGGCGCAACTCCCAAGGATCGACGCCCAGTTGGCGCGCGGCGCGATCCATGACACGTTCCAGAACATAGATCGCCTCGGGCCGCCCTGCCCCCCGATAGGCATCGACTTGCGTGGTGTTGGTATAGAACCCCTCAACCCGCAGATACGTCGTTTGAACGTCGTAAACCCCCATCAACACCTTGCTGAAAAGACTGGTCTGGATCGCTTGCCCAAAATGACTGCTATACGCACCCAGATTTACCTTGCTGCGCACCCGGTAGGCCGTGATTTTCAGGTCCTCGTCAAAGGCGAGCTCAGCCAATGAGGTCAGGTCGCGACCGTGGTGGTCCGACAGCATCGCCTCGGACCGGTCAGACATCCAATGAACAGGCTGCCCGAGTTTCATCGCAGCAACTGAGACGCAAAAATACTCAGGGTACGGCATGACCTTCATGCCGAATCCGCCACCCACATCCGGGGTGGTGACACGGATCGCCTCGGGTTCCAGCTTCAGCTTTTGCGCCAACTGCCCCCGCATCGCCCAGACGCCTTGCCCACCATAGGCAAAGTGCAAACGACCATCGACCCAATTGGCCTGACATCCCCGTGGCTCGATTGAGGTGATGATCACGCGGTTGTCGGCCACATCCAGCGAAACGGTATGCGCGGCAGCCTGAAAGGCGGCATCGGTTTCTGCCTCGTCACCCAACCCCCAATCAAAGGCGCGATTGTCGGCGACCTGATCATGCAGCGGTTCGCCACCGGCTTCGACATCCAGCTTTGCGGGCAGATCATCCGTGTCCATCCAGATCGTCTCAACCGCATCTCGCGCCTGCAACAGCGTGTCCGCTATCACGACAGCCACAGGTTCGCCAACAAACCGGACGCGGTCTTGGGCCAGCATATGCCTGTCGGGCGCAAGGGTCTGAGAGCCATCGCGATTCTGCACAGTTGCTGCGTTCATCACAGTGTCGATCCCCGCCGTCGAGAGATCATCCAGCGTCATAACAAGGCGCACCCCTTCCGCCTCACGCGCGGCATCCAGATCCAGCGCCGTGATCCGACCATGGGCAACCGGGCTGCGAAAAAAGGCAGCGAACAGAGCGCCTTCGGGCACATCATCGTCCATGTATCGTCCGTGCCCGGTCAGAAACCGCTGATCTTCTGTCCGTTTGACGAGCTGGCTTTTGCCGAACTTTTCCATGCGATGATCCTCCTGCGTTGGCGACCGTAGCCCAGCCCAAGGCGATGTCCAGTCGAACAGCCAGCTTCCCCGTGTTTTGCCAGTCTTTTTTCGGTTAACCTACAGGTCATGACATGGGCACATGATAGCGTTTTTCCATTCACTGCCCCGCTGACCAGCGGCGGCGAAGCCACCCACGACGTGTATGTCGGTGGCGGCGGTCCTCCGATCTTGATCCTGCAGGAATTGCCCGGGATCGGACCGGAAACGCTGGATCTGGCGCAGCGTCTGAACACAGCCGGGTTTCGCGTCTATCTGCCCCATATGATCGGAACATATGGAAAGGTCACGATGGCCAAAAACGCAGCGCGCCTTTTCTGTGTCCGGCGTGAGTTCAACATGTTTCTCAAGGGTCACCAAAGCCCTATTGCCCATTGGATGCAAGCGCTGGTCGCCGAGATCAAGTCCCGCGACAACGCCACCGGTGTGGGCGTAATTGGCATGTGCCTGACCGGCAGCTTTGCTCTGACCCTGATGGCCGAGGATGCCGTATTAGGTGGCGTCGCCAGTCAGCCTGCCATACCGATCTTTGGCGGGGACAGCCTGCACATGAGCCCACAAGAGGTTGGCAACGCCCGCGCGGGCATGGCACGGAAGGGCCCCGGCCTGGCCATGCGCTACGCCGATGACAAACTGGCCTCAGAAAGGCATATGGGCGCCCTGAAGGATGCTTTCGGTGTTCATCTTGAGACGGTGGAATTGACGGTAACGACCACTCATTGCGGGCTCTGGATTTTCATCAACCGGCCTACCAGCGTGTTCAGGACTATTTTCGCGCGCGCTTTGCCCAAGCCGAATAGCATACAACCCTTCCCCTTCCCTTACGCATTCGCTATTGCAGGCGCTGACCCGAATTTGTTGACGCAGGACGCATCCTATGGCGATGGAAAAGACATTCAACGCGGCCGAGGCTGAGGCCCGCATTTATGAGGCCTGGGAACAGGCCGGGGCCTTCAAGGCAGGCGCGAACAGATCGCGCGACGAAAGCTTTACCATCATGATCCCGCCGCCCAACGTGACGGGTGCGTTGCACGTGGGCCACGCCTTCAACAACACGCTGCAGGACATCCTGACCCGCTGGCACCGGATGCGCGGCTTCGACACGCTGTGGCAACCCGGTCAGGACCATGCCGGTATCGCCACCCAGATGCAGGTCGAAAAGATGCTGGCCGCCACCCAACAGCCCAGCCGAAGCGAGCTGGGTCGCGAGGCTTTTCTGGACAAGGTCTGGGAATGGAAGGGCGAATACGGCGGCACGATCATCGAGCAGCTGAAACGTCTTGGTTCCTCCTGTGACTGGTCGCGCAATGCCTTCACCATGGCTGGCGCGCCGCGTGATCCGCGGACCGGGCACGAGAACTCGGCCAACTTCCACGACGCGGTCATCAAGGTCTTCGTCGACATGTATGAAAAGGGCCTGATCTATCGCGGCAAGCGGTTGGTCAACTGGGACCCGCATTTCGAGACCGCGATCTCGGATCTGGAAGTCGAGAACATCGAAGTCGCCGGCCACATGTGGAACTTCAAGTATCCGCTGGCCGGTGGTGAAACCTATACCTACGTCGAAAAGGACGAGGACGGGAACGTCGTTTTCGAAGAAGAACGCGATTACATTTCGATTGCCACGACCCGCCCCGAAACCATGCTGGGTGACGGCGCGGTTGCGGTTCATCCGTCGGATGAACGGTATGCGCCAATCGTTGGGAAACTCTGCGAAATCCCGGTTGGTCCGAAGGAGCATCGTCGCCAGATCCCGATCATCACCGATGACTACCCCGATCCTGATTTCGGCTCGGGTGCGGTGAAGATCACTGGTGCACATGACTTCAACGACAACATGGTCGCCAAGCGCGGCGGCATTCCGATGTACCGCCTGATGGACACCAAAGGCGCGATGAGGGCTGATGGTGCGCCCTACGCCGAAGAGGCGGGCAAGGCGCAGGAATACGCGCGTGGGCGTGAGTTCACCGAAAACGAGATCGACGCGATTAACCTCGTTCCCGACCATCTGCGTGGGCTCGACCGGTTCGAGGCGCGCGCGAAAGTGGTCGAAGAAATCAACGCGGACGGTCTGGCCGTGATGACCCGTGCGGACGATCCGGTTCTGGGCACCAAGCTGGGCGAGGATGAAGATCCTGCCGCACTGGTGCCGCTGGTCGAAAGTAAACCGATAATGCAGCCGTTTGGCGACCGATCCAAAGTGGTGATCGAGCCGATGTTCACCGACCAGTGGTTCGTCGACGCCGAAAAGATCGTCGGCCCCGCGCTGGATGCGGTCAAAGACGGCACGGTCAAGATCATCCCTGAGTCGGGCGAAAAGACCTATTACCACTGGCTGGAAAACATCGAGCCCTGGTGCATTTCGCGTCAGCTTTGGTGGGGGCACCAGATACCGGTTTGGTATGGTCTCGATCTGTCTGCGGAAGACTTCATCGATGACGAGAACGACGGAGACCTTGATTTAGTCGAATTGGGTCGTCTGCTGAATGAAGGTGGCATGCTGCACCGTGGCAATGTCATGGAATGCGCAACCAGCTTGGATGCAGTCACTGAGAAGTTCCTGGACGACAACGCCAACATTCCCAGCCCGCTGAGCCACGCCACAGTTGTGGAAGTTGCAGATAAACATGAGGCGATCCATCGGTTTGCCGAAAGTCTCGCTCAGTATGCGGTCGAACAAGACCCAACCAAACTGATCTATCCGGTCTGGCGCGACCCCGACGTCCTCGACACCTGGTTCTCCTCCGGCCTGTGGCCGATCGGCACACTGGGATGGCCCGAACAGACCGAAGAGATGGAGCGCTATTTCCCAACCGATGTGCTCATCACCGGCGCAGATATCCTGTTCTTCTGGGTCGCCCGGATGATGATGATGCAACTGGCCGTGGTAAACGAGATACCGTTCCACACTGTCTACCTGCACCAGCTCGTTCGCGACGAGAAGGGCAAGAAGATGTCCAAAACCACTGGCAACGTCATCGACCCGCTTGAGATCGTGGACGAATTCGGCGCCGACGCGCTGCGCTTTACCAATGCCTCGATGGCGGCGATTGGCGGCGTGCTGAAATTGTCCCGCGAGCGCATCACCGGTTATCGAAACTTTGGCACCAAGCTGTGGAACGCGGTCCGATTTGCCGAGATGAACGAGGTCTTTACCGACGCCGTTCCTCAACTGGATGTGGCCGACCTTAAGCCCAAGGCAGCTGTGAACCGCTGGATCATCGGCGAAACCGCCCGCGTGCGCGAAGAAGTCGACGCAGCGCTGGAAAGCTATCGCTTCAACGACGCGGCCAGCGGGCTTTACGCCTTTGTCTGGGGTAAGGTCTGCGACTGGTACGTGGAGCTGTCCAAACCGCTGCTGCAAGGCGACGATGCCGAGGCGCAGGCCGAAACCCGCGCCACGATGCGCTGGGTCCTGGATCAGTGCATGGTCCTGCTGCACCCGATCATGCCCTTCGTCACCGAAGAGCTGTGGGGCTTGACCGACAACCGCGCCAAAATGGTCGTCCACGCCGACTGGCCGACCTATGCCGCCACCGACCTGATCGACGCGGATGCGGATCGTGAGATGAACTGGGTGATTTCGGTCATCGAAAACACCCGCTCGGCCCGTGCACAGATGCGGGTTCCGGCCGGTCTTTACGTGCCGATGCTGGTGACCGAGATCGACGCCAATGGCCAAGCCGCATGGGACCGCAACGAAGCGCTGATCAAGCGCCTTGCGCGGATCGACAGCCTGACCAAGGCGGATGAACTGCCCAAAGGCACCATCTCGATCGCTGCCCCTGGCGCGTCCTTCGGCTTGCCGCTGGCGGATATCATCGATATCGGCGCGGAAAAGGAGCGGCTGGAAAAAGCCAAGGGCAAGCTGGCCAAGGAACTGGGCGGTCTGCGCGGACGTCTGAACAACCCCAAATTCGTAGCGTCGGCCCCGGAAGAGGTTGTCGCGGAGGCCAAAGCCAACCTTGCCGCCCGCGAAGAGGAAGAAGCGAAACTGAACGAGGCCCTCGCCCGCTTGGCCGAAATCGCCTGATCTTCATCTTTTCGCAATTACTCAAAATCTAACACCCGCCGCTCATTCGGCGGGTTTTTTTGTTCGGTGACGCATTTCACCTTGTTTCTATCCGCTTGCGATTGTTAGCAATCTCTGCAGACAACTCCGAGGAAGTCATGGCGCGTCTTTTCCCTCCTGTGCAGACAATTTCAACCGGGCTTGTGGTGGCCGTTGTCGGATTTTTCAGCTCTTTCCCAATTGTGCTGCAGGGCCTTGTAGCAATGGGTGCCTCGGAGGCTGAGGCGGCCTCTGGTTTGATGATGGCGGCAGTTGCAATGGGGGTGACAGCGATTGTGGTCAGCCTTTGGTACCGGCAGCCGATCAGCGTGGCATGGTCAACACCTGGTGCCGCCCTGCTGGCGGTCTCGGCGACCCCATTGGTCGGGTTTTCTGATGCAGTTGGTGCATTTCTTTGCGCCGGAGCCCTGACTGTTGTTGCCGGATTGTGGCGTCCGCTTGGACGGCTTGCGGCCGCTATCCCGACAACACTTGCACAGGCCATGCTGGGCGGGGTTTTGCTGCCCTTGTGCATCATTCCGTTCAAGGCGGCAGTTGAGCTGCCCTGGCAAGCGCTGCCGGTCATTCTGACGTGGTTTATCGCCGGGCGGATCAATCGGTTGATCGCAGTTCCTGCCGCAGTGGTTGCCGCGGCAATCGTCGTTGTATTGAACGCCGGTGACGGTTCGGTCCGACCCGAGCATCTGGTCGCCGCCCCTGTCTGGACTATTCCGACATTCTCGATCGCATCGGCGATCGGGATTGGCATCCCCCTGTTCATCGTCACCATGGCTACGCAAAACATACCCGGCATCGCCGTCATGCGCAGCTTTGGGTATGCGCCAATTGCTGGCAAGTTGTTCTCAGCCGTCGGAGGAGCCAGTATTCTGTCTGCCCCCTTTGGCGCTCCGGCCACGTGCCTTGCCGCGATTACCGCTGCGATGTGTTCAAACGAAGACAGCTACCCGGACCCGAACCAGCGTTACTGGTCAGCGGTTATGGCAGGCCTATTTTACTGCGTATTTGGCGTCTTTGCCGTGGCAATCACCGGGTTCGCGGCCCACGCGGACCCATTGCTCATGGGTACACTGACCGGCATTGCCCTGATTGGTGTGATGGCAAATGCGACCTTTGCTGCGTTAGAGGTTCCCGCCGAACGCGAAGCGGCGATTCTGACATTCGCCATAACCGCATCAGGAATCACCGTCTTCGGCCTGGGTGCTGCAGTCTGGGGTTTGGCCGCAGGTGGTATCGCCTATCTGGTTACCAACCGATCCAGATGACAGCTTTCCCCCGCTGTGCTGGTCGGGTACTACGAACCTATGTTTGGATCGCTCGGAAAACTGGTCGAACGCCAGATCAAAAAGGCGCAAGCCGAAGGTCAGCTAGAGGGGCTGGAGGGCGAAGGACAGCCGCTGCCTGACCGTTCGTCCGAGGCTCAGACCGATCCGGCCGTCGCCGCCGGTCATCGGATCATGGCGCAAGCAGACGTTCTGCCCGAAGAGTTCAGCATCAAGAAAGAATTAGATGCCGCCCGCAAAACCTATGCGTCGCAGTCCGATGCTGACGAGCGTAAAGTGACTATGGCTAAGATCGCCGAGCTTGAGATGCGATACAATATGGCCCGTGATGCACGACGGGCTTTTATGCGTTAATTACCGGGCGCAAATGCCCTGCTTGGCACGGAAATCGAGTTTCCCGACGGATCCTTGGCATTCGCGAAACTGTAGCCATCCGCTGTGTGGATCGGACCGAATCTCAGCCCGTGCTGCGCGGTTTGTTTGCAAAACTCGGCAACGTCCGCGACATCAAAAACGATTTTGACCGCCGCTTGCCCCTGCCGGGCGGCCTTGCTGGCCGGATGCAACAACAAGCGCAAGCCGTTTTCGTCCGGCACAAGCTCTACAATCCGGTCCCCTTCGAGTTGGCGGGCAGAATAACCAAAATGCGTCTCATAGAAATGCACCATCTTGTCGATATCCTTGGCGTACAGGATCAATCGTGTGACAGGTGCCGAGATCATTTGAACTCTGGCTTGCGACCTTGCAAATTCGCCGCAATGACCTCCATCTGGTCGGGTTTGCCGATCAGCTCCGCCTGCTCTGATGACTCCTCCAGCAGCACCTCTGTGCGAGGTTTGGCTTCCGCAACCTCGATCAGGCGCTTGGCCGCGCGGATGGCCGAAGGGCTTTGACCAGCGATGTCTTCGGCCAAGGCCAATGCCTCGGTCAGTGGGTCATCCGACAGTTTGGTAACCAGCCCCCAGTCCGCCGCCTGCGCGGCACCGATGGGGCGGGCCGAATAGGTCAACAGGCGTAAGACGTCCGACCGGACCAGCTTGGGCAGCAAAACCATCCCGCCCATGTCGGGGATCAGACCCCACTTCATCTCCATCACGGCGAGTTTAGCCTCGGGATGTGCTATCCGGATGTCAGCGCCCAGCGCAAGTTGCAAACCGCCGCCATAAGCAACACCCTGAATGGCACAAATGACGGGAACGGGCACGCGTTGCCAAACCAGGGCAACTTCCTGCACCTCATTGGCGTCCTTGTGGCTGCGGGTCATCAACCATTCGGTCGGGTCAGTTTGCGCCATGCTCGCAAAGCTGGCCATGTCCAGACCCGCGCAAAAGCTTTTGCCTTCACCCGATAGCACCACCGCACGGGCATCCGAGGCAGCGACCTCCTGCCCCGCAGAAATGATGGCCTTTATCATCGCATCATCCAGCGCATTCATCTTGTCGCCGCGCGTCAGAGTTACGTGCGCGATGTGATTTTTGTATTCGACGGATACTCGTGACATCTCAGGCCTCTCAATTCCGGTTAGGGGTACAATGCCCCGATGGATCAGGCAGTTCCACCTCAACGTTAGGGCAGATTTGACGCAGGCATGCGCCCGAACCAGGGCGAATCCAATGTCATGACGTAGAAATGTCCCCCGGCCAACTTGCCACCCGTGGTGATGCCCAGCCGACCCCCGGGGTCTTGCAAGGTCTGCAGGATGTTCCCGTCGCCGTCAAACTGCACCATCATCCCGCGATGGATCGGCGCAGGCCGCACCGTCGGCCCCAGTCGCCAGATCACCTTGCGCAAGAACGGGTATGGCATCAGTGCCTCGCTTGGCACGCGCGGGCTGGCAAAGGCCATCCAATACGTACCATCGCCCTGTGCCTCGATGTTGTCCGGATAACCGGGCAGATTGTCCATCAGGACCTCTTGCTGCCCGGCCTTCGGGCCTGTCAGCCAAAGCTTGTGCACCCGGGCGCGCCCGGTTTCAGCGATCAGCAGAAAATCCTCACCCGGCGACAACGCGACGCCGTTCGTATAGACAAAACCTTCGGCCAGTTTCTCGGTCGTGCCATCGGGCGCGTGGCGGGCAACGTAACCTGTGTCCGATTGCTCCCAGATGGTCAGTACCGAAGTCGGTTTGGTCCCGCCCATCGTTTCGGGATCGAACCGATCGGACGAGTTTGAGAAATAGATCGTCCCGTCCTTCGCCACGTCCAATTGATTTGCATAGATCACCGGCGCGCCGTTTATCTCGGACACCACTGGCTGCAGCGTACCGGGGCCGGTCCATCGCATGATGCCTCGGAAACTGTCGGCGATGTAAAGCGCCCCATCCGGACCGACCGTCAGGCCCAAGGGACGACCACCGAGATCGTCAACTTTCACCGGGGCCTCGTCGTCTATTCGGTACAGAGCCCCGGACAAGCTGGTCGTGTACACGGACCCGTCCGGCATGATGGCAATGTCTTCGGGGCCTTTCTCATCGCCAGGCAACGAGATCAGCTCCAGTTGGTCCAACGCATTGTTCTCCGCGAAGTCACCAGTGAAACCCGGTGCTTCGGGTGGGGTCCATGCCACCGGTTGAACCGGGACCGGCCAGAAAACCAGATAGGCGAGGCCGACAATCAACAAGCCCAAAACAATGCGCATGCGCGCTCCTCCCTTTAATCCTTACGCGAACAATGCGGAGCAGCATCCTGCAACGCAAGCTTGCCTGTCGTATGACCTTACGTTTATCTGCCCCCATGACAGAGCCACGCTATACCCCGCTTGCCCAATCCCTGCCTGCAACCGTGCCGTTTGTTGGCCCCGAAACGCAGGAACGCCAGCGTGGCGCGCCATTTGTGGCGCGGCTGGGCGCAAATGAAAGCGTGTTTGGACCCTCTCCGCACGCCATAGCGGCAATGGCAGAAACGGGGATCTGGATGTATGGCGATCCGGAAAACCACGATCTGCGCGCTGCATTGGCGGATCACCATGGAGTCGGGTCGGAAAACATCGTGGTTGGCGAAGGCATCGACGGGCTGTTGGGTTACCTGGTGCGGCTACTGGTCGGATCCGGAGACGCGGTTGTCACCTCAGATGGGGCATATCCGACTTTCAACTACCATGTGGCTGGGTTCGGCGGAACGCTCCACAAAGTGCCGTATCGCGACGACCACGAGGACCCGGTGGCGCTGTTTGCCAAGGCGGGTGAAGTGGATGCCAAGCTGGTGTATCTGGCCAATCCTGACAACCCGATGGGTAGCTGGCATTCCGGAGCGGATATCGTGGCAACGCTAAACGATCTGCCTGACGGGTGTTTGCTTGTATTGGACGAGGCCTATGTGGAATGTGCGCCTGAAGGCACCGCCGCCCCTGTGGCAGCAGACGATCCGCGGGTGATCCGGATGCGAACTTTTTCCAAGGTGTACGGCATGGCGGGCGCGCGGGTTGGCTATGCCATAGGCGCACCCGGCCTGATTTCAGCTTTCAACAAGGTGCGCAACCATTTCGGAATGAACCGAGCCGCGCAGGCCGGTGCGCTGGCCGCACTGAATGATGCCGAGTGGCTAAATCATGTTCAGACAAAGATTACCGAAGCGCGTGACCGGATTGGCCATATTGCACGAGAGAATGGTTTGGCGCCCTTGCCCTCGGCCACCAACTTCGTTGCCATTGATTGCGGGAAGGATGGGGCCTTTGCCAAGGCGGTTCTGGACTCGCTGGTTGCGCAGGGCATTTTCGTGCGTATGCCCTTTGCCGCACCGCAAAATCGCTGCATCCGCGTCAGCTGTGGCGAGGCAGCCGATCTGGATGCCTTTGCCACAGCATTGCCAAAAGCGCTTGCCGAGGCGCGGCGTTAGGTCTTCGACGCAAGCACCGCAGCTGCAGCTTCTAACGCGCCTTTGCCGCGAGGGATATCCAGCGCGGCCAAGGCTGTTTCCACGCTGCCCAACGTAGCCATAACCATCTGGCCGTTGACGTGGCCCATGTGTCCAAGACGGAAGCATCCGTCCCAGTCGTCCATCCCAAGACCAATGCCAAGGGTCAAACCCAGTTGGTTTTCAGTGAACTTGCGCAATGGCGTGCCGCGCCCCTCGGTCAGTCGCAAGGCGGTGACAGCGTGGCTGCGGTAATGACGATCAGCAACATTCAGATGCAGCGCGCCACCTTGCGCCCAGATTTCACACGCTTCCCAGATCGCCTTAGCTAGGCGTTCGTGACGCGCCCAAACCTGCTCCATCCCCTCGGCATGGATCATGTCCAGCGCCGAACGCAAACCGTAGAGGTGATGGGTTGGCGCGGTGCCGTTGAAATACTGATAGAACAGCTCGGGGTTGGATCGTGGCTGCCAGTCCCAATACTGCGAAACACGTGGCATAGCGGCCCGTTTGGCCTGTGCTTTGTCATTGAAAAACACGAATCCGGTGCCAGCGGGTGTCATCAGCCCCTTCTGACAGGCCGTAACTGTGACGTCGACGCCCCAGGCATCCATTTCGAACCGGTCACACCCCAGCGAGGCAATGCAATCCGCCATCAAAAGCGCCGGGTGGTCCAGATCGTCCAACAAGGCGCGTAGTGCTGGAATGTCGTTCCGGATTGAGCTTGACGTGTCCACATGAACGGCCAGTACCGCCTTGATCATGTGGGCTTTGTCGTCACGCAATGCCTCGGCAATACGGTCAAAATCCCAGGCCGAGGACGAGCCGAAGTCGATCAATTGAACCTTGGCGCCGATACCCTCGGCCATCTCGGCCCAGCCATGGGTAAATCGGCCAGATGCGGGGGCTAGAACCGTTTCACCGGGTGCGATGACGTTGGACAGCGCGGCTTCCCACGTTCCGTGGCCGTTAGAGATATAGATAGCAACATTATGCTCGGTCCGCGCCACGCGACACAGATCGCGGGTCAGCGACGGCATCATCTCGATCAGCTCGCCCTCGTAGATATTCGGTGACGGGCGGTGCATGGCCTGCAACACCGCGTCTGGAATGACCGAAGGTCCTGGAATCGCCAGATATTCGCGCCCTTGCGCCAGGGAAATGGAGTTTGTCATGGGATCAACCTGTATGAATTGTCGCCCACCCTAGCGCAGCTTTAAGCGGCGTCAATCCATCAGCTTGGAGGCCGCGCGCGCAAGGTTTTCGATACCGGCCCAATCCCCATCAATGACCATCTTTTTCGGCGCAACCCAGCTTCCGCCCGCGCAAACCACATTGGACAAGGACAGGTAATCCTTTGCATTTTCGGGGGACACACCACCGGTCGGGCAAAACTTGATTTGCGGCAACGGCGCGCCGATCGCCTTCAACGCCGGTGCACCACCCGATGCTTCGGCCGGGAAGAACTTGAGCATGTCATAGCCGTGTTCCAACAGACGCATCGCCTCACTGGCTGTGGCGGCGCCGGGCAACAAGGGCAGGCCTTCGGCCTCGCAGGCCGCGATCAAAATGTCGGTGGCACCGGGCGAGACCCCGAATTGCGCGCCTGCCTCTTTCGCGGCGCGCACATCTTCGGGCGTTACCAAAGTTCCTGCGCCGACGACGCCGCCCGGCACATCCGCCATAGCGCGGATCGCGTCCAGCGCGGCGGGTGTGCGCAGGGTGACCTCAAGCGCGGGGAGGCCACCTGCGACAAGCGCCTCGGCCAATGGGCGCGCCTGAGCCGTGTCATCGACGACAAGGACAGGAACAATGGGCGCAAGTGCGCAGATTTCACGGGTGCGTTGGGTTTTGGACATGCGTCAAACTCCGAAAATACTGGCGCCGGTGTCTGCTGATCCGACATTTTGGCGGAAGGTAGCGAAAAGGTCACGCCCCACGCCGTGTTGGTTGGCCGACAGATCAGCAGTAGCGGGGGCACGGTCCAGAACCCCGGGGGTCAGAATCTCCAACTCACCACTCACCGCATCGACGCGCAAGATGTCGCCATCCTGCAGGTAAGCGATCGGCCCGCCATCCAGCGCCTCGGGGCAGACATGGATCGCCGCAGGGACTTTGCCGGACGCGCCGGACATACGACCATCGGTTACGAGCGCCACCTTTTGCCCACGGCCCTGCAAGATCGACAGGATCGGCGTCAGCGAATGTAGCTCGGGCATGCCATTTGCTTTGGGTCCCTGGAACCGGACAACAACGATGACGTCGCTGGTGAACTCTCCGGCCTTGAACGCGGCTTTCGCCTCATCCTGATCATGGAACACGCGTACAGGTGCTTCGACAACCTGATGTTCCGGGGCGACGGCCGAAACCTTCATCACGCCGGTGCCCAAATTGCCAGTCAGGCGCGACAACCCACCAGTGGGTTGGAACGGGTCTTTCGCCGGGCGGACGATTTTTTCGTTCAGGCTGTGGCCAGCCCCGTCTTCCCAAACCAGCTCACCGTTCTTCAGCTTCGGTTCTTTGGTATAATTGTGCAGACCCTGCCCCGCGACGGTCAGAGTGTCGGGGTGCAGCAGTCCGTCTTCCAGTAGCGTTCCAATGCAGTACCCAAGACCACCCGCTGCGTGGAAGTGGTTCACGTCTGCCAGACCGTTCGGATAAACCCGCGCAACCAAGGGAACCACGGCGGAAATGTCAGAAAAATCCTGCCAATCCAGTAGGATACCACCTGCGCGCGCCATTGCGATCAGATGGATCAGCAGGTTGGTCGACCCACCCGTGGCCATCAGACCTACGATGCCGTTCACAAACGCCCGTTCATCCAAAACCTGATAGACCGGCGTGTAGTGATTGCCCAGCGCGCTCAGCGACAGGGCGCGGCGCGCCCCTTCCTCGGTCAGCGCATCCCGCAGAGGCGTGTTGGGATTCACAAAGCTGGAGCCCGGCAGGTGCAGGCCCATGAATTCCATCAGCATCTGATTGGTGTTCGCGGTGCCGTAAAAAGTGCAGGTGCCCGGTCCGTGATAGGCGGCCATTTCCGCGGCCATTAGCTCGTCGCGGCCGATCTCTCCTGCGGCAAATTTCTGGCGAATCTTGGCTTTTTCATCGTTGGGCAGACCGCTGGTCATCGGTCCGGCTGGCAGGAAAACAGCGGGCAGGTGGCCGAACGCCTGTGCGCCGATAATCAAACCGGGAACGATCTTGTCACAGACGCCTAGGAAAACAGCCGCATCGTAGGTGTTATGGCTCAGCGCCACTCCGGTCGCCAGGGCAATCACGTCGCGGGAAAACAGAGACAACTCCATCCCCGCTTCACCTTGGGTGACGCCGTCACACATGGCTGGCACCCCACCCGCAACTTGTGCGGTGCCACCTGCGGCTCGGATCGCATCGCGGATCAGACCGGGATAACGCTCGAACGGCTGGTGGGCGGAAAGCATGTCGTTATAAGCGGTGACGATGCCCAGATTACCGGCCGTATCAGTGGCCATCGCTTGCTGATCCTCACCCGCACCGGCATAGGCGTGGGCTTGACCACTGCACGACAAATGCGCGCGCGCTGGTCCCTTGGATCGGGCATGTTCCATACGCTCAAGATGCGGACCGCGCAGTTCGGCGCTGCGGTCGATGATGCGTTGAGTGACGTCGGTGATGACTGAATGTACCATGATTACCCTCCGATCTGACGCCAGCGGCGCCCATCGCGATGCATCAGCATCAGCGCTTCTTCTGGGCCGGAACTGCCCTGATCATATTTTGCGGGGCGATCTCCACGCTCTTCCCAACTGTGAATAATGGGATCAACCCAGGCCCAGGCGGCTTCGGCCTCGTCCCCGCGCATGAACAGGGTTTGGTCGCCGCGGATAACGTCCATCACCAAACGCTCATATGCATCCGGCGATTGTGCTTCGTCCCCAAGCGCCTCGGCAAAACTCATGTCCAATGCAACATCTGAAAGGCGGAATCCACCCTGCCCCGGTTCTTTGATCGTCGTGCGCAGGGTAATACCCTCGTCCGGTTGCAGGCGTATCACCAGCACGTTGCCGTGCAGCGGGCCGACATTGGGGAAGATCGTATGCGGCGGATCCCGAAAAAACACCGCGATTTCGGATTCGCGGGCACGCAGGCGTTTTCCAGTTCGCAAATAGAACGGCACACTGGCCCAGCGCCAGTTGCCGATATGAGCCTTAAGAGCGATGTAGCTTTCGGTGCGGCTCGCGGGGTTGCCAACATGATCCAAATAACCGTCGCCGCCCTTGCTCGAACGATATTGGCCGCGTGCGATGTCAGACGGCGCAACGGGCTCCAGCGCCTCGATCACCTTGACCTTCTCGTCACGCACGGCGTTGGGCGAAAATTTGGACGGAGGTTCCATCGCAGTCAGGCACAATAGCTGAACCAGATGGTTCTGCACCATGTCCCGCATTGCACCGGACTGATCGTAATAGGCTCCGCGCCCTTCGACGCCAACAGTCTCTGCCACTGTAATCTGAACATGATCGACATGCGTCGCGTTCCAGAGAGGTTCGAACAGGGAATTGGCAAAGCGCAGTGCCATCAGGTTCTGCACGGTTTCCTTTCCCAAGTAGTGGTCAATCCGATATATCTGATGCTCTTCAAAGCAGGCTCGCAGCCCGGAGTTCAGCGCCTTGGCCGAGGCGAGGTCGTGGCCAAATGGCTTTTCGACCACGATACGGCTGTCGGGCGTCGCCATGCCATGATCGCTCAGCCGTTTTGCGATACCCGAGAAAAGGCTGGGGCCAACTGACAGGTAGAACGCGCGTACAACGTCAGGACGCAAGGTATTGGCAAGGTCTTTCCAACCGGAATCTCCCAGTGCGTCAACGGGAACATACTCAACATGGCTTAGAAACTGATCCAGAACTTCCTTTTTGAACGCAGGTGCGAACTCTTTCATCGAGGCGCGTATTTGGTCCCGGAACCCGTCGCTGTCCATGTCGGACCGCGCCGTGCCGATGATCTTTGCGTCTTCGGGCATCTGGCCAACTTCGAACCGATGATAGAGCCCGGGTAAGATCTTGCGCTGCGCCAGATCGCCGGTCGCGCCGAATAGCACCAGATCGAACGGGTCTACCGGGATTACGCGTGAAACCATCTATGGGCTCCTTCAAATCTGCTGGCATCACTCAGGCGCAGTTATCACTGGTCCTTGTGATGCAAGCATTGTTACCGCTAACATTCAGCCACTGAATAGGGAAGCGCAACTGGAAAATCAACCCTGATTCCGCAACCACTCCATTACCGAGGATCGAACCGATTGGTCTCCACGATGGCGGGCGTCAGCGATGATCTTACGCAGTGACTGCAGATCGGCGCGCAACAACACGCTTTTGACCGGGCCTATCGACGCCGGGCGCATGGATAGGGTCCGAATACCCATGGCTGCCAGACAAAGCGCCTCAACCGGTCGCCCGGCATCCTCGCCACAGAAAGACAACGGCGTGTTCGAGATATTGCAGCGTTCGACAATCCGTTCGATGAAGGTCAGGAAGCTGACATTCAGCGTGTCATAGCGTCGGCGCACCAGCTCGTTTTCGCGGTCAGCGGCAAAAAAGAACTGTTTCAGGTCGTTGCCCCCGATCGAGACGAAATCGACCTCGTCAAAGAACTTCTGCGGGGCAAAGGCGAGAGACGGCGTTTCCAGCATTGCGCCAACCTCGATCGATTCTGGCAGCACATGACCAAGGCGCTTTTCGCGTTCAATGGTCTTGTTCACTTCCCAACGAGCTTCGCGGTATTCTTCGGCCTGCGCCACGAACGGGAACATGATTGTTAATGGCCGCCCATTGGCTGCACGCATCAACGCCTGCAATTGCATCCGCATCACGCCACGTTTGTCCAGACCAACGCGAATAGCCCGCCAGCCCAGTGCGGGGTTGGGCTCTTCCACATGTTTCATATAGGGCAAAACTTTATCCGACCCGATATCCAGTGTGCGGAACACCACGCGCATGTCGCCAGCAGCATCCATGACGCGTTGATACTGTGTAACAAGCTCGGACCGCTTGGGCATCTGATTGCGAATCAGGAACTGAAGCTCGGTGCGGAACAGGCCCACACCCTCGGCCCCGGAATTGCCCAACGACGGCAGATCCGCCATCAGGCCTGCGTTCATAACCAGATTGATCCGTTCACCATCGCGCGTCACTGTCGGAGTATCGCGGATCGAGGCATAGCGTTCCTGCGCTTTGGCCTGCATTGCGATTTTATCGCGAAACGCGGAGACAACCGTATCTTCCGGACGCAGTTGGACCATACCCTGATCGCCATCGACCAGAATATGGTCTCCGTTCAACGCCTCGGTCGTGATGTGCCCAACGTGAACCACCAGTGGAATTGCCAGGGCGCGAGCCACAATCGTCGCGTGGCTACCGACCGAGCCTTCCTCAAGAACGATCCCTTTCAACGAGCGACCATATTCCAACAGATCCCCAGGCCCGATATTTCGGGCAACCAGAATCGGATCCGGTGGCAGGTCGGCCCCGTTGGTGCCCCCCTGCCCGGTCAGAATGCGCAGCAGCCGGTTGCTGAGGTCATCCAGATCTGCCAGCCGTTCCCGCAGATAGGGGTCGGTAACCTGCCCCATGCGCGCCCGCGCTTGAGACTGTTCTTTCTCAACCGCAGCTTCGGCGCTAAGGCCCAGGGCAATGTCCTCTTCCATCCGGCGCATCCAGCCTTTGGAATTGGCAAACATGCGATAGGCTTCCAGAACCTGCAATTGTTCCTTGTCACCGCCCTGCGAAATCTCAAGCATCTTGTCGACGCCCACGCGCAGTTCATCCACGGCCTCATTCAGACGTTCACGTTCGCGGTGGGGATCGTCAGCAATCGGGTTGGTGACGACAACACGGGGTTCATGCAACCAGACATGCCCTTCGGCAGATCCTTCCTGTGCTGGTCCCCCCTCAAATTGCACCGATTGCTGGTGGCGGGGTGAAAGCGCTGCGCCCTCGCCCACAAAGGCACCAAGCTCGGTCATCTCGGCCAGAACCATGGCGACCACTTCCAACGCATAGACCTCGTCAGCAGAATACACGCGCGCATCACGGGATTGCACGACCAGTACGCCCAGCTTTTCACCCAAACGCTGGATCGGCACCCCGATGAAGGACGAGAACCTCTCTTCGCCGGTTTCCGGCATATACCGAAACCCCTTGGTCGAAGGCGCGTCTGCGGTGTTCACAACCTTGCCGGATTGCGCAACATGACCCACAAGCCCTTCACCCAACCGCATACGTGTTTTGTGAACCGCCTCTGGCGACAACCCTTCAGTCGCGCAAAGCTCAAGGGTGTCGGCATCCCGGAACAGGTAGATCGAGCACACCTCGGCCCGAATACTGTCGGCAATCAGATGCGTGATCCGGTCAAGACGTTCCTGACCGGCGGCTTCACTCGCCATCTCTTCGCGCAGCCGCCCCAGCAGCTTGCGGGATTCAGTTTCGGTGCCTTCCGCCATATCCCACCCAAATTACGGAATCAGGCGAGACCTTTGGCTGAAATGCTCAGGCCGCCTTGTCCAATTCAAAGGCATCATGCAGTGCCTGAACAGCAAGTTCCATGTATTTCCTGTCGACTAGGACGGAAATTTTTATCTCAGAGGTTGTAATGACCTTGATGTTGATCCCCTCATCCGAGAGTATCTTGAACATCTTGGCCGCCACGCCCGACTGCGAGCGCATACCGATACCCACGACTGAGACCTTGCAGACATCCTGATCCGCGACCAGTTCGGCATAATTCAGCTCACCCGCATCCTTGATCGCCAGCAATGCCTGTTCGGCGCGGGCCACCTGATCGGTGGGGCAGGAAAAGGTCATGTCCGTGCGCCCTTCGTCCGAGATGTTCTGCACGATCATATCGACATTCACGCCCGCATCGCTAAGCGCGGTAAAAATGATCGACGCGATGCCCGGGCGGTCAGCCACCGAGACAACGGTCATCTTGGCTTCGTCGCGGGAATAGGCCACACCGGCCACAACATTGGATTCCATGATATCCTCCTCATCGCAGACCAGCGTACCAGCCTCGTCGGATTGTTCCTCAAAACTTGAGAGAACGCGCAGTTTCACCTTATACCGCATCGCCAATTCGACCGAGCGGGTTTGCAGTACCTTTGCCCCCAACGAGGCCAATTCCAGCATTTCCTCGAACGAAATTCGGTCCAGCTTGCGTGCCTTCTCGCAGATGCGCGGGTCGGTGGTATAGACACCGTCAACATCCGTGTAGATGTCGCACCGCTCGGCACCGAAGGCGGCGGCAAATGCCACGGCGGTGGTGTCCGACCCACCCCGGCCCAAGGTCGTGATACGGCCTTCGGGGCTGATGCCCTGGAACCCGGCGACAACGGCAACCTTCATGCCCTCGCCAAACTTCTGGTTCAGGTTATCGGTCGGAATTTCTTCGATCCGGGCCTGGCTGTGGGCGCTGGTGGTCATCAGCGGAACCTGCCAGCCCTGCCAACTGCGTGCCGGGACATCCATTTCCTGCAGCGTCAACGCCATCAGACCAGCCGTGATATTCTCACCCGAGGAAACGACGGCATCATATTCACGCGCATCATATAGCGGTGAAGTTTCATCGACCCAGCCCACAAGCTCGTTCGTCTTGCCGGACATGGCCGACACGATGACGATCACGTCATAGCCCTTCGCCACTTCGACGCCGATGCGCTTGGCTGCGCGGCGGATACGGTCAAGGTTGGCCACCGAAGTGCCGCCAAATTTCATCACGAGTAAGGGCATGGGGGCAAGTGTCTCCGCGCCTTGGATTTCTGGTCCCGTGCGTCTTATGCGAGGGGGGCCGCAAGGGCAAGAGTTCAAAACCAGTCGGATGGCCGCACCTGATCGCTTTACAACCGACCAAGAGGCTGTCAGCCTGCAACTCGCATTTATTCCCAGAGGTTCTCCATGATCCGCGCTGCCGCAGCCCTCGTCCTTTTATCCTCATCCGCCTTTGCACAGGTCTCAACGCTGGCTGCAACCGACGGCAAGAATGCACTGGGTACGGTGCCCTGTGCCAAAGGCGGAGCAGCGCTGAGCAGCTGCCACGCCGAGCTGCGCCACCATGACGACGGAACCACGACACTTGCTGTCGGATTGGGCAGCGCCGAAGTACGCAGCATCTATTTCACGGATGGCGTACCGACCTCCAGCAGCTCACCGGCCCGGATCAGTCACGAAACACGGGGTGACCTGACAGTGGTCTTCATCGACCCCGATGAAGTTTACGAAATCCCCACGGCAGCGCTGAAACGTCAATAATCGTGCGGCTGACCGTCCCAGGTTTCAAAACACCCGGTCGTGGCCAGTGACAGTGACTCAAAGCGGCAAAGCAGCCCATTTGTTGCCTGATCCACAGTGATCTCAGCCTGAGTGCCGCCCATATCCGTCTGCACCCACCCCGGATGGTAGATGCCCACCGATATACCATCTGCACGCAGATCAGTGGCCAGATTCCGCCCCAAATTCAGGGCTGCTGCTTTGGACGCGCGATAAATATAGCTGCCACCGGGCGCGCGTGTGTGCGACGCCATCTGCGACGACAGGATCACAACTTTGCCTTGCGCTGCCCGAAGATTGGGCAAAAGCGCCTGCACGGTTAGAAACACGCCCGTCACATTGGTCGCAAAACTCTGCGCCCACATGTCGGCCGGATAGCCGTCTATGCCGTGGCCTTTGTCCAGATAAACCCCGGCGTTGCAGATCAACAGATCAACCGGACGACCCGCAAGCCCTTCTGCCATAGAAGCCTGCTGCTTCGGGTCTGTCACATCCAACACAAGCTGCGCACTGGAATCCCGGGCGGTTCCGGTTACGTCATGTCCCTGCGCGCGGTAACGATCTGCCAGAGCTTGCCCAATTCCGCGATTGGCCCCGGTGATAACGATATGCATGGGTCAGTTCGTTTTACGGGTGGGTAGGAAAGGCAACGGCGAAACGGGCACGCCGTCTTCGATCAGCGCTTTGGCCTCGTCGGGCTTGGCTTCGCCATAAATCGCGCGTTCGGGCGCATCGCCCAAATGGATCTTACGCGCTTCTTTGGCAAAATCCTTACCGACATAGTCCGAGTTTTCCTCGACCTTGCGACGCAGATCGGCCAGCACCTTCTCGATATCTGGCGACGGCGTCGCGACATCCACCTGTTTGCTTTGTGGTTCAGTTGTCTGCGCATTGCGGGCCGGACGAACGCGAGGGGTCATGATAGCCTTATCTACTTGCACGTCACCACACACAACGCAGGTCACCATACCTGCGGAGGCGAGTTTGTCGTAAGCGGCGGCCGATTGGAACCAACTGTCAAATGTATGGTCGCGGCTGCATTTCAGCGAATATTGAATCATGGTCCGTCCATTTTCCGGTAGGCAAATAGATACCGACAGACATGGCAAGATCAAGCCCTTCGAAAGGCGAGTCAGTGTAGAATCGGGCCAAGACTGCGTAACAAATGGGACAGTTCCGGCGATTTCACCAGAGAGGCCGCTTTTTTAGGCGAAACCCACTTTCGCTTTCGTTGGGCCCGTTCAGGAAATTCTGGCGCAATCGACGTAACACAGAGGGGAAAGACATCCACCAGACACACCATAGGGGTCATACTCGAGCGGGATTTCAGGTATGTGAAACGGCCCATGGGCTTGTTTGCACAATCGCCTTTGACCCCAGCCTCTTCCCAAGCTTCTCGTCTGGCGGATTGCGACGGTGTCATATCCTCGATCAGCCAGCCCTTCGGTACGATCCAGCGCTTGGATTTGCGCGTTGTGATCAGCAAAACCCTGAGCTTTCCGTGTTTGATGCGATAGCACAGGGCCGCCGATTGATGCTTAAGCCGCAGGTGCTGTTCGCTTCCCTGCAGACACGTCGGTTGCCTCGCACCGATCACGCCGCACCACCTTTCAAACTGCTTTCATCCTCAATCGCCGACCTTTGAGGTTTTTATACATTTAGCGGCCGGCTGGGGTCAGAATACCATATGGTGCGGTTTCTTCCAAGCATTTAGGTCGGTCTCAAACGCGGGCAGCCAGCTTCCGAACCAGATCTTCATGCGGGATATCGGCATCGATTGCCAGTCGCCGCAACCCGAAGTGAACACGCGCCACCTGTTGATAATATCGGGTGTAGACATAGTTTGTTCCACCACCTGCGATCGCACCCAGAACCGGTATCGATTGCGCCGCCAGCTTCTGGCCCAGTACAATGGACAGACGCGGCGCTACCGCTGAAATTAGCTTTTGCATCGCTGGGCCAGTCAACGTCAGGCGGACCGAAAAGAAGCCCAGATCTGCGCCATCGTCAAAAGACAGTGGTCCGGCTGCAGACAGGACCCGAACGCAATCAAATTTGACGCCTTCCTCGGACGGATCGAACCCTTCGCGGAACGCCGCACCCTGAATGGCACGCAATAGCATGGCCGTTGTTGCAGGCAATTCCATCAGGGCAGTCGACACGCCACCCATGCCACCGGCCGCCCCCATCGCCGTTGCGACAGCCGTGTTCACCCATGGCTTTTGATCCGGAATGGCACGACGCGAACCCTCGGCTGCGTGCATCGCTAGCCAAAGCGCCTGTTCCGTGGCCCCTGTCAGCCCCTCCCGCACAGATAGAGGAAGTTGTTCCATTAGCGATTCCGCCGAACCCCCCAAACTGTTCAACAGTTTAACGCCGGGACCTCCGGCGGTTCTGTAATACTTGGCCAACCGATCCAATTCGGCATCGGTATCCAGCTTTTCGACTAGAAGCACGTCCTGCATGTAAGCCCTCCTGCCGTTAAACATCGGGGCTGAACGGCAGGGTTTCAATAGCTCAGCGGGTCCAGCGGGTCACCTCGCCACGCACATTCAACCATTCACCGGGGCTCAATTCCGCGCCTAAGACCCGGTCTGGGTTTGTTGGCGGGGGCATTTCCACACCGGAAAGTCGTGTGAACCCGAAACGCGCATAATAAGGCGCATCGCCCACCAGCATCGCCCTTTGCCAGCCTATTTCGCGACCGGCCTCAAGCCCCTGATGGATCAGGAATCCCCCCAGACCTTCGCCCTGATGGGTTGGGTGCACGGCCACGGGACCCAGCAACAGGGCGTCGTGATCGCCCACATGCACGGGCCAGAAACGGATCGCCCCGGCCAGAATGCCCTGCCCGTCGCGCGCAACAAGGGAAAGACCCGACACGGGCGGAACATCATCGCGCAGACGATACGAGGACAGCGCCTCACGCCCCGGCGCAAAGCACAGGTCGTAAAGTGCCTCGACCTCCCACCAATCATCCGGCTCTTCCGGCCTGATCACGAACTGCTGCACCCTGCCCTCTTTTCCTAGCTGGCAATCGCCCTAGCACTTCGGTACGCCTTGGGCAAACGCTTGGAGACCATATGTTCTATCGCCCCGAAGACGGCCACGGCCTGCCGCACAATCCATTCAACGCCATTATCACGCCGCGGCCGATTGGCTGGATCTCGACACGTGACAAGGATGGCGTCAACAATCTGGCGCCCTATTCGTTTTTTAACGGGGTTGCATATACGCCGCCGCAGGTAATGTTTGCCTCGACCGGAACCAAACACGATCAGGACGGCACAAAAGACAGCCTCGCCAATATCGAAGCCACCGGGGCGTTCTGCGTCAACGTTGTGGCCCATGCACATCGGGATGCTATGAACGCAAGCTCAGCTGGTCTTCCCAAGGACGTGGACGAATTCGGTCATGCCGGGCTTTCGCCGGTGGAATGCGAAACCATCCCCTGCGCCCGGATCGAAGGGACACCAGCGGCGCTGGAATGCAAGCTAACCCAGATCGTGTCCCTTCCGGGCGAGGCCAATCGGGTAGTGTTCGGAGAAGTAACCGGCGTACATCTGCGCGACGATTGCCTGAAGGATGGCATGTTCGACGTCACAACATTCCAACCGCTGGCAAGGCTTGGGTACCGGGACTATTCCGTGGTCACCGAGCTGTTCAGCCTTTCAAGACCGGATGACTAATGCCGTTTCCTGACCCCTTACGCAGATACCCGATCACGCTCCCTGATGGCTCTGATCACAAGGGCACGGTTTTCCTGTCTGAAGCGATTGACCATCCCAGGTTTAAGGCCGGAGCTTTCAGCTATGCTTCGGACTTCGATGCGCCCGAGGATTGGGCGCAACGACTTGCCCCGTACCTGTTTCCGTTTTCGCAAGAAAAGCTAGTGCTAGGGAAGTTCTGTCAGATCGCCCATGGCGTACGTTTCATCACATCATCGGCCAATCATTCAATGGATGGATTGACGTGTTTTCCGTTTCCAGTGTTCGACCCGGACGGAATGACCGGGTTTCAACCGGACACGCGCGACACTCTCATCGGCCACGATGTCTGGATTGGGTATGGCGCAATGATCTTGCCCGGTGCGCAGATCGGTTCTGGGGCAATTATTGGTGCCGGATCTGTCGTTCGCGAAGACGTGCCGCCCTATGCGATCATTACCGGAAACCCTGCCGAAGTGCGGCGGTTCCGGTTCGAAAAGGACACCATCGACCGGCTTTTAGCATTGAACTGGTGGGATTGGCCCGCCGAGAAGATCGCCGAAGCCGAAGAGGCGCTTCTGTCTGGTAATATTGAAGAATTGGAACGGATTGCTCCAAAGTAAAAGGCGGCCGAAGTGGCCGCCTTTTACAATCAATGCCCGCCCAGCACACCCGTGCGGACCGAGTAATCGACGGCCAATTCGTAGTCCGGGTCATCGTCGCTATCGACCATAAGGTGGCCGGCCTTGTTCAGCAGTTTATGGCAATCCCGGCTGAGGTGGCGCAGCATGACGCGTTTGCCTGCGGTCTCGTATTTGCCAGCGATGTTCTCGATGGCCTGCAGCGCGGACTGGTCTACGACGCGGCTTTCGGCAAAGTCGACGATTACGGTGTCAGGGTCATTCTGAACATCGAACAGCTCGGTAAAACCATCGGATGAGCCAAAGAAAAGCGGCCCCTGAATCTCATAGACCTTTGCACCTTCTTCCGTGGCAGACTCACGCGTGACGGCATGGATACGCTTGGCATTGTTCCAGGCATAGGCCAGCGCTGACACAATCACACCAACAACCACGGCAACCGCAAGGTCTTCCATCACGGTCACAACAGTCACCAAAACGATGACAAACGCATCCGTCAGGGGCACCTTGCGCATGATCTTGAACGAGTTCCAGGCAAAGGTTCCGATTACCACCATGAACATCACACCCACCAGCGCGGCCAGCGGAATCTGCTCGATCAGGGGTGAGGCGAACAGGATAAAGATCAACAGGAAAAGCGCCGCAGCAATCCCGGCGATGCGTGTACGACCGCCCGATTTCACGTTGATCATCGATTGACCGATCATCGCACAACCGCCCATGCCGCCGAAGAATCCAGTCGCCACATTGGACACACCCTGCGCAATGCATTCTTGCGAGGCCCCTCCGCGCTTGCCGGTGATTTCACCAACGAGGTTCAGGGTCAGCAGAGATTCAATCAAGCCGATAGCGGCCAGAATGACAGCGTAAGGCAGGATGATCTCAAAGGTCTCCCAGTTCAGCGGCACCATCGGGATGTGGAATGCGGGCAGACCGCCCTCGATTGAGGCCAGATCGCCGACGCGCGGCACATCAAGACCAAAGCCAATCACCAGCGCGGCAACGACAAAGATACCGGCCAATGGTGCGGGCACGATCCGTGTAATCCGCGGCGTGACCCAGATCACGGCCATCGTCAGGGCGACCAGACCCAGCATCGTATACATCTGCAGACCCGAAAGCCATTCGCCACCACTTAGGCCGTGACCGGTGTTTTCCATGGTGCCCGGAACCTTGAACTGGCCCATCTGGGCCAGAAAAATCACGATGGCCAGACCATTCACAAAGCCCAGCATCACCGGATGCGGCACCAATCGGATGAACCGGCCCCAATGCATCGCGCCTGCAATGACCTGCAAAATGCCCATCAAAACCACAGTAGCGAACAGGTACTCGACCCCGTGTTCAGCCACCAACGCCACCATCACAACAGCCAGAGCACCGGTTGCGCCGGAGATCATGCCCGGCCGACCGCCGATCAGCGCCGTGATCAAACCCACCATGAACGCGGCATACAACCCGACCAAAGGGTGCACACCTGCGACAAAGGCAAATGCTACCGCTTCGGGCACAAGAGCCAACGCAACGGTCAGGCCCGACAACAGCTCAATCCGCAAGCGCGAGACCGTTAGCCCCTCGTCCGGCATCCAGCGGAGATCGGGTTTGGCTATACGATTGGCAAAGCTTGCCAGCATGGCTCGGGGCATGAGACGTCCTGTGGGGTTGTTTGTTCGCGCGAAAGATGCCTTTTACCTGTCACACCTGACATTAGATACTGCACCCAGCGGGACCCTGATATGCGTAAACCGCATAGCTAGCAAGCAAGTTACACAAACCCTTGAAGCCACTTGCCAAACCCGCGGCTGCCACGCAGAACTTCCCAGACAGTTTTTTTCTTGTGGAGAGCAGCCATGACCCAGACCAAAATCGCCATCATCGGCGGATCAGGCATTTACGACATCGACGGTTTGGAAAAAGCGGAATGGGTCACAGTCGAAACGCCATGGGGCGATCCTTCGGATCAGATCCTGACCGGATCCCTGAACGGCGTGGACATGGCGTTCCTTCCTCGTCACGGGCGTGGTCACGTACATTCCCCTACTGAAGTGCCTTACCGCGCCAATATCGACGCGCTGAAGCGACTGGGCGTGACGGATGTGATCTCGGTTTCGGCCTGCGGGTCGTTCCGCGAGCATATGGCACCGGGCGATTTCGTGATCGTCGATCAGTTCATCGACCGGACGTTTGCGCGCGAGAAAAGCTTTTTTGGCACCGGCTGCGTCGCCCATGTCAGTGTTGCGCACCCCACCTGCCCGCGCCTGTCGGACGCGTGTGAGACTGCCGGTCGAGCGGCAGGGATAACCATCCATCGCGGGGGCACCTATCTGGCGATGGAGGGGCCGCAATTCTCGACATTGGCGGAATCCAAGATGTACCGCGAACACTGGGGCTGCGACGTGATAGGCATGACCAACATGCCCGAGGCCAAACTCGCCCGCGAGGCCGAGCTTTGCTATGCCTCGATCGCGATGGTCACCGATTACGACAGCTGGCATCCAGACCACGGCGAGGTGGACGTCACCGCCATCATCGCCACGCTGACCGGCAATGCCGAGAAAGGCCGTGCGCTTGTTAAAGGTCTGCCCGATCTGCTGGGCGCTGATCGCGCGCCCTGCCCTCATGGCTGCGACCGGGCACTGGAATATGCCATCCTGACCGCACCGGAGAAACGTGATCCCACCGTGTTGGCAAAACTGGATGCTGTTGCTGGTCGGATTCTCTGACTGGCAACCTTAGTTGGCTGGCAAAGACTGTTGAACCTGATCCCACAACCCATGCGACCAGAGGTCGTTGTGTGCGCCGTCCGGGATGACATAGATCTGCGCGGTATCCCCGGCCATCGCGGCCAAAGCTTCGCCGTGATGCAGTGGAACCGTTTCATCCTCGGTCCCGTGGAAGATCAAAGTCGGAACGGTGACGTTCCCGATCAAATCACGGGTCGCGAACTGATCCCGCATCAGGGCATGCACCGGTAGCCAGGGATATCTTTCCGCCGCGACGTCCACCGTGGCCGTAAAGGGTGCCTCAAGCACCAGCAGCTGTGCATTTGGGCGCTGTTCGGCCACCGCGGTTGCAACGGCTGTTCCAAGACTTTGGCCGTGCAACACAACGTCCGCGCCTTGGCGATCCAGCTGGTCATACATCTGGATGCCGTCGGAAATCAGCGCCATCTCGGACGGTTCGCCCTCGCTGCCCGGATATCCACGATAGCTGGGGGCCAACAGGCCGAAGCCACTGTTGAGGATCTCTCTCATCCGGTCGGCCCGGTCGCCCAGGTTGCCCGATTGGCCATGAAAGAACAAAACCGTCGGCGCATCATCGGTCGCGGGCGGGGCGGACCACGCGGTCAGCGTAACGCCATCGGACATTGTGAAGGAAACGGACTCCACATCAGCCAACCCTACCGTGTTGGGCGCTGGTAATTCTCCGTCCGGTTTGAACAAAAGCGATTGCTGGTTCACATACATATACCCAACGATGCCCGCATAGATCACTGCGAGGACCGGAACCAAAAGGATCAGCGCGCCCTTTACGTGGGCAAGCCGCGAGTGGCTGGTTTCAGGTGCCGCGTTCGCGCGTGTATGATCTGTTGGAACCATCGGCCTCTCCGAAGTGTTGAGTCAGGTCCAAGGTCGGTGACCCGCTAGACCAATTCAAGCCGCGCGGGGCACACTTAATCCAATCTTAAAACTTGTTGCCGCGTTGCACGGCACTGGTTCTTTTTCGCCCAGCATCTTGAAAAATCGCCTGTAGTGCACCGATCTATGGTTCGCACGATACCGTCAAAATGCTGGCGAAACAGAGGGATAGCATGAAACGACTTGAGGCATTGGACGCAGCCCGGTTTCTGGCGTTTTGCGGAATGGTTCTGGTAAATTTCCGCATTGCCGCTCAGGTCGCCCCTGGCAATGACTGGGCCTCGACCCTGATCGATTTGCTTGAAGGCCGCGCGGCCGCATTGTTTGTCATCCTGGCCGGTATCGGAATTGGGTTGTCCTCTGTTTCAGCATCGGTGCTGCTGCGGCGCGCGGTGTTTTTGTTCGTGCTCGGTCTGATCAACATGACTGTATTTGACGCCGATATCCTGCATTTCTACGCGGTGTACTTCGTTGTTGGCGCCGCTTTCCTGACGGCACCAACCCGTGCATTGTGGTTGGGTTCAGTTGGGGTGGTGGCGCTGGCTGTCCTCGCCGTCATGATTTTCAACTACGACCTTGGCTGGGACTGGGAAACGCTGACATACACCGACCTTTGGACCCTGCCCGGTTTTTTGCGCAACCTGTTTTTCAACGGCTGGCACCCGGTCCTTCCCTGGGCGGCGTTTCTGTTGATCGGAATCGCCATTGGAAGATCCGAACTGCACACGATCTGCATTCAACACAGGCTGATCATGTGGGGGTTCGGAGCTGCCGTGTTTGCCCTGTTTCCGCAAATGTTGGCCTCGGACCCTGATCTGGTGATCTATCTGGGAACCGCGTCCATCCCACCGGGACCGTTCTACATTATTGCCGGAACCGGCTCGGCTTGCGTGGTGATCGGATTGCTGTTGAAGCTGTGGCCCAAGATCGAAAAGTTGCGCATCGGCCCAGCCCTAACCGCGCCCGGTCGGCAAAGCCTGACGCTCTATGTGGCGCACATCCTGATCGGCATGGGCATACTGGAGGAGGCCGGGTTGCTGAACGGGTCACTGAACGCCCCGCAGATCGCGGGTTACGCTGTTGCGTTCTGTGCCGCGTCCTCGGTCTTTGCCCTATTGTGGTCCCGCAAAATCAAACGCGGTCCGCTCGAGGTGCTGATGCGTCTGACAACGCAACCATACAGGGCTTGACCTTGCGCGCTGGTCCGGGCTTGCTGCGGGAAACGTATTCACAGGATTTCCGATGTCCCTTGACCTTTGGCTCGCCTTTGTCGCTGCATCCACCGCCCTACTATTGATCCCAGGCCCGACGGTCCTGCTGGTTCTCAGCTATGCTCTGTCCAAGGGGCGCAGCGTGGCTGTCGCCTCGGCGACGGGTGTAGCTGTTGGAGATCTGGTGGCTATGACGGCCTCTCTTTTGGGGCTTGGCGCGCTGGTCCTGGCCTCGGCTACCCTGTTCACGGCCCTCAAATGGGTCGGTGCCGCCTATTTGGTCTGGCTGGGGATCAAACTGTTACGCAGCGCACCATCAGGCGGGCTTGAGACTGTGGACACCGGGCGCAATGTCACCGCACACAGCGTTTTTGGCCATGCTGCCGCCGTCACCGCGTTGAACCCGAAATCTATCGCGTTTTTTATCGCTTTCGTTCCTCAGTTTCTGCGCCCGGCTGACCCGCTCGGACCGCAATTTGCTATCCTGATCGCAACCTTCGTGGGTCTGGCATGGCTGAATTCGCTGGCATACGCCCTGTTGGCGGACCACCTGCGCCAGATGATCGGCCGTTCAGGCGTCATCACCGCTATGACCCGGTTCGGAGGGCTGGCATTAATCGGGATGGGTGTGGCCACGGCTGTCCTGCGCCGCCCGGCCTGAGGGCTCAGCCCTCAGCGTGTTCCTTCATGAAACCGCGAATGAACCGCCGGATTTCTCGCGCGGCCGAAGTGTCCAACTCTTTGCAAAGCTGAACAAACTCGTCCCGTTCATCCTTGTCCAGCCGCAGGACCAACTGACTGTTTTTCTTCGTTGAAATCTTACTGTCTTTCGTTCCCACGCGTCCCGTTCCCATCAAATTCCCAGGCCTGTAAGATAGGCTTTGTATATACTTCGCATATAGTTTGTAATTCACGAGCACCTAACAACAAAAGAAGGTTATGGCAACGAACCTTCATGTCGCTCAGGCGATTTTTGAAAGATCAGGGCAAGTGGCACAATCCTTACCTGACGTGGATGCCCGATACACTGAACCGCGACTACGGCCAGTCGAAACGCCCCAAGTAAGGGGGCGGCAATCTTTCCTTGCATGACTCACACCAATGGGCCAAACAGCCCAGCGTGTTTTGACGCCAGAGGGGATGGCCATGTCCAGAAACAAGTCGGTCAAAGATTACATTCGGACCATCGTGGATTTCCCACATGAAGGGATCATGTTCCGGGACGTCACGACCCTGTTCGCGGATCCGCGCGGTTTCCGCATGGCGATTGATCAAATGCTGCACCCCTATGCCGGTGAGCGCATCGACAAGGTTGTTGGCCTTGAGGCGCGCGGCTTTATCCTGGGCGGCGCAATCGCGCACCAGCTAAGCGTCGGTTTCGTGCCCATCCGTAAAAAGGGCAAGCTGCCGGGAACCACGATCAGCCAGGACTACAAGCTGGAATACGGCGAGGCGATTGTCGAAATCCACGACGACGCCATCCAGCCGGGTGAAAAAATCCTTGTCGTCGATGATCTGCTGGCGACAGGTGGTACCGCTGCCGCGGGCATCAAACTGATCGAACGTTTGGGGGGCGAGATCGTCTCATGCTCGTTCATTATCGATCTGCCAGAGTTAGGCGGTCGCAAGGCATTGGAAGACATGGGGATGGATGTCCACGTCCTGTGCGAATTCGAAGGCCTCTGACGTCCCGTGCAATCACAAATTCGTGAGTGGAAACTTGGAACCGCGCTGGCTTAGCGCGGTTTTTTATTGGATCAACCCGAACTTATCGGCACAAACAGTGATCTCTTTTCAGTGATGCAGCGTACCCCGATTGATGCCACCAAGGGCATTCCAACCAGGGAAATCATACCATGTTTCGCAATCTCGCAATTGCCGGTGTCGCAAGCCTATTCGTCTCAACTGCGGCATATGCTGATGGCCATTCCAAAGATATTGTCGACACCGCCGTCGGCGCAGGCAGCTTTGAAACCCTCGTCGCAGCCGTTCAGGCCGCAGAACTGGTTGATACGCTGAAAGGCGAAGGTCCGTTCACCGTTTTTGCTCCCACGGATGAGGCGTTTGCCGCCCTTCCCGAAGGCACAGTCGAAACCCTTCTGAAGCCCGAGAACAAGGATCAGCTGGTTGCAATCCTGACCTATCATGTGGTGCCCGGAAAAGTGATGTCAGGCGATCTGTCCGATGACATGACGGCCGCGACCGTTCAGGGTGGAGAAATCAAGATCGATCTGGACAACGGCGTGATGGTCAACGACGCCAACGTTGTGCAGGCCGATATCGAGACGTCGAACGGCGTCATCCACGTGATTGATAAGGTTATTCTGCCTGGATCGTAATATCGGCGCGCGGCCCATGCGAAGTGGGTCGCGCCTACGTCTTTAGAACGGCCCCTGGATTCATGATCCCCTTTGGATCAAGGGCAGCTTTGATCGCACGCATCGCAGATAGCTTTACCGGATCGCCATAGCTCTCCAAATCATCCGTTTTCAAACGTCCTATGCCGTGCTCGGCGCTGATCGACCCACCGAACTCATGCACCAAATCATGCACCGCGCGCTTTACACTATGCCGTTGGGCATCATATTCCGCGCGGCTGTGCCCCTGCGGCGGAAACACGTTGTAGTGCAGATTACCGTCACCCAAATGCCCAAAGCAATTGATACGGAATGTCCCCAACGCCTTCACCACCTCGGACCCACGCTGGATGAACGCTGGGATATCCGAAATCGGGACCGAGATATCATGGCTTGAGACCGAACCGATCAACCGATTGGCCTCAGGTATCTGCTCACGTACGGCCCAAAACTCCAATCTTTGCGCTTCGCTTTGGGCTATGACCGCGTCACCTACAAGCCCGCGCGCCTCCGCTGTTTCGAACAGCGCCTCCAGTGCATTTGACGGTGACGCACCGCCAGAAAGGCCCAATTCAATAAGCACCATCCATTCGGGCTGGACGTCAAAGGGCTGGCGGATATCGGGCAAAACCTCGGACAGGAATTGCAGGCCTTGCTTGTGGATCAGCTCAAAGGTGCTGGCCCCCTCGCCCACCTGATCGCGTGCCAGCGCCAGCAATTCAATGGCAGCATCCGGAGAGGCCACCTGGAATATCGCGGTGCCGGTCTCGGCCGGACGCGGGTACAGCTTCAACGACGCGGCAGTGATGATCCCCAGCGTGCCTTCCGCCCCGATCAGAAGGTTACGCAGATCGTACCCAGTGTTGTCCTTGCGCAATCGGCTGAGGCCGTGCCAAATTTCACCATTCGGAAGAACTGCTTCCAACCCAAGACACAGGTCACGCGCATTGCCATAGCGCAATACATTGACCCCACCCGCATTCGTCGCGAGATTTCCACCGATCCGGCAAGACCCTTGCGCTGCCAATGCCAACGGGAACAATCGATCAGATTCTTCCGCAGCGGCCTGAACATCGGCCAGAATGGCACCGGCCTCGGCGATCAGAATGTTCTCGGTCGGATAAACCGCCCGGATGGCTGACATCCGCTCCAGCGAAACAAGCAACGGAGCCGGGCCGTCGGTCATCACCTGCCCGCCGACCAATCCGGTGCCGCCGCCATAAGGCACGACAGGAACCGAAGCATCCGAGGCGAGCCGAACGAGCGTCGAAACCTGTTCTACCGACTTCGGCAGCGCCAGAACGCCGACACGGCCTGCGAACCTGCGGCGCGGCTCTTCCAGGTATCGTTCCTCGACAGGGTGCAGAATATCATCGCCCAGCGCAGTGCGGATTGATTGAGCAAAATTGTCATCGGCAGGGTTTAGTTTCATACCCTTTCCTTGCCCAAGCCGCCGCATCCCCACAAGCCCTATTCCAGCTCAATGAGGTATTGAGGCTCAAGCACAACAACGGTCGGGCGATCAGGTAACGTGCGCAGAGACACGGTGATCTCGGAAACGCCTTTGCGCTCAACGGGGAAGTCGTTGCGAATATCGACCAGAAATCGGTCCAGTGAGAAACTGGAAAACCAGTGCATTGGAATGATGACAGAGCTTTTCAGCCGCTTCAAAACCGTGATCATTTCCGGCAGCGGCATCGTCGTTCCACCATCCACCGCAGCCATCACAACATCCAAACGCCCCAGGGCGGCAAATTGTTCATCCGATGGCACGTGGTGCAGATGACCTAGATGGCCTATGCACAACCCTTCAACCTCAAACACAAAGATCGAATTTCCGCGCTCTTCCACACCGCCATAAGAGGATCGGATATCGGTCGAGACATTGCGTATCAGCATCTCTCCCAGATCAAGATAGTGTTCGATCCCCTGCCCGAACTCGCCCCACCCCGGCAACACATTTGGGATGGCAGGATCCGGATGGGCGGTCCAATGGGTGCCGTGGGCATGGTTCATCGTCACCACGTCCGGGATCAGATCCGCGCTGCCGATGAAACCGGTGAAGTCCGTCACTGCGTTCAACCCGCCCTGCGTCTGGATCATAAACGACGCATGAGCAATATAGCTGATCCGAACCGAAAACTCCGGCACCGGATCCTGCCAGGCTGCTTTGTGAATGTATTCTATCCCCGGTGCGGCATCCGCTATGGCAATGCAATGGCTCGGCCGCCGCTCCTGCGCCACAGCCCCGCCTGCAATCATCATCAGCCCTACAACAATCCACCGCATGTCCGGATTGTAGCGCAAGCGCTCGCTAAGTCATGCCCCTTGTTCATCTGGCTAAAAATATCCCGGGGAAGACGCGGCTTGCCGCGGCGGGGGCAGAGCCCCCCAATGACACCGCAACGGCGCCTACCCTGCGTCCGTCTTTCCGCGCCGGTCCGACCGCAAACTGGCATACAGCACATGCGTCCGCCACCGCCCGTTGATCTGCAGGTACGACTGCGCTACGCCCTCGTATTTGAAACCCGAGCTTTCCAGCAACCCGCGCGATGGTTTGTTTTCCGGCAGGCACGCCGCCTCAATCCGGCTGAGATCCAACCGGGTAAAGGCGTGATGAACGACTGCACCGATGGCTTCGCGCATATAGCCCTGACGGGCAAAAGACTGGCCCGTCCAATATCCCAGTGTCCCTGCCTGCGCCGGGCCGCGGCGGACATTGTCCAGCGTGATTGCCCCCAACAGCACGTCATCCGTGCGGCGGAACAAAAACAGTGGGATCGCCGTTCCACCGGCCACGGAGCGCTGCGCCCAATAAACCCTGTTGGTAAAGGATTTACGGCTCAGGTGATCCTTGGCCCAGATCGGCTCCCACGGGGTTAGGTATTCCTGTGACGCGCGCCGTAGCGCCGCCCAGTCGTTAAAGTCGGAATGCGCGGGCGGGCGCAAGCTCAGGCGCTCGGTTTCAAGTTTCAGCTTGCGTCTGCCCAACAGCATCACGCCGCACGCCTCTCCTGCAATTGCGCCAGCGTGGGTGCGCCCGAGACAGGACCGTAAAGCGCCAGCGCAGCAGGGGCCTGCACTGCCATCTGTTCGGCGAATGCACGCACATCTTCGGTGGTGACGGCGTCGATCTTGGCCACAGCATCCTCAAGCGAGGGAACCCGGTCCCAGATCTGCACCAAACGCGCCAGACGTTCCGCCCGGTTCGACGGGCTTTCCAGCCCCATCAGCATACCGGCTTTCATCTGCGCGCGGGCGCGGGCAACCTCTTCGGCGCTCATGTCTTCGGCGGCGCGCTTCATCTCATCAATCGTTATGCTGGCCAGCTCTGCCACCTGATCCGCCGACGTTCCGGCGTAAATCGTCGTCGTGCCGGTATCGGCATAAGCTCCGGTCTGCGCAAAGATCGTGTAGCACAACCCGCGTGTTTCGCGCACTTCCTGGAACAGGCGAGAGGACATGCCTCCGCCCAGCGCAGTCGAATAAATCTGTGCGGTATAGATCGCATCGTCGCGATAGCCGGGGCTTTCCAGCGCCAGTGCGAAATGCGCCTGCTCCAGCTCTTTCTCCTGCCGCGCTTCGCCGCCAGTGAAACGGGCGGTTTCCGGGATCAGCCCCTTGCAGGGTTTAAGATGGCCAAACAACGCCTCAGCCGTTTTCATCAGCGCATCATGATCAACGGCACCAGCAGCAGAAAGGATCATCTGCTCAGGCCCGTAATGCTCGGCGACGAAACCGGAGAGATCCTCTCGGGAAAACGCGCTGACACGTTCGGTCGGGCCCAGAATGGTTCGACCCAGCGGTTGATCGTGATAGCTCTGCTCTTGCAACCAGTCAAAGATCACATCGTCGGGCGTGTCATAAGCCTGACCGATTTCCTGTAGGATCACACCGCGTTCAACTTCGATCTCACGCGGGTCGAAGATCGGGTTCAGAACAATGTCACCGATGACATCCATCGCCAGCGCCACATCGTCTTTGAGAACACGCGCGTAATAAGCCGTCACCTCGCGCGACGTGTAGGCGTTGATATACCCGCCCACGTCCTCAATCGCCTCGGCGATTTGCAAAGCTGAACGGCGCTTGGTTCCCTTAAAAGCCATATGCTCCAAGAAATGCGCAATACCGTTCTGTTCAATCCGCTCGTGCCGCCCACCGGCGGTCACCCAGATGCCGATGGCCGCCGATTGCAACCCCGGCATATGTTCACTGACGATACGAAATCCGTTCTTCAGTTGGTCTTGTCTGACAGTCACTCAGCGATATGCCTTCTGATATGATCCTCGAGAGTGCCCAGATCGTTGGCGATGCGGGTCACCCGTTCCGGACGTTCATATAGATCAGACATGCGGGATGGAAGAGGCGGATGCGCGCCGCTTGCCTTCTCGACCGCTGCCGGGAATTTTGCAGGGTGCGCGGTGGCCAGTGTGATCATCGGAACGTCAGCCGCGCGATGTTCTTCTGCAACCTTGATGCCCACGGCGGTATGCGGGCAAACCAGTTCCGCACTATGGGTCAGAGTGGACTTGATTGTCGCCAGCGTCTCTTCTTCAGAGACACGGTCCGAGTCAAAGCTCTCGCGCAGCGCTTCCATTGCGCCCTGGCTGACATTGAAGCCGCCGTTCTTCAATTCATCCATCAACTGCGCGACAGCCCCGCCATCCTCACCATAAGCATAGTATAGCGCACGCTCAAAGTTCGAACTGACCTGAATATCCATCGACGGGCTGATCGAGGGGATGGTGTCGCCCTTGAAGTACCCCTCGCCCGACAGGCAACGATGCAGAATGTCGTTCTGGTTGGTTGCGACAACCAGACGATCAATTGGCAGGCCCATGCGCTTGGCAAGGTAGCCCGCGAAGATGTCACCGAAATTGCCGGTCGGCACCGTAAAGCTGACCTTGCGATGCGGTGCGCCGAGGCTGACAGCAGCGGAGAAGTAGTAGACAATCTGCGCCAGAACACGGGCAAAGTTGATCGAATTCACGCCAGCCAGCTTCACGCCGTCGCGGAAGTCGAAATCGTTGAACATGTCCTTTAGCGCGGCCTGACAATCGTCAAAATCGCCGTCCACCGCCAACGCATGCACGTTGCGGTCCGCAGGTGTCGTCATCTGCCGACGCTGCACTTCCGAAACTCGGCCATGCGGGAACAGGATGAACACGTCCACGGCGTCGAGCCCCCGGAACGCTTCAATCGCAGCCGATCCTGTGTCACCGCTGGTCGCGCCAACGATGGTCACACGGTCGCCACGGCGCTTCAGCGCCACCTGAAACAGTTGACCGATCAGCTGCATGGCGAAGTCTTTGAAGGCCAAGGTCGGCCCGTGGAACAGCTCCAACAGGAAGTGGTTTTCGTTCAACTGCTTTAATGGCGCGCGGGCGTCATGGCCGAAGCCTTCGTAGGCGCGGCCGATGATCTCTTTGAACTCACTCTCACCGAAAGATCCGCTGACATAGGGCCACATCACCCGGAACGCGATTTCCTCAAACGGCAGTCCGGCCAGTGCCGCGATCTCATCCTGCGTCATCACCGGGATCTCGGCAGGCAGGTACAGACCACCGTCACGAGCCAATCCGGTCAGCATCGCCTCTTCAAACGTCAGTTCGGGCGCCTGCCCGCGGGTCGAGATGTATTTCATGTCGCGTCACTCTCAGAAGGGGCGCGGCTGCGCCACAGAAAATATCCGGTCATCGCGGCCCAGACCAAAGCCAGGCCAAACCATGTTATTGCATATTGCAAGTGATCATTCGGGATACCCGTCACCGAAACAGGCAAGGGTGTGATGTTGGGGTCGGTTTGCGACCGCGCGATTAGCAGTACTGGCTCAGCCCCAAGTGCGGCGGCCAGGTTCGGAACATCACGGGCAAACCATATATTGTCGTCAATATCCGGCTCAGGCGTGTAGCCGTCAATTTCGTCCGGCCAGTGCAGATTTCCAGTGATCACCATCGGGCCGTTCAGCCTTTGATCGTGCTTCGCGGTCACAGGAACAAAGCCCCGGTCCACAAGAATTGTCCGGTCATTTGTGCTGAAAGACTGGATGATGCGATAGCCCGCCCCAACCTGTTTGACCGAGACAAGAACGTGGATCTCGCCCGGCTCCATCTCGCCTGTAATCGTAACCGGCAGATACTTGTCAGCATCCCGCGACACGGTGTCAGGCAAATCAACCGGATCGGCTGAAATCCGATTTTCGATTTCGGCTAAAACGCCTTGTTTCCACGCCAACCGCTGCATTTGCCAGACACCCAGCGACACAAGGACCGCCAGACCGGCAATGCCAAAGATCATCAGAAAGAGAATGCGGCGCATGTCAGGACCAGGTTGTGTTGTTCGAAGGCTCTGCAAGAGCCGGCGTCTTGTTAAGGGCTGCAGCCGCAGAAAGGCAACCTTGCAATTGTATGGGGCGCAATCTTGCGCCCAGAATAGAGAAAAAGCCGCCCCGAAAGGGCGGCTTTTGCAATTTGTTCGCCCGTCTGGCGCTACATCAGTGGCGCTTGGCCCCAGATGTATACTGCGAAGAACAGGAACAGCCAGACAACGTCAACGAAGTGCCAGTACCAGGCAGCCGCCTCAAACCCGACGTGTTTCTCAGGCGTGAAGTCACCCTTAAGCGCCCGGATTAAGCATACCGACAGGAAGATGGTACCGATAAGAACGTGGAACCCATGAAAGCCGGTTGCCATGAAGAAGTTCGAATAGAACTGATCACCGCCGAATTTCCAGCCCTCATGCGCCAGCAGCTCATAGTATTCAAATGCCTGCAGACCGGTGAATGCGACGCCCAGAGCGATGCCGATGGCCAGCCCTTGCACCAGCGCCTTTCGATCATTGCCATGCACCAACGCGTGGTGCGCCCAGGTGATTGCACAGCCCGACAGCAGCAGGACCAGGGTGTTGATCAGCGGCAGGTGGAACGGGTCAACCGCATGAATGTCAGGCTGGATGTATTCGGTACCGGCATAGTCGTACATCGGGTACATGCGATGTTTGAAGAACGACCAGAACCAGGCAAAGAAGAACATCACCTCGGACATTACGAATAGGATGAAGCCATAGCGCAGGCCGATGCGGACAACCGGTGTGTGATCGCCCTGGCGGCTTTCGACCACAACCTCGGACCACCATGCGAACATGGTGTAAAGAACGGCCACCAGACCGGCCCAGAACATCCACGAGGTAACCCCGTGCATCCACAGGACGGCTCCGAACAGCATCACAAAGCCGCCGATCGCGCCGATCAGAGGCCAGATCGACGGGGCCAGAATGTGATAATCATGGTTTTTTGCGTGTGCCATCAGCGTCCCTCACCTACAGGCGTTAGTTCGTTGTTATATCAGCCTGCGCCTCAAGGGCGGCAACGCCCTCGGGCAGGTCAATTTCGTAGAATGTATACGACAGTGTAATCGTATGAACATACTTAGCTTCAAGATCCTCGACCATTTCAGGGTCGACGAAAAAGGTGACCGGCATCTCAACACGTTCACCGGGTTGCAGCACCTGCTCTTCAAAGCAGAAACAGGCGATTTTCTGAAAGAACCCGCCGGCCGAATACGGTGTCACGTTGTAGGACGCCTGCCCGGCAATGGGGCGGTCGGTCGGGTTGTAGGCCTCGTAAAAGGCCAGTCCGGTTTCGCCAATGCGCACTTCCATCTCGCGCGCGACCGGCTTGAATTCCCATGCCATGTCTTTCGCCTTCGAGGCGTCAAAGCGGATGGTAACCTTGCGGTCCAGAATGTCTTCGGGTGCAGTCGCGGCCACGCCAGTGGTTCCACCAAAACCGGTGACACGGCAGAACCAGTCATAAAACGGAACAGAAGCCCAGGCCAGGCTGCCCATGAGGACAACCACGCCAACGGTCTGCGCAACAGTTTTCTGGGGACCCGTCAACGCCATCAGTACTGAACTTCTTGCGTTGCCAGACTGAAATCCGTGCCCGAAACCTTGACGATCGTCAGGCCGAAGATGATCACGATAAAGGCAGCCAGCGTCAGACCGACCCCTAGGTTACGACTGAACCGGCGTTGGTGCAGTTCGTGGCTCTTACGCAGGCTCATGACCAACCTCCTAACCCATAGGGTTTCAGTAGTGCTTCGACCAGGATAGCACCGAAATGCAGGAACAGATACAGCAGCGACAGCTTGAAGAACGCGCGTTCGACCTTGAAATTGTCGGCCTCGGAATCATCCTCGTTGCGGCGCGAAATCTGCCACGCTCCGCGCAGGAACAGCGCGTTCAACACCACCGCGACAGTCAGGTAGATCGGACCGCCAATGCCCGAGAATGCGGTTCCAACAGCCAGTATGGCCAGCAGCCCGGTATATACCAGAATGTGCCAGCGCGTGGCGCGACGACCATGCGTGACGGTCAGCATCGGAACACCCGCATCGTCGTAATCCGAGCGCATGAACAGCGCCAGCGCCCAGAAATGCGGTGGGGTCCACATGAAGGTCAGGGCAAACATCAGCCACGGCTCGATGGACATAGACCCCGTTGCGGCAACCCAGCCGATGACCGGCGGGAATGCCCCGGCCGCGCCGCCGATCACGATGTTCTGCGGCGTCGAGCGTTTCAGCCACATCGTATAGACGACAACGTAGAAAAAGATCGTGAAGGCCAGGAAAGCGCCAGCAAACCAGTTGGTCGCCAGACCCAGCATAATAACGGACAGCCCCGACAGGGCCAGCCCGATTGCCATCGCCTCACCCTCCTGGACTTTGCCGGAGGGGATCGGGCGGCCTTTGGTCCGCTTCATCACGCGGTCGATATCGGCGTCCCACCACATGTTCAAAGCGCCGGATGCGCCGCCGCCAATGGCGATGAACAGGATGGCGCAAAAGCCCACGAATGGATGAACAGGAACCGGTGCCGCAAGAAGGCCGACCAAAGCGGTGAACACGACCAGCGACATCACGCGCGGCTTCAGCAAGGCAAAGAAATCACCAAAGCTGGCCTCATCCGCGTGGGATTGGGCGCTCACTGTGCTGGCATTGATGCTTGCGTCGCTCATTTCCGGTCCTTCTGGGGCGAAAGCTGCGCGAAAAACGCGCAGCCTGCGTTACTCTTGGCGCGAGCGTTTAGCTCGCGCGGGTCATCACTTCGATGCAACCTGATAGGTTGCCGGTTGACCTGCATATTCTTCCAGTGCGCCTTGCAGCCACTGCTCATATGCTTCTTCGCTGACCACTTTGACGGTGATTGGCATGTAAGCGTGGTCCTTGCCGCACAGTTCGGAACATTGACCGAAATAGATGCCTTCTTTCTCGGCTTCGAACCACAGCTCGGCCAGTCGACCTGGAACACCGTCCTGCTTTACGCCAAAGGACGGGATGGTCCACGAATGGATCACGTCCGAAGCGGTAACCTGCATGACGATGACCTTGCCAACCGGAACGACAACGGCGGTATCGGTGGCCAGCAGCCATTCGTCATCGCTGTAGCCCGCATCCGCCAGTTTGGCACGCATCGCATCGTTCAGAACAAATGGGGTTACGTCAGCATCGGCCGGGCGTGCGCCTTCGTCCAGTGTGGCCGGGTGGCCCAGCAGATAGCTGTCAAAGGCGAAATCGTGATCAACGTATTCGTAGGTCCAGTACCACTGGTTCCCAACGACTTTGATGGTGATGTCGCCTTCGGGGATTTCCTGCTGATTGAACAGAACCGGCAGCGAGAAGGCACCGATAAAGACCAGAATCAGGATCGGGCCAAGGGTCCAGGCGATCTCAACCGGGGTGTAGTGCGAGAATCGCGCCGGTTCAGGGTTGTTACGCGAATTGTAGCGAATGATGCAGTAGATCAGCAGACCCGCAACAAACAGGCAGATCGCGGTGATGATCACCAGAATCATATCATCCAGCCGGTGAATCCCCGAGGCCAGACTGGTGGCCGCGGGCTGGAACCCAAGGCCGCCATCAACCGGCTTACCAATAATCTCAAGCTCCTGAGCCATTGCGGGAAGGCTGGAGAGGGCTGTCATCAACCCCGAAAGCATCAAAGCATTCTTCATTTTCTGTCCTGATCGTCTGATCTTTGCTTCTCTGGCGAAAAGGTGTGAATCAGTCGCACCTCTCCCGTTGTCTTTGGCCGCGTTAAAAACCATATTCCGTCGGGTAGATAAAGCAAAATGCTTGCGTCAAACAGACGCTATTTTTGATCTGGATCAAACTCGGAAGGTCCCAACAGATGTCCAACGACCCGTTTCGCCCATTTGATAGCGCTATTCCGCATGACGAGGCGCTTGCGGTTTTGCGATCCGCCACCTGTGGGGCAGAAGACGGAGAGCTGTTTGTCGAACGGCGAAAATCCGAGGCTTTGGTCTTTGACGACGGGCGCTTGAAGACAGCATCTTATGACGCATCCGAAGGGTTTGGCCTGCGGGCGGTGCAGGGCGAAGTTGCTGGGTATGCGCATTCCACCGACGTCTCAATTCCGGCGCTGAAGCGGGCAGCCGAGACCGCGCGCCTGGCTGTTGGCGACGGTGGCGGCACGCTGGCCGACGGTCCCCGCGCCACCAATACCCGCCTTTATACGGACGAAGACCCGATTGAATCCGCTGATTTCCCGGTCAAGATCGAAACGCTGCGCGAGATCGACACCTATGCCCGCGACATGGATCCCCGCGTCGTGCAGGTTAGCGCGACAATCGCCGCAGCCGTGCAAGAAGTCGAGATTTTGCGCCCGGACGGCGTACTGATGCGAGACGTGCGGCCAATGACCCGCCTCAATATCTCGGTCATCGTCGAACAGAACGGTCGCCGCGAAAGTGGCTCGGCCGGGGGTGGCGGGCGCGTTGGGCTCGACGGCCTGATCGATCCGTCGGATTGGCAGGACAAAGCGCGCGAGGCGTTGCGGATCGCCTTGGTCAATCTCGACGCGATCCCGGCCCCTGCCGGCGTGATGGAGGTCGCGCTTGGCCCCGGTTGGCCGGGCATCCTGTTGCACGAAGCAATCGGACACGGTTTGGAGGGGGATTTCAACCGCAAGGGAAGCTCGGCCTTTGCCGGTTTGATGGGACAGCAGATCGCATCCAAAGGCGTGACCGTTGTTGATGACGGCACGATACCGGATCGTCGCGGCTCGATCTCTTTGGACGACGAAGGCACACCCAGTTCGCGCACGGTTCTAATCGAAGATGGCGTCCTGACCGGCTATATGCAGGATCGTCAGAACGCGCGCCTGATGGGCGTGGCCCCCACCGGAAACGGGCGGCGGCAAAGCTATGCGCACAAACCCATGCCGCGGATGACGAACACGGTGATGCTGGGGGGCAGCGCCGATCCGGCCTCTTTGGTTGCGGACATCAAGGACGGTATCTGGGCCGTTGGTTTCGGCGGCGGTCAGGTGGATATCACCAACGGCAAATTCGTGTTTTCGTGCACCGAGGCGTACCGCGTGGAAAACGGTAAGATCGGGGCACCCGTCAAAGGCGCGACCCTGATCGGCGATGGCCCATCCGCCCTTAAACGCATACGGGGATTGGGCAACGACATGGCGCTGGATCCGGGCATGGGCACCTGTGGCAAAGACGGCCAGTGGGTGCCGGTCGGCGTTGGCCAGCCTACCGTTCTGATGGATGGCCTGACGGTCGGCGGATCGGCCGCATAACCGGGAATCGCTTGGCGGGCAATCGAGAGCGCAGGGTTAACACTGCGCTTTCAGTCCGCCTGCGCCTTAACATCCTGTCAGGCGACCGCGTTGAAGGTAGTTATTTTTATCTCATACATTTCAACGCACTAGATAACTCTGAATTATAAGCGCCGAAAATTATCCGGATAATTTGAAGAGATTCACAAGCTGTTAACCCCGGCAATCGTAAACCAGTTCTGCAATCAGGCGGAGCATCGGATGACCGAAGAGCAGCATTCTTCCTATCACCCCACACTCCCACCCACCACGGAAGAGGATCGGTTTTCCTGGCTTCGTCTGTTGCGCTCTCGCAAGGTTGGTCCGGCGACGTTTCGTCGGTTGCTGCGGGAACATGGCTCGGCGCAGAACGCGCTGGCCGCGCTGCCGGAAATGGCACGCGCTGCCGGAATTGATGGGTATGAAGTTTGCCCCCCCGGCGTGATTGAGGCGGAACTCAAGGCCGCAAAAGCCGCGAACGCGCACCTTTTGTGCCTTGGCTCCGCCGATTATCCAGATGCCTTGAACGATCTATCCGACGCCCCGCCGATGCTTTGGGCGATTGGAGATAATTCTCTGCTGCAGCGCCGGTCGATTGCACTGGTCGGCGCGCGGAATTGTTCGTCCCTGGGGGCGCGGATGGCGCGGGGGCTTGCCACAGATCTCGGCAAGCAAGGCTATGTCGTTGCGTCCGGCCTGGCACGCGGCATTGATACAGCGGCACATATGGCTGCGCTTGAAACGGGCACCGTCGCAGTGATGGCAGGCGGCGTGGATGTCGTCTACCCCACCGAAAACACTGTTTTGGCGGAAAAGATTGGCCAAACCGGATTGCGTGTCTCCGAACAGCCTATGGGCGTCACACCGCAGGCCCGGCACTTCCCGCGCAGAAACAGGATTATATCAGGTCTGGCGCAGGCGGTTGTCGTCGTCGAAGCTGCCGCAAAATCCGGCAGTCTGATTACTGCGCGGGACGCCTTGGATCAGGGGCGCGAGGTTCTGGCCGTACCCGGGCACCCTTTCGATGCACGCGCTGCCGGGTGCAACATGCTGATCCGGGACGGCGCGATATTGGTGCGAGCCGCCGAAGACGTCATTGAGGCGCTTCCGAAACGGGCACTTACAGGTCAGATCGAGACCCCCGCCGTGCCCGACGTTGTAGCCAAACCGGTGATCGCAGGGGCCGCGTTACATCGTGAAATCCTGTCGCGATTGGGCCCCTCGCCAATTGCCGAAGATCAGTTGATCCGCGACATTGCCGCAACGGCCGAAGAAATCGGGCCCGCATTGATTGATCTGGAACTCGAGGGACAGATCCAGCGGCAGCCCGGCGGCCTCCTGTCGCTGTCAGCATAATCTTCATCGCTGAGGCCTGGTTTCTGCCCAAGTCCTTTTTATGCACAGGTTACGTGGTTGAAATTACCACATAATTCCTGTGTTCAAAGGAACGCATTGACAATTCGCCCTTGCCCTCCACATCTTGCACGATCATAGAAGGCGCCAATTCCGTCGAGCGAGGTTTCCCCTTAAATGCCTGTAGTTGTTGTAGAATCCCCTGCCAAGGCCAAAACAATCAACAAATATCTTGGCCCCGACTACACGGTGCTGGCCTCGTATGGCCATGTCCGGGACCTGCCGCCCAAGGACGGATCCGTCGATACCGAGCATGAATTTGAGATGAAATGGGAGGTCGGCAACGACAGCCGCAAACATGTCAAAGCCATCGCCGATGCGCTGAAAGAAGACAACGCTCTGATTCTCGCGACTGACCCTGATCGTGAGGGTGAGGCCATCAGCTGGCACCTGCAAGAAGCCCTGACCAAGCGCCGCTCGATCAAGAAAGACACGCCCGTCAGCCGCGTGACCTTCAACGCGATCACGAAGGATGCGGTGACCGAGGCGATGCAGAACCCGCGCCAAGTCGACATGCCTTTGGTCGAGGCCTATCTGGCCCGCCGCGCGCTGGACTATCTTGTGGGTTTCAACTTGTCACCGGTTCTGTGGCGCAAGCTGCCCGGCGCGAAGTCTGCCGGTCGCGTTCAGTCAGTCTGTCTGCGCCTGATCGTCGAGCGCGAAATGGAGATAGAAGCATTCAAGCCGGTTGAATATTGGTCTGTGAAGGCTGTGTTCGAAACACCGCGCGGCCAGACTTATGAGGCACGCCTGGTCACGCTGGCCGGTAAGAAACTGGACAAACATGATCTGGCCAACGCCACGCAGGCCGAACTGGCGGTGCAGGCCATCACCAGCCGCGCGCTGAGCGTTACTTCGGTCGAGGCCAAGCCCGCCGCGCGCAACCCCAGTGCGCCCTTCATGACCTCTACCTTGCAGCAGGAAGCAAGCCGCAAGTTCGGAATGGGCGCGCGTCACGCGATGCAGGTTGCTCAACGCCTCTACGAGGCCGGCTACATCACATATATGCGGACCGACGGCATCGACATGGCGCCCGAGGCCGTGGCGGCCACCCGCGAAACGATCGCCGACCGTTACGGTGCAGAATACGTGCCGGACAGCCCACGTATCTATAAAAACAAGGCCAAGAACGCCCAGGAAGCGCACGAATGTATCCGCCCGACGGATATGTCCCGCGATACCAAGGCCCTGAAAGTCACAGATGAGGATCAGCGCAAGCTGTACGACCTGATCTGGAAACGTACCATTGCCTGCCAGATGGCTGCGGCCCGGCTGGAGCGCACGACGGTCGAGATTGGCAGCGATGACGGCCAGGTCGGCCTGCGCGCCACCGGTCAGGTTGTTCTGTTCGACGGGTTCATGCGCGTTTATGAAGAAGGCCGCGACGACGTGGCCGATGATGATGAAAAGCGCCTGCCGCAAATCATGCAGGGCGATCCAGCTCGGTTTGCCAAAACATCCCTGCGCGATCAGTTCACCAAAGCGACCAGCGAGGGCACTGAAAAAGCCGCGAAAGAGGCCATTCTGTCCGAGAACGAATCTGTACTGGCCCTGCAGCACCACACTCAACCGCCGCCGCGCTACACCGAGGCTACGCTGGTCAAGCGGATGGAAGAGCTGGGGATCGGGCGACCGTCGACCTATGCCTCGATCGTGACCACGATTCAGGACCGGGAATATGTGCGCAAAGACAAGAACCGGCTGATCCCAGAGGAGAAGGGCCGGATCGTTACGATCTTCCTGCTGAACTTCTTCCGGCAGTACGTGGGGTATGAGTTCACCGCCAATCTGGAAGAACAATTGGACGACGTCAGCGCCGGTGGGCGTGACTACAAGGAGTTGCTGAGCAAGTTCTGGCGCGATTTCTCGGCTGCTATCGGCGAGACGTCCGAATTGCGGATCTCCGAGGTTCTGGACAAACTCGACGAAGCCCTGGCGCCGCAGCTTTATCCGCCGCGTGAAGACGGCTCGGACCCGCGTGTCTGTCCGAAATGCGGAATGGGTCAATTGCACCTGAAAACATCGCGAACCGGCGGGTTCGTTGGGTGTGGAAACTATCCTGAATGCACCTATACCCGCCCCATCGCCGGCGAAGGTGCCGAAGGCGAGGAACGTCTTCTGGGCGAAGATGCAGGGGAAGATATCTGGCTGAAGTCCGGCCGCTTTGGCCCCTATGTTCAGCGCGGCGAACCGACGCCCGAGAACAAGAAACCCCCGCGTGCGTCTCTGCCGCGTGGCTGGAGCAAGGATGACATTGATCTGGACAAGGCGCTGACGCTGTTGTCCTTACCCCGTCAGATTGGTGAGCATCCAGATGGTGGCATGATCAGTTCGAATTTCGGGCGGTTTGGTCCATATCTGATGCATCAGTCGGCAGATGAGGCCAAGCCGGTCTACGCCAACCTCAAAGACCCCAACGACGTGTTTGAGATCGGCATGAACCGCGCTGTCGAGTTGCTGGCCGAAAAGCGTGCCAACCCCGGGCGTGGCCGTCGCGCAGCGGCCAAGGCGTTGAAGGAATTGGGCGAGCATCCAGATGGCGGCGCGATGCAGGTTCTGGATGGGCGTTATGGGCCATACGTGAAATGGGAAAAGGTCAACGCGACCATTCCCAAAGATATCAAGCCCGAGGACGTGACACAGGAAATGGCCATCGAACTGGTCAACGAACGCGCAGCCAAAAAGGGCACCAAGAAAAAAGCGGCCCCTAAAAAGAAAGCTGCGGCTAAGAAAACAACCAAAAAGGCGGCCACCTGACAGGGGGTTAGGTAGAAATACCACCCACCCCTTGGTTTCATTGACTTCCCCGTGACGTGGCGGCACAACCTGCGCCATCACCATGTCATTGGGGGAGTTTTCCATGAAGAAAGTCTATGCCAATGCCACCGAGGCACTCGATGGAGTGATTTCGGACGGCATGATGATCGCGGCAGGCGGTTTTGGCCTGTGCGGTATTCCCGAACTGCTGCTTGAGGCGATCAAGAACTCGGGCGCTCAAGATCTGACGTTTGCTTCGAACAACGCCGGCGTCGACGATTTCGGTATCGGCATCCTGCTGCAGACCAAGCAGGTCAAAAAGATGATCAGCTCTTACGTCGGTGAAAACGCCGAGTTCATGCGCCAATATCTGGCCGGAGAGCTGGAGCTGGAATTCAACCCACAAGGAACTCTGGCCGAGCGTATGCGTGCAGGTGGCGCAGGCATCCCCGGGTTCTACACCAAAACCGGTGTGGGCACCGTGATCGCCGAAGGCAAAGAGCACAAAGACTTCAATGGCGAGACTTACATCTTGGAAGAAGGCATCTTTGCCGATCTGGCCATCGTCAAAGCCTGGAAAGCCGATGACACCGGCAACCTGATCTTCCGCAAGACCGCGCGCAACTTTAACGTACCTGCTGCGACCTGTGGCAAGATCTGCATCGCCGAGGTCGAGGAAATCGTGCCGCGTGGTTCGCTGGACCCCGATATGATCCACCTGCCCGGCATCTATGTGCATCGCATCATTCAGGGTCAGCATGAAAAGCGCATCGAACAACGCACCACCCGTAAGAAGGAGGAAGCATAATGCCCTGGGATCGCAATCAGATGGCCGCACGTGCGGCGCAAGAGCTGGAAGACGGCATGTATGTAAACCTCGGCATCGGTATTCCGACGCTGGTGGCAAACTATGTGGGCGACAAGGACATCACCCTGCAATCCGAGAACGGAATGCTTGGCATGGGCCCCTTCCCCTTTGAAGGCGAAGAAGACCCGGATCTGATCAACGCTGGCAAGCAGACGATCACGGAACTGTCCCGCACCGCCTATTTCGACAGTGCCACATCGTTCGCCATGATCCGCGGCGGTAAGATTGCGGCCGCCGTTTTGGGCGCGATGGAGGTCGATGAAGAAGGCGATCTGGCAAACTGGATGATTCCGGGCGTGCTGGTGAAGGGCATGGGTGGCGCGATGGACCTGGTTGCAGGTGTTCGTCGCGTGATCGTCGTGATGGATCACACCAACAAGCACGGCAAGTCCAAGCTGCTGAAGAAGTGCACCCTGCCCCTGACCGGCAAGAAGGTGGTGAATCGCATTATCACCAACCTTGGCGTTCTGGACGTGGTTGATGGCGGCCTGAAGATCATCGAGATCGCCGAAGGCGTGACCGAAGACGAGATCCGCGCCGCGACCGAAGCCAACATCGTCAACTAATTCACACCAATGAAAAGGCCCACCGTTTCGGGTGGGCCATTTTCAGTTCAGCGATTGGAATACACACCCATCCGTAATCAACTGAGGCGGTGTCGAACACAACGCCCGCGCCACCTGAAACGCTGCAAGAACCTTGGGTATGTAGTCACGGGTCTCTGCGTAAGGTGGGACACCCTCGTGCTTACGTACGGCCCCTTCCCCGGCGTTATACCCCGCAAGGACGAGGATCGGGTCGTTCCCGAATTCTTCCATCAGCCAGTTCAGGTACTTCACACCGCCCGCGATGTTTTGCGACGGCTGCGTACTGTCCTGAACCCCAAACCGTTTGGCGGTTGCAGGCATCAGTTGCATCAACCCCTGTGCCCCGGCCGAGCTTACAGCGTCGGTGCGCCCAGCGGACTCAACGGAAATTACCGCCAGAACCAATGCCGGTGAAACATTTGTTCCAACGGTCGAGCGCAGAATATCCACACGGCGCCTTTGGGCGATGTTTTGCAGGGTCTGTAAACGGGGTGCCGCGACATTGATCGCAGCCAGCGCATTCATCGCATCATGCAGTCGTCCCGACCCGGCCTCGGCCAAGGACGGCGACACCCTTTCCCAGAAAGCCTTGTATGAGCCAACCGGTTTTTTTCCCGCACCGGGAAGAGTTGGCGGTACGACACGCGTGCGCGCAATGATTTCAGGTTCGACTAATTCTACGCCTGTACTAGGGGCAGACGGGGTCTTCGCATGCTCATCGGGCGTGATCTGGACCGTGACGCGCGGTCGTGTGCCGGGCTTAGGGGCCTTGACCCTTTTGTAGACGCCTCTTGGCTCAACCTCGTTTGCCACGACTGGCACAGGGCCAGACAGCATCAACGCCGCCAAACCGGCGCAAGTCATTGCGAGCCGGAGATTCATTTGCCTGCCTCATGTTTTTCTTTTGGTTGATTTGAACCTCGAATCTGCCCGTAAGGCCAGAAAAACCACGTGAAATGGGGCAAATTCGCCTCATTTGCCGCAAATTTGCATCGGGGCGAACGGGCAACCTCTGCGAGATGCGATTTTTTACTGTTTTTTTTCAATAGCTTAGAAAAATAACTACCAAAAAGTTAAACTTCGTCAAAAAAAAATAGGGTTTGGCCCAATTCCTGCCACGCACAGCGGTCAATCATAGTGCCATACCGAGACGATCGGGAGCGGACTGAGAGAGAAAGCTCTGATAGACGCCGAGGTTTAATTGACTTTTTTGATCCTTTAGGAGGGACGTAACATGATCAAGTTCATCAAGAACTTCCGCAAAGATGAAGACGGCGCCGTAACAGTAGACTGGGTCGTTCTGACCGCAGCAATCGTTGGCTTGGCATCTGTCGCCTACACCCAAATTGGTAACGGCACTCAGGCAGTTTCGAACGAAGTTGGCGCAGCCCTACAAGGCGCGGCGACAGCTACAGCAGACGTCATCCCAGTCACCCCGGGCGGCTCAACCAGCGGCGGCTAAACAAATTGTCACTTTGACTTTCTTTTTCGGGGCCGGGTTGTTTGACCCGGCCCCGAAATCATTCATGGCCCAAAATTGGAAACAATATGCTCAAAAGAATATGCGTATTCAGCAAGTTTGAAGACGGGGCCGTGACGGTTGACTGGGTTGTTTTGACAGCCGCAATCGTGGGAATTGCCGCTGGTGTTTTCGTTGTATTTCATCAACCGGTCCGAGACCTGGATGCCAGATCAGGTGCAGCCCTTAGTGGGATCGATGTTGCGGACGAAATTTCCGTGCGTTTCGACGCTCCGGATTCGTGAAGTCGCAATTGCCTAAATGTCCAAAAAAACAAATGGACGCAAAAAATTTCAAATATTGTCCCCCTTTTCGACACAATCTCTCTTTAATCAAAGTTGATCTTCGTCGTAGAGCCTATGGCGAAAAAACTGGAATAGAATGATACGAGGGGACGCGAATGCGTTTAGTATTTGGACTTGTCCTGATTATCGGGGTCGCCCTGGCCGGCGGTGCCGTCTACATGGCGCGGGATTACATCAGTCAAACTCAAGCGGAGCTTGAACGGGAAAGACTGGCAACTCAAAACGCGCTCGCAAATGTTAAGACCATTCCAACAGTCTCTGTCACGGTCCTAAACCGGGCCGTGAAGTACGGGGAGCGTCTTGCGCCGGAAGATGTGCGCATCGTGCAGTGGCCTGAGGACGCGATTCCCGAAGGGACTTTTTCGGACATGGCCATTTTGTTTCCAGAAGATGGGAGAGGCGACCGGTTTATCCTTCGTGCAATCGAAAAAGACGAAGCCCTTTTGGAAGTCAAAGTTACCCAACCCGGCGAGTCGGCTGGCCTGACGTCACGTCTTGAGAAAGGCATGCGCGCTTTCGCAATTAGCGTAGATGTTGCATCTGGTGTATCTGGCTTCCTGCGCCCAGGCGATAACGTCGACGTTTACTGGACCGGATCCCTAAGAGGTACTGGCGGCGAGGGAGAGATCACACGTCTTATCCAGACCAACATCGAACTGATCGCAATTGATCAGACCGCAGGATCGGACGTAACCGGCACAACTATTGCCAGGACGGTTACGGTTGCCATTACCCCGGAACAGGTCGCCGCGCTCGCCCAGGCACAGAACACCGGGCGGTTGTCACTGGCGCTGGTCGGTGCCCAAGATGAGACCATAGCAACAGCGATTGAAGTCGACCAAAGAAAACTGCTGGGAATCGAAGAAGCAGCACCCGCACCAGTCAAAGTCCAGAAAAGGGTTTGCACAGTCAAAGCGCGCCGCGGCGGCGAGATCGTCGATACAGGAATAGTAACACCCTGCACAAACTAGCGTAAAATCAAAACGTTAAAGCCGCAAGCCGCGCCATCAGCGCGGCTTGTTCCGTTTCGATTGTTGCGCATTACCCACATAAGGAAAATTCCAGAAACCATTGATTATTGCAATAAAATCGTAATTCGCGCAGGGTTGTCACACATAAGGCGTTAGACCTAAAACGAGGCGTGATCGGAGAGGCAGGTCACATGAAAATAATATCTTGGTTCAACGCAACCCTTCTGGGGTTGGCGTTAGTTATCAGTTCGGCCAGCACTGCTGTCCAGGCTGAAACACTTCGCGTGGTTAAGAACGGTACGGCGGAAACGCTGGACGTTCCGATGAACCGCGCAATTGTCGTTGAAAGCGAAACACCATTTGCGGAACTCAGCATCGCCAACGCAGGCATCGCTGACATTTCGTCGCTTTCTGATCGTACCATCTATGTATTGGGTAAGGCACCTGGCCTGACCACGCTGACTTTGTTCGATGGGGCTGGCAACTTGCTGGCCAATGTTCGGGTCCGTGTATCGCCGGATGTGTCCGAATTCAAAGAGAGATTGCGGCAGATTCTGCCGAGCGAGCCAATCGAAGTGCGTACTGCCAACGACGGCATCGTTCTTTCTGGCACAATCTCCAGCTCGGCTAAATTGGCCCGTGCTCTGGAACTTGCAGAACGTTACGCGCCCGAGCGGGTGTCGAACCTGATGTCCGTTGGCGGCGTTCAGCAGGTCATGCTGAAAGTTCGCTTTGCCGAAATGAACCGATCCGTTGCAAAGAGCCTGACCGCATCGTTGGGCTTTGGCGGCGGCGACACAACGGGCGGCTTCAACACGTTGAACAACGCTGGCGCGTTGGCTAACGCACTGAACAACAACATTCCCATCCAACAGACGAACACGGGTGCGATCCTGTTTGGCTTTGGTGCAGGTTCCACGCAAGTACGTTTGTTGTTGGAAGCGCTTGAAACCAAGGGACTTGCTCGCACTCTTGCGGAGCCCAATTTGTCAGCCCTTTCGGGTCAGGAAGCCGAATTCCTGGCAGGTGGCCAAGTCCCAATTCCAGTTCCTGCGGACGACGGCAACATTGCAATCGAATATCGGAATTTCGGTGTACAGGTTCTCTTTACGCCTCGCGTAGTGGATGGTGATCTGATCAACCTCGAGTTGGGAACATCGGTCTCAACTATTGACCCGAACTCCAACTTTACGATTGCAGGCAACAACGTGCCGACATTCATTGCCCGTCAGACAAAGACGACAGTTGAATTGCGGGACGGAGAGAGCTTTGCGATTGCAGGGTTGATTCAGGACAACTTCGCGGACCTGAACAGCCAAGTGCCATGGGTCGGCGACATCCCTGTGCTGGGTGCATTGTTCCGCAGCGCGGAATATCAGCGTCAACAAACTGAACTTGTCGTCATCGTCACCGCACATCTGGTGTCACCCACCCGTGGTGAAGCTCTGGCCCTGCCGACAGACCGCGTCAAACCGCCTACCGAGTTTGACTTGTTCCTGAATGGAAAAACGGCGCGGACCACTCGCGTTGGTTCGGGTGGCGCGTCTGAAGTCGCCAAACAGGACTTTGGCAGCTCATACGGCTACATCCTGGAATGATTGAGAGGATAGGACCAATGCAGAAGTGGATCATCACACTGGGTCTGTCGGTTGCCGTGGCCGCGTGTACACGTGAGGCCGGATACGAAATCGACCAAGGCGCCTTTGGCAACGCAACCCTAAACAACGTTCAGGTCATGAACGGTGAACTGACATACGCCCAAATCCTGGGTCGGCGGTTCGCTGCAGAAGTACCGACCCAGATCAATTTTGCGTTTAATAGTTCTCAGCTGGACGCTCAGGCGCAGCAGGTCTTGTTGCGGCAAGCGGCATGGATCAAGCAGTTCCCCGAAGTGCGGTTCCGCGTTTACGGCCATACTGATGCCGTCGGCTCTACCGGGTATAACCAGTCGCTTGGGCAACGTCGTGCAAACGCAGCCGTTGCATTCCTGACGCAGCAAGGAATCTCACGGTCGCGCTTGGAAGCTGTTGTTTCCTTTGGGAAAACGCGGCCTCTGATCGACACTCCGAACCGAGATCGCCGCAACAGACGTACTGTGACGGAAGTGTCGGGCTTTTTGGATCGCAACCCGCTGGTGCTGGATGGCAAATACGCCCAGATTATATATCGCGAATACGTCGATAGCGCCACGAGAGCGAGCTACATCCAGCGCGAAGATGCTGGCGGCAGCGGCGGTGAATAATCTATAAGAAATGGGCGGCATCGTCGCCCATTTCCCTACAATTGGTTCTTTTGCGTCAAATTCTTGCCTAAGTTCCAAGCCATCTTTTCAACAATTAGGTGAAGTGCGGCCCGAATTGGCCGCGACCGGGCAACAGCGAACTGAACCGAACCAGACACGTTCGGGCAGCGAGCAGGCCCAGACGACGAGGATTGTGTGAATGACAAGCGCCAAAACGCATGATGACGGAACTGCCATTCTGGCCTGCACGATCAGCCGTGACGTCCAAAACTTTGATCTTCTGATCGAGGACATGGAAACCATTTTGGGCGAACGTTGGGGCGACCTTGGCTTTGCCGAAGCCTTGGCATTTTTCAGCCAACCAGAGGCGGAAAGCCTTGAATTCGTTGCGCTTGCCATTGACGGAGAAGATGAAGACAACCTTTCCCTGATGGGTGAGATCATCTCGCAGGCCAAAGAAAAAAAGATCAAGATCGTTCTGATCGCCGAAGACGTAACACCTGCATCTCTGCACCAGTTGCTTCGTAAGGGCGCGGACGAGTTTGTCCCCTACCCTCTTCCCGAAGGAGAGCTGCAGGAAGCCATCGAGCGCATGAACAAACCCGATCCGGTAGTAGCGACGGCAGTTACAACAGCTCCAGTCGCTCACGGTGATTCGAAAGAAGGCGCGCTGTTTGTTGTCCATGGGCTGGCAGGCGGCGTGGGATCAACGACTATGGCGGTCAATCTCGCCTGGGAGCTGGCAACTGCGTCAGACAAAGAGGCACCTTCTGTGTGCGTCATCGACCTGGATCTGCAATATGGCAGCGTGTCGACATATCTGGACCTTCCTCGACGCGAAACCGTATTTGAGATGCTGTCGGACACAACTTCAATGGATGACGATGTTTTCTCGCAGGCCCTTCAAACCTATGAGGAAAAGCTTGAGGTCCTGACTGCACCGTCTGATATGGTTCCATTGGACCTGATCACCCCCGAAGACATCGAGCGCGTCATCGAAATAGCCCGCAGGAAATTCGACTACGTGGTCGTCGACATGCCGACGACCCTTGTTCATTGGTCGGAAACGGTTCTTCAGGCTGCGCACGTGTATTTTGCCATGATCGAGCTGGACATGCGATCCGCTCAGAACGCGTTGCGGTTGAAACGCGCCCTCCAGGCCGAGGAACTGCCGTTCAACAAACTTCGGTTCGCTCTGAACCGTGCCCCAAAATTCACTGACTTGAATGGCAAAGGCCGGGTCAAGCGCATGGGCGAAAGCCTGGGCATTTCAATTGACCTGCAATTGCCGGATGGTGGCAAACCCGTCATGCAAAGCGGTGATCACGGATTGCCGCTGGCCAAATCCGCCGCCAAAAACCCGCTACGTCGGGAAATCGCAAAACTTGCAAAATCGCTTCACAGTTTGGGCAGCAGCAGCGCCGAGGCCGCGTAACTGTATTTCAGAGGGGTAGTCGCCGTGTTTTCAAGATACAAGAAGCAGCCAGCAGCGCAGCCGGTCGAGGTTGCTCCAACGCCCGAGGCTGCGGCACAAACGCCTGCTCCGAAAAAAGCATCCACCGACAGCGCCGTCGCCCGCCGTCCAATTCAAAAGAAGGCCGCTGAACCAGTCGGCTCGGACCGGGATCGCAAGCGCAAAGAGCGCCTGGGTGAAATCAAGATCGAGATGCACCGGGAACTGTTGGAAAACCTGAATCTTGCGGCACTTGAAAAGGCCGGAGAATCTGAACTTCGGGCGGAAATCAGCGCAATCTCGAGCGAAATCCTTGAATCCCGTGATATCGTTCTGAACCGCGAAGACCGGTCACAGTTAAACAAAGAACTGTATGACGAAGTCACTGGTCTGGGGCCCCTTGAGACGCTTCTTCAAGACGACAGCGTCAACGATATCTTGGTAAACGGCCCTCAGCAGATTTTTGTTGAGCGTTACGGCAAGCTTGAAATCAGCGACATCACATTCAAGGACGAAAAGCACCTGATGCGGATCATCGACAAGATCGTATCCGCCGTGGGTCGTCGTGTCGATGAATCCAACCCTTATGTTGACGCGCGTCTGGCTGACGGTTCGCGTTTCAACGCAATGGTGCCGCCTATCGCCGTAGACGGGTCTCTGGTTTCCATTCGTAAGTTCAAAAAAGACAAGCTGGCCATTGATGATCTGGTCAATTTCGGTGCCTTTACAGAGGAAATGGCCGCCTATTTGCAGGCAGCTGTTTCTACGCGTCTGAACATCATCGTCTCGGGCGGTACAGGCTCGGGTAAGACGACAACGCTGAATGCTTTGTCCAGCTTTATTGATGACGCCGAACGCATCCTGACCATCGAGGATACGGCGGAACTTCAGCTGCAGCAGACCCATGTAGGCCGGATGGAAAGCCGCCCTCCTAACGTGGAAGGCAAAGGCGAAGTCAGCCCGCGTGACTGTCTAAAAAACGCCCTTCGTATGCGCCCTGACCGCATCATCGTGGGCGAGACGCGTGGTGCCGAGGTGATCGACATGCTGCAGGCTATGAACACCGGCCACGACGGTTCGATGACCACGATCCACGCCAACTCGGCCCGTGACGGGATTTCGCGTCTCGAAAACATGATCGCAATGGCCGGAATCGAGATGCCTCTCAAAGCGGTCCGCAGCCAAATCTCATCAGCTGTGAACCTGATCGTTCAGGCCAGCCGCTTGCAGGACGGCTCGCGTCGGATGACCTCGATCACCGAGATTACAGGGATGGAAGGTGACGTGATTTCGATGCAGGAAATTTTCAAGTTTCAACGCGTTGGTCTGACGCCGGACAACAAGATCATTGGCCATTTCACCGCGACCGGAGTGCGCAGCCACTATTCCGAACGCTTCCGTCTGTGGGGCTTTGATCTACCGTCATCCATCTACGAACCTACGACCGTCTAAGGAGATCCGGATATGCAACTGCCCGTAGAGGCTCTTATCTATGTTGTGATCTTCGTCGGAGTTCTTCTCCTGGTCGAGGGCATCTATCTTGTGGCATTTGGCAAGTCCATCAGCCTGAACAGCCGTGTGAACCGGCGTCTGGATATGCTTGAAAAAGGCGTCGGACGCGAACAGGTTCTAGAACAGCTGCGCAAGGAAATGCAGCAGCATATGAAATCCCAGAGCATCCCGCTCTATTCGCTTTTGGCCGACAAGGCACAAAAAGCTGCTATCGCCTTTTCACCTCGCCAATTGATCATGATCATGATGCTGGTTTCTGGATTTGCCTATGTAGGCTTGAGCATCGGCACAGGAACCGAGATCGTTTTGCGGATTGCGCTTTCGATCGGGATTGGCGTCGGTGGTGTCTATGCTTGGGTGAATCACAAAGCTTCGAAACGCATGGGTTTGATGGAAGAACAACTGCCCGACGCCGTTGAGTTGATGGTGCGCTCTCTTCGCGTTGGCAACCCATTTGTCTCGACAATTCAGATTGTTGCGAATGAGGTACAGGATCCTCTTGGAACGGAATTTGGCGTGATTGCTGACGAATGCGCCTATGGTCGTGACGTGGGTGACGCCCTGAAGGACATGGCCGAACGTTTGGGAATGCAGGATCTGCGTTTTTTGTCTGTCGCTGTCGGCATCCAGCAACAGGCCGGTGGCAACCTGGCCGAGATTTTGGCGGGTCTGGCCCAGGTTATTCGTGCTCGGTTCCGCCTGTTCCGCCGCGTTAAGGCGATCACAGCCGAAGCCAAATGGTCCGGCAAGTTCCTGTCTGGCTTCCCCCTTTTCTGCCTGCTGTTCATTTTGGTGAAAGATCCGGGTTACTACGACGACGTTGTTGACCACGAGTTGTTCATTCCGATGTGTTTCTTTGTTGGCATTATGCTGACACTGAACCTGATCGTCATGCGCATTCTTACGAATATCAAAGTCTGAGGGCTTGAGTATGGAATTTCTGACCCAAATCAATGCAGTCCTGACCGAGCATTTGGGGCCGTTCGGACCACTTATCGTAGTCGGTGTTCTGGGGTTGTTTATGATCCTGGTGGCTTTGCCACTGATGCTGAACCAGCCAGAGGACCCTCTCAAGAAACTGCAGCGTTCAAATGCGGCACCCAAGGACAGCAAGAAAGGCAACAAGGACAAACTGCGACAAGCCAGTCGCAACGAGCAGCTTCAGAAATTCGCGAACTTCCTGGAACCGCAGAATCAGGAAGAGCTTTCCGCGATGGAACTCAAGCTGCGCCAGGCGGGATATCAGTCCAAGGACGCAGTCCGCTTTTTCCACTTTGCCCAATTTGCTCTTGGTTTGGTCGGTGTGGCGATTGGTGTTCTGTTAGTCACGGTTTTTTCCGGTGGTCAGGAATTCACACCGACCCAAACGGCCACCCGCGTCTTGATCCCGGCATGTGCATTCTATTTCCTCCCCCGCTATTGGATCACGCGGCGCGTAGCCGAGCGAGAAGAAGCCATCGTCGCAGGGTTTCCTGATACTCTGGACCTGATGCTGGTGTGCGTAGAAGCGGGTCAGTCACTGGATCAGGCAATCGTTCGGGTCGCAGCAGAGATGAAGGTCTCATACCCGGATATTGCCTTGGAGTTCGAAGTTGTCGCGCACGAATTGAAGGCAGGTAAGGACAGGGACAGCGTTCTCAGAGACTTTGGCACACGTTGCGGCGTTCAGGACGTTAGCTCGTTCGTGACTGTTATGATCCAGTCGGCCACATTTGGTACATCAATCGCCGAAGCCCTGCGGGTTTATGCCGGTGAAATGCGTGACAAGCGGGTGATGCGCGCCGAAGAAGCCGCGAATAAGTTGCCAACCAAAATGACACTTGCCACAATGATGCTGACGGTGCCGCCGTTGCTGGTCATTCTGGTCGGCCCCTCGGCAAAAGGCATCGCAGACTTTGCAAGCGGGGGATAGCATCCCGATGACATTTAACTTCAGGTGTATCCGGTTCAGGTTACGCCACATGTTTCAGGCCACCTTGGTTCTTGCCATGGTGGCCTCTTGTACAGAAACTAGCCTTTCAAACGGTCTGGACGCTCCGGGCGTTGACGCCAAAGCCGAAGCTGTTGACCCGATTACGGTTGGAAACCGACTGATGGCATCGGGCGAATATGAATTGGCGCTGACATCCTTTTCCCGCGCCGCGCTGGATCAGGGGATGACAACGGAACTCCTGACTTCGATGGGCACCGCAAATCTGGGTCTCAGGCGTTTGGGGCAAGCAGAAGAACTGCTGCGCCGCGCGATAGAGGATGAACCCGACTGGCCCATCGCGTGGAATAATCTGGGTGTTGTGCTGATGGAAAAGGCCGAATACCCCGAGGCAGAGCAGATGTTCAGGCGCGCCTTTGCTTTGGACAATGGCGAAAGTGACGCAATTTTGGACAATCTGCGCTTAGCACTCGCAAAAATGGAAAATCCTGTTAATACTAACCCGGAAAAACAAGAATATAAACTGGAGCAGCAAGGCGACGGGCAATTCATGCTGCGCAAGCTCCCGTAACATTGGCAAGAGCAGTAAGGGACGCAAAAAATGCGCCAACAATTCTTGATTCCGACGATGGTGATCTGCGGGATGGTCCTGTCCGCCTGCGAGAAAGAAACCGAAGAAGAAAAGGTCGAACGCACCTATCAGGAGGTGAACGTCATTGACGAAACCAACCTGAACGAGGTTCTTCTGACCGCGGCTGACCCAAACGAGGCTGTGACCTATTTCAAAGGGGCCGCCGCAAAAAACCCAGGCCGGATCGACCTGCAACGGGGCCTCGCGATTTCTCTTACGCGCGCTAAACGCACGACCGAGGCCGCTTCGGCGTGGAAAAAAGTGACCTCGATGAAGGGCGCAAGCAACGTCGACCGGGTCGAATACGCCGCCGCTTCGGTCCGCGCAGGTGACTGGTCAACAGCCAAGTCGACGCTGGATTCCGTTCCTCCAACCTATGAAACGTTCCAACGTTACCGTCTTGAGGCTGTCGTCGCAGACTCCAGCAAAGACTGGAAACGCGCGGATCACTTTTACGAAACAGCCGTCGGTCTGACCACGCGCCCTGGCAGCGTTATGAACAACTGGGGCTACTCCAAGCTGTCGCGCGGTGACTACGCCGATGCCGAAAGATTGTTTTCCGAAGCAATCCGTCAGGACAAATCGCTGTTCACCGCCAAGAACAACCTAGTGTTGGCCAGGGCCGCACAGGGAAACTATAATATGCCCGTTGTTCCTCTGACGCAGGTTGAGCGGGCCATGCTGCTGAATACAATGGGTATTTCTGCGATAAAACAAGGCGACATAACAACGGCTAAGAACCTGTTCCGCGAAGCCATCGCAACCCATCCCCAGCATTATGAGGAAGCCGTTCGATCGCTTCGCGCGCTTGAAGAGGCCTGATCCATGAATATCCCTGCGACGGCAGCCGCGTGGTTTTTGCCGTTTGTGTTGCCGATCTGCTTTTACGTGGCGTTCACCGATCTGCGTAGCATGCTGATCAAAAATCACGCCGTGATTGCTCTGGCTGTGGTTTTTGCCATTGTCGGATTATTTGTGCTGCCACCCTGGGCCACCGAGTGGACGACCGGAGGCGTAGGGCCGATTACCCTGACACTTCCGCCCTATCTATGGCAATTGTTGCACATCGTGGTCGTTCTGTTTTTTGGCATCCTGTTCAATGCGGCTGGCGTCATGGGGGCAGGTGATGCCAAGTTCCTGGCTGCCGCCTCGGCCTTTGTCTGGGCTGGTGACTATCTGCTTGCGACGCTGATCGCCACTTGTGCCATGCTTGGCGCATATGTGACGCACAGGCTAGCTAAGCACACGCGCCTTAGGGCAATCGCCCCGGATTGGGAAAGCTGGGATCGGGGCAAGCATTTTCCGATGGGTTTTCCACTGGGGGCCAGCTTGGCGATCTATCTGATTTTCGGAACTGTTTCCGGCTCATAAACTATCATCAGTCCGCCTTTTCAGTGCCTTGGTGCTGACACAAATCAGGTTAAGATTTTATGCAAGTGGCCCGTGTGGGGCTTTTGGCGTGATTAGTGGATAGACGGGCAACGCTCATGAATATGCAGACGACCTCGGTTATGGCCCCCCCTGCCCCCAAGGGTATGGCCGAAATGAAACTGCCCATCGTGATGATGCGGGACATTCTGCTTAAGACGATATTCCGAAAGAACGTGGATACGGTCACGGAAATCGCGGAAGCGATCTGTTTGCCGGGTGCCGTCACGCAAGAACTTGTAGACATTGCACGCGAACAGAAACTGCTCGAAGCGACGGGCACACTAAACGCCAACAGTGGCAACGAGATGGGCTATCAGCTTACCGATGCCGGCAAAGCCCGTGCACTGGACGCGCTGAGCCAATCTGAATACTTCGGCGCTATGCCGGTTCCGCTGGACGTATACCGGGAACAGGTCAAGCGTCAGTCAATCCGAAATATTCAGGTGACCCGTGATCAGCTAACTGGTGCGATGGGACATCTTGTTCTGCCCGACAGCCTACTGGACCACCTGGGCCCCGCAGTCAGCGCCGGCCGGTCAATTTTGATGTATGGCCCTCCGGGTAACGGTAAATCCTCAATCTCGAACGGTATTCGCGACGCGCTGGGGGACAACGTCTATGTTCCCCGTGCCATCGAGTATGCAGGTCAGGTCATCACGGTCTATGATCCGATCGTCCACACAGCGATCGAGCAAGAGGCGGATGACCCCAACAGCCTGCGCCGCCGCAAGCGGTTCGACACCCGCTATGTTCAGTGCGAACGCCCGACCGTGGTAACGGGTGGTGAACTTTCGCTTTCAATGCTGGATCTGGTCTACAACCCGACTGCACGTACCTATCAGGCGCCACTGCAGCTGAAATCAACCGGAGGCATCTTCATCGTGGACGACCTTGGTCGTCAGCAGGAACCGCCACAGGCGCTGATCAACCGCTGGATTGTTCCTTTGGAAGAGAACAAGGACATTCTTGGCCTGCAGTCTGGCGAAAAGTTCGAAGTGCCTTTTGACACACTGGTTATCTTCTCGACCAACTTCCACCCAAATGAGATATTCGACCAAGCGGCCCTGCGCCGGATCTTCTTCAAGATCAAGATCGGTGGTCCCGTTCAAGAAGACTTCCTAAAAATCTTTGCAATGGTGGCGCGGAAACGCGGCATGCCGCTGGATGAATCCGCTCTGGTGCATTTGCTTAAGGTCAAATACCCGACCATCAACAACGTCTATGCCAACTATCAACCGATCTTCCTGATCGACCAGATGATCTCGATCTGCGAATTTGAGGGCATCCCCTATCAGATGAGCCCCGACTTGATCGACAGGGCCTGGGCCAACATGTTCGTCAAAGACGAGATAATCGTAAATTAACGCCGTGCCATTTCCGGGACGGGCCGGGTAGTCTGCGTTCATGACGCAGATTCCCCCCCGGATCACGGATTGGTTTGACGCCAAAGGCTGGTCCATCCATCCACATCAGCAAGAGATGTTTGACCGGGCTGCGGACCCGGCAACTTTGCTCATTGCGCCGACCGGCGGTGGCAAAACGATGGCCGGTTTCCTGCCGACACTGGCCGAACTGGCGGAAAATGATCGCCCCGGCCTGCACACTCTCTATGTTTCCCCACTCAAGGCTTTGGCCGCCGATATCCGCCGCAACCTGCGCGGCCCGGCGGACGATATTGGCCTGCCCATCCGCATCGAAGACCGAACAGGCGATACCTCGGCCACGCAAAAGAAACGTCAGCGCGTGGACCCTCCGCACATCCTGCTGACCACGCCTGAAAGCCTGGCCTTACTGACGTCGTACGAAGACGCCCCGCGGATGTTTGCAGGCGTCCAACGCGTGATCGTGGACGAAATCCACGCCTTGGCCGAAAGCAAACGAGGCGATCAGTTGATGTTGGCGCTGGCCCGTTTGCAGAGCTTGTGCCCTGACCTGCGACGCGTTGGCCTGTCGGCCACAGTCGAAGACCCCGATGCCATCGCGCAGTTTTTGGCCCGCCACCCCGATCCTTGCAAGATCATTCAGGCTGATCCCGGCCCCGACCCCGATATCCAAATGCTTGAGACGCAAGAGATGCCGCCCTGGTCCGGTGGAGGGGCGGCCTATTCGATCCCTGCGGTGCTGGATCAGATCAAACAACACAAAACCACGCTTATCTTTCACAACACCCGCGCGCAGGCCGAAATATTCTTTCACAACATTTGGCTTGCTAATGATGACGGGCTGCCCATTGGCATTCACCACGGCAGCCTGGATCGGCAACAGCGCGAACGGGTCGAGGCTGCAATGGTCCGCGGTGACCTACGCGCCATTGTTTGCACCGGCAGTCTGGATCTGGGCATCGACTGGGGCGATGTGGATCTGGTGATCCAGATTGGCGCGCCCAAGAACGTCAAACGTCTGGTTCAGCGCATTGGTCGTGCCAACCACCGTTACAACGCCCCGTCCAAAGCCCTATTAGTGCCAGCGAACCGGTTTGAAGTGGTCGAGTGCGTCGCCGCGTTGGAGGCGGCAAAGGCCCATGATCTGGATGGCGAACCGCGCGGACCGGGCCCAAGGGACGTCTTGTGCCAGCATATGCTCATCGCCGCTGCGGCAGGTCCGTTCGATGCAGAAGCCCTGTTCACCGAAATGACGGCAGCAGGGCCATATTCTGATCTCAACCGCGCTGAATTCGACGCTTGTGTGGACTTTTGTGCAACCGGCGGCTACGCGCTGCGCGCCTATGATCGCTGGCAGCGGCTGTTGCAGCGGCCGGACGGGAAATGGCAGCTAAGAGACCCACGGACAGCACAGCGTATTCGCATGAACCTGGGCACAATACAGGACACAGACACGCTGAAAGTCCGCTTAAAGCGCAATCGCGGGGGCAAACCGCTGGGTGAGGTCGAGGAGGCATTTGCAGCCTCTCTGACGCCCGGAGATACGTTCCTGATCGGCGGACAGATCGTACGGTACGAGGGGCTGCGCGAAATGGTGGTGGAAGTCAGCCGTCGGGCCGACAAGAAACCCAAAATCGCCACGTTCTCGGGCACCAAGTTCGCGACCTCGACCCAACTCAGCGACCGTATCCTGCGCATGTTCGCACAGCCAGACTGGCCACAACTACCTGCTCACACGGCCGAATGGTTAGCGTTGCAGCGGGATATGTCCCGATTGCCTCAACGGGATCGCTTGCTGATCGAAAGTTTTCCCAATGACGGTCGTGAACACCTGTGTGTTTACGGCTTCGCTGGGCGCAATGCGCAACAGACCCTTGGGCTTTTATTGACCAAACGGATGGAGGAAACCGGGTTGGAGCCGCTTGGTTTTGTTGCCACCGACTATGCGACGCTGATTTGGGGATTGGATGCTGTGACCGACCCAAGCCCTCTGTTCCAACTGGACGAACTGCGTGACGGGCTTGAGACATGGCTGGCGGGCAACGCTGTCATGAAACGAACCTTTCGCGCCTCAGCCACCATTGCAGGCCTGATCGAGCGCAATACAGGCGGGCAACGCAAAAGCGGGCGTCAGGCTACGTTTTCTTCGGATATTCTTTACGACACGCTGCTGAAATATGACCCCAACCACCTTCTGATGCAGATCACCCGCGAGGAAGCAATGCGCGGACTAGTGGATTTTGGACGTATCGAGACAATGATTGAACGAATTGGTGACCGGATAGATCTGGTTCGGCTGGATCGGGTCTCTCCCCTCGCCGCGCCGTTGTTTCTGGAGGTTGGCAAAGTACCGGTCAAAGGTGCCGCCGAAGAACGCCTGTTGGCCGAGGAAAGCGCCCGGTTGCTACAGGCTGCGGGACTAGACGCGAAGTAATTCAGCTTGCGCCAAGGATCAAAACAGGCAAAGAACGTACCATGAACGAGTTGGCGTTTTCCTTTGCTGAACAAGACCTGCGCGCTCTGGGAACTGGTGCGTTGTGGTGGCCAAGCCGGAACCTGTTATGCGTCAGCGATCTGCATCTTGGCAAATCGGAACGTATGGCGCGACGCGGTGGTCCCTCTTTGCCGCCCTATGACAGTCAGGACACTCTGACCCGGCTGGCAGCCGACATCGACAGAACCGGCGCGCAAATTGTCATTTGCCTGGGCGACAGCTTTGACGATTTGGATGCTTTGGCGGCGTTGGGCACCGCCGAGAAGCTTTCGTTGACGGCCCTGCAAGCAGGCCGGCAATGGATTTGGATCGAAGGAAACCACGACCCAGGTCCATTAGATCTGGGCGGAATACATCTGGTGGAATACGCTGTAGGTCCGCTGGTTTTCCGACATATCGCCCAACATGGTGCGCAAGGTGAAGTCTCGGGTCACTACCATCCCAAGACCCGCATCAGGGCACGCGGTCGGACGATCACACGCCCGGTTTTTTTGCTGGATAATTCAAGGCTTATCCTACCGGCCTATGGCACCTATACAGGCGGGCTGCGAAGTTCCGAGAAAGTTCTAAGTGACTTGATGAGCGACCGGGCAATGGCCATCCTGACCGGCCCTCATCCACAAATCATCCCAATGCCACGCTGAGATCATATCAACCCGTCGTCCTCAAGCATCGGCTTGTACTTACGGCTAACAGGTATCAAGTCACCGTTCACCAGCTTCAAATAGATTCTGTCGGCCACCTTCTCAGTGCCTATGACTGCGTCATCCACGATCCAATGGGACCGGTGCGCACAATGCCCGCGCAAGGGCTCCATTTCCCCAACCGCATCAGAGAGCCGTAACCGGATCGCAAAGGTGCCCAATGATGTGACCACATCCACATAGTGATTGCGCGAGCTCAGGCGATAAATCTGTCCCTGAAAAGACGCAGGCAACCGTCGCGCAAGCCGCGGTGCCGGGGATGATGGTGGAGCGCTTTTGGGTTCCGCCCGACTGGTCAGAACCAGGCCAGCGGTAAACAAGGCGCTATACCCAATAACCCGCGGGATGCCGGGTGCGGAGTGGCCCCCAATGGAAAACAGAACCACGGCCAGCAACCAAAGGGACGGGATAAACAACAGCAAAACAAACAGGGCGATTGCCAGGTCACGCACTGGCAGGTTCAGAACAGTCCCGGTTTCGCGGATCAGCCTTCGTGCCATCCAGGTCGACGTCACAGCGATGCCCATCACTCCGAACCAAAACAAGAACCTTATGACAAACGGCAAATCAGACATCTGGAACGGCGGAAAAGCGTAAGCCAGCATAGGAAGGAAAAACGCTCCGGCCACCACACGTTGTGGGCTGCACAGGCTTAAGATGGGTCTTAGCTTTGAAGTCATACCATATCAAAAACCACTTTCAGGGACCCAGCCAAAAGCCCCGGAAAGCTAACATTCACAAACTGTAAACGGCTGGGATATCCCGGCTACCACGCCCCATTCAGACATTCAAACCTTAAAGGGGGGAATTTTAGCCCGTTGACATCATGGTCAAATTTGGCGCTTGGACAATTTACCGGTTTCGTTGAGGCGCATTTTTTGCGCCCCAACGGTATGCTCAGGCTGTGAGGCCTTCTGGTTCTGGGAGTTTGTTTGCGCGGCAGGCGGCGGTGAGTGTGTTGGCCAGCAGGCAGGCGATGGTCATGGGGCCTACGCCGCCGGGGACCGGGGTGATGGCGCCGGCGCGTGCTGCGGCGCTGGCATAATCGACGTCGCCGACCAGTTTGTTCTTGCCTTCACCTTTTTCGGGCGCATCAATGCGGTTGATGCCCACGTCGATGACGGTCGCCCCTTCCTTGATCCAGTCGCCGGGCACCATTTCGGGGCGGCCAACGGCGGCCACAACGATATCGGCGCGGCGCACCACGTCGGGCAGATCCTTGGTGCGGCTGTGCGCGATGGTCACGGTGCAGCTGTCGCC
>NZ_JBXWQI010000008.1:0-190847 GCF_059612305.1 Ruegeria sp. CDSA033 | reverse complement strand
CCATCACCGCCCTTGCCGCCGCCTTTGCCGTCACCGCCCTTGCCGCCGCCTTTGCCGCCACCTTTACCGTCGCCGCCCTTGCCGCCACCTTTACCGTCGCCGCCCTTGCCGCCACCTTTACCGTCGCCGCCTTTGCCGCCACCTTTGCCGCCGCCATCGTTGCCGCCGCCGTCATTGCCGCCGCCATCATTGCCGCCGCCATCATTGCCGCCGCCATCATTGCCGCCGCCATCGTTGCCGCCGCCATCGTTGCCGCCGCCATCGTTGCCGCCTGGGCTGTCGCTTCCGCCACCACCGCTTGGGCTGTCGCTTCCGCCACCGCCGCCTGGGCTACTGCTTCCGCCACCGTTGTTGTTGCCTCCGGTAGAACCGCTGCTGGTATCGCCAGAACCAGACTCACCGCGCGGGCTTGGGTCCGCTTGTGCTAATTGATCGCTGTCCCGATCTTCGCCACCTCGTGCCGAGTTTTCGCGGACTGAAGCTGTCTCTAAATCTGTCAACAATACGGCCAAACCCGGGCATTGTTCGCCAGTGAAAGCTAGTGTTGCTTCGAAATCTGACCGTGTTTGCAGCCGCTTCAAAAAACTGGGTGTCACGTGCGTACATTCACACAGCGTCTGATAGTCGCCGGCGTTGGCTGCTATCCGCGCAGTTCTCGCGTTGCATACATCCGTCGCAGCATACGCAGAGGTTACGATCATAGCTCCTATGAATGGAGAGGCTACCAATGCCGAAACAGTGGATTTCAGTTTAATTCGCATCACTTAGCTCCTTGCGCCTTAATACCCAGGTGCGTCAGGGTCTTCGGTTACACTGTGGGAGCCGCAAATGAAGCGCAGGTAAGTTCCCGCTAAAGATGCGTTAATGAAGGCTCGCCACAACTCGTTACAATGATCACGGCACTAGTTGTGACGATCTCTTGGCGTGAATATACAACATCTACCCAAGCCGCCAAGTTAAATGAGGCGGAAAATTGTCAAAATCTTGAGAGGTCGCCGAATGCAACTTTCAAATTCAGCCACAATAATCACAGGTGGCGCTTCGGGTCTGGGCGAGGCCACCGCCCGTCATTTCGCAGAACACGGTGCACAGGTTACAATCCTGGATCGCGACGCAGAGCGTGGCCCTAAGGTTGCCGAAGACATCGGCGGGCATTTCGCTCAGACAGATGTCACAGATGAAAACTCAGTGGCGGCGGCAATCGTGCACGCAAAGGGCAAGATGGGTCGCATCACGGCCGCTGTGAACTGCGCCGGGATCGCCTATGGGATCAAGACAGTCGGCAAGGATGGTCCCCACCCCCTGGACGCATTTCAGCGCACGATCGACATCAATCTTGTGGGAACGTTCAACGTTTCGCGCCTGGCCGCTGCCGAGATGGCAAAGAATGATCCCGAACCGGACGGCGCGCGCGGGGTGATCATCAACACTGCTTCAATCGCAGCCTTCGACGGACAAAAAGGACAAGCGGCCTATGCAGCCTCGAAAGGCGGTGTCGTGGGGATGACGCTGCCAATGGCGCGCGATCTGGCCTCGACTGGAGTGCGCGTGATGACCATCGCTCCGGGGATTTTCATGACGCCGATGCTGGCCGGTCTGCCCGAAGAGGTTCAACAACAACTGGCGGCAGATGTCCCTAACCCTGCCCGCCTCGGCGATCCGGGCGAATACGGGCGGTTGGCCGGTTTCATTGTCGAGATGGGCTACTTGAACGGAGAAGTCATCCGCATCGACGGCGCCCTTCGTATGCGTTAAGCCTGTCCCATGACAGAGCGGGAAAAGATGCAGTCCGGGCAGTGGTATAACTGCCTGGACTCGGAACTTGAGGCGCTGCGCACCTGTGCCCGGCACGCAGTCCACACACATAACACCTGCCCGCCTGATGCCCGTGGTGCCATAGCACCCGAGTTGCAGGCGTTGTTCGCTCGGGTCGGGCCGGATTGCTTACTCGAGGCTCCGTTTCATTGCGCCTACGGGCTTAACATCCACCTCGGCGCGCGGGTCTATTTCAACGCCGACTGCGTCGTTCTGGACACCGCACAGGTTCGGATCGGAGATGACACGATGTTCGGCCCGCATGCCCAGATATACTGTGCTCAGCACGCCAAAGACCCGGCAGAACGCGCACAAGGTTTGGAAATCGGGATACCGGTGACCATTGGCCGAAACGTCTGGGTTGGCGGAGGTGCCATCGTGATGCCCGGCGTCACCATCGGCGACAACGCCATTATTGGCGCAGGCAGCGTTGTAACTAAAGACGTCGCGGCCGGAGAAACGGTTGTGGGCAACCCTGCCCGACCGTTGACGCGCCGCTAGGCGCCTTCGGCCTTTTCCTCAAGCACCAACCACTCTTCTTCGGCGGCGGCCAGTATCTCTTGCCGTTCGACCAGCGCCTCGGTCGCCTTCTGGAACTTGACCGGTTCACGGGTGAACAGCTGGGGATCGGACATAAGCTCTTCCAGCTTGCCGATTTCGGCCTCTAGGCGGGCAATCTCGGCAGGCAACTTCTCAAGCCGATGCTTTTCCGAGAAAGATAGCCCGGATTTCGGCTGCGCTTCTTGCTTTTGCTTTGACTTCGAAGTCTTTGCTTTTTCAGCTTTCTTTTCGGCAACGTCACCCCGTTGCGCGATGTAGTCCGACCATCCGCCCGCATAGACGGTCGCGCGGCCATTGCCCTCCATCGCAATCGTTGTGGTGGCAACCCGGTCCAGAAAATCCCGATCGTGGCTGACCAGCAGGACGGTGCCGTCATAGTCGTCGAGCAGTTCCTGCAATAGGTCCAGCGTTTCAACGTCCAGATCGTTGGTCGGTTCGTCCAGCACTAAAAGGTTCGAGGACTTGGCCATCAGTTTCGCCAACAGCAAACGCGCTTTTTCGCCACCTGACAATGACTTAACGGCCGCTCTTGCCTGCGCATCATCAAACAGGAATTCCTTGAGGTATCCGACCACGTGCTTTGGCTGGCCACCGACCATCACCTGATCCGCTTTGCCGGAAACCCGCATTTCGGGATCGCCTGTCAGGCTATCCCACAGGGTCATTTCGGGATCCAGCTGCGCGCGAGCCTGGTCGAAAACCGCGATTTCAAGATTGGTGCCCAGCGTCACTGTTCCTTCGTCGGGCTGTTCCTGACCCAGCAACATTTTGAGCAGGGTTGTCTTTCCCACACCATTCGGTCCGACAAAGGCAACGCGATCCCCACGTTGTGCCAACAGATCAAAGTTCCGAACGATCTGCTGCGCGCCAAAAGACTTGGACAACCCCTTGGCTTCAATCACTTTTCGCCCGGACTTTGGTCCGCCTTCCAGCGACATTGCCGCTGATCCTTGACGTTTGATCTGCGCGGCCTTTTCAGCGCGTAAGGCCTGCAAAGCCCGCACCCGGCCTTGATTTCGCTTGCGCCGTGCACTGATACCTTCGACCGCCCATTTGGCTTCAGATTTGATCAGACGATTCAGCTTGTGACGCTGTTGATCTTCTTCTTCCCAAATCTTGTCGCGCCAGGTTTCAAAAGCCTCAAACCCTTGCTCCTGCCGCCGTACCATGCCGCGGTCGATCCACAACGTCGCGCGGGTCAAAGCGCGCAAAAACGCACGGTCATGTGAAATCAGAACAAAGGCTGCGCGGGTCGATCCCAGTTCGCGTTCCAGCCAGGCAATCGCTTCGATATCCAGATGGTTCGTCGGCTCGTCCAGCAGCATCAGGTCCGGCGCTTCGGCCATCAGCTTGGCCAATGCTGCCCTGCGACGCTCGCCACCCGAAGCGGTTTCAATCGGGCGGGAGGGATCGAACTTCAGCCCCTCGCCCGCGCGTTCGACCTTGTACAGCTCACCCGGCTCCAACTCGCTGGACGCGTAATCGCCCAAAGTCGCGAACCCTTCCATGCCGGGGTCCTGCTCCATGTAGCCAACACATTTTCCCGGCGGCACCACGATGTCACCCTGATCAGGCTCGACCAGACCGGCCATGACTTTCATCAGGGTCGACTTTCCCGACCCGTTTCGCCCAACCAACGCGACGCGGTCGCCCGGCTGAACCACCAGGTCCAGCCCCGAAAACACCGGATCGCCCCCGAAAGTCAGGGATATGCCGGACATCTGCAACAAAGGAATTCTCGCCATGCCGCCAGCTAAACCGGTGGACACAAAGCGTCAACGCCCCTGTTTCACCTTTTCGAAAATACTCAAACTACCGGACCACTGCGCGCAGCAACCGTTTACGGGCCGGAGGAATCGCGCCGATCTCAAGCCCGGTGAATACATGCAGCGTATTCATATGCCGATCCACCACCGCATGATCACTGACCCAGCCGCCCATCATCAAATAGGTGCGCAACAATGGAGGCATCCGCAACATCGCCTTTTTCACATCGGGCCTACGCCGAAGGCGAGAGGCAAACTTGAATACATCGGGGGCCTTGACCCGCGGCAACCAACGCTTTGGCGCCAGATGCCGTTGCTTCAACATGGCAAAGGCGTCCAGATACTCGACAGTTTCGGTTCCTGCAAAGGATGAGCAGCCGAACAACATCTTGACGTTGTTCTGGTCCACGTAATTGGTCATCGCACCCCAGGCGACCCGCAGGATATCCGGGTCTGTCCATTCCGGGTGAATGCAGAAACGGCCCATTTCGACCATGCGGCCGTCGAACCCTTTGAGGGCAGACAGGTCATAGAACTGGGCAGAATAACTGCGGTCAACCTCGGCCCCGTGCTCCATTGTCAGCATTCTGAAACAACACACCAATCGTCCATCGGAGCGCGAGTCTTCAACAAGGATATGCGCGCAGACCGTATCAAATTCATCCCGGTCAGTATGATCCGTCCCAAATGCCAGCGTACGCAGTTCCTGCGCCGCCTCGACATCCTGTGGGGACTGCGCCAAACGAGCCCGGTATCTGCCCTTGCCCAGCAATAATGCCATGGTCGCATCCTCCGCGGTTGCTGACCTGCTTCATGTTGCAGCGGTTCTACCACAGAACATGTGACTGTCCTGTGACCATCGCAAGAGGCGGCGCAGACTTAATTCGCGCCCGGAATGTTCGCAGGGTTGAAGTTGCCGATATTGCCCAGCAGCTGGCGCAGGAAGCCACGGTTCTGAACGCTGGATTCGGTCACGCGGCGGTCCAGTACCACCACATATCCATCCTCAAGACCAAAACGTTCGATATTCCGCACAACGCCACGCTGGTCAAAGCTGATCGCAACCAGTTCGCGCGACACCACTTCAGGGCGCTTAGGACCGTAATGGCGCACGCGAGAGCGGACATAGTAAAAACCTGAATCCTTCACCAGCCCGGCAGAGCTGGGCGCTCCGATGGTTTCAACAACGCTGTCGCGGGTGTCGACGCCCACTTTGATCTCAGCCAGTTGGTCAGCCGGCGGGACGTAACCGTGATTCTTGAAGATTGGCGTGCAAGCGCCAGCCGCAACCAAACAGGCCGCAAAGACAAGCCTTTTGGACGCCGGTTTCAACCTGTTCACAACCTTCAACATTTACATCCTCTTGCCTTGGGACCTTGCGGACCCTATCCGATTACATAAACCGCAGCCCCGGTTCAACACACGAAAGGGTCACGAATGACGACTAATACATCTCTGCGGGTGGCCGACCTGCCCCAAAACGCACCCACACCGTTTGATCTGCGCCCCGATAGCAAGGGCCTGGACGCGATCAAAACCGAACTGGGATTGTTGGGCCTGCGCAAGCTCAGCTTTGTGGGTGACGTAAGGGCACAAGGCAAACACGATTGGATTCTTACCGGAAAACTGGGGGCGACGGTGATTCAACCCTGTGTCGTGACGCTTGACCCCGTAACCACGCGCATCGATATCCCTGTATCACGGGTCTATCTGAAAGACTGGCAAAACCCCGACGAGCCTGAATTCGAAATCCCCGAAGGCGATGAGACCGAAGCACTGGGCGCAGAAATTGACCCCGCATTGGTGATGATTGAGGCGCTGTCGCTTGCCCTGCCCCAATACCCACGTAACGACGGCGCAGAATTGGAACAGGCCGGCTATACTGAGCCGGGCAAGCAGGTGATGACGGACGAAGACGCAAAGCCGTTTGCCGGACTGGCGAATTTGCGCGATGCATTGAAAAAAGACGAGTGACATAGGTCTGATTTCCTGTCATAGCAGGCCTCCAGAAAAATCGCTTGAACATGCCGAGAATCGCAGTATTTTCGCGCGCTCAACGGAATTTGGGTTGGACATTGCGGGGCCCGTCCCCTAAACGCGCGTCAAACCACTAGAAAAACGAAGAATGAAACCCGGCCAGCAGCGAATCTGCTGACCCTTAATAGACAAAGGTTGAGACCATGGCTGTCCAACAGAACAAAGTTTCCAAGTCGCGCCGCAACAATCGCCGCGCACATGACGCTCTGGTTGCTGCAAACCCGAACGAATGCGCAAACTGTGGCGAACTGAAGCGCCCGCACCACGTCTGCGCGTCCTGCGGCCATTATGATGACCGTGAAGTCGTCGCTCAGGCCGACGAAATCGACCTGGACGAAGACGCGGCCTAAGCCTCATAACTCGTAGGCCAAGGCATGACGGAACAGCCCACGCAAGCCGGACGGATTACCATCTCGGTTGACGCTATGGGCGGAGATTCGGGGCCCGCGACTGTTGTGGCGGGCATTGCCAAATCGGCAAACAAGAACCCCGATATCGCCTTCGTTCTGCACGGGCCCGAGCAAAAGTTGCGCAAACTTGTCGCCAAACGGCGTGTCCTGCAGGGACGCGTCGTTTTTCGTGATTGCCCCGACGTGGTCACGATGGAGGACAAGCCTAGTCAGGTCGTCCGCAGCGGCAAGCAGACATCGATGTGGTCGACGCTGGAAACAGTGCGCAAAGGCGAAGCCCACGGGGCTGTTTCCTGTGGCAATACCGGCGCACTGATGGCGCTGTCGATGATGCGTTTGCGCAAATTGCCGGGCGTGAACCGTCCGGCCATTGCGATTCTGTGGCCCTCGCGCAACCCTCAGGGCTTTAACGTGATGCTGGATGTCGGCGCCGATGTGCGGGCCGACGCCAAGGATCTACTGCAATATGCACTGATGGGGGCGTCTTATGCCCGCAACGGCATGGCACTGGATCGGCCCCGGATCGGTTTGCTGAATGTTGGCACCGAAGAACATAAAGGCCGGGCCGAACTGAAAGAAGCCCACGCGATGATCTCGGAATTCGCAGAGCAGGCGAATTTTGACTTCGCAGGCTTCGTGGAAGGCAGCGACATTCCCGGTGACAAGGCGGATGTCATTGTTACCGATGGCTTTACCGGAAATGTCGCAATCAAAACCGGCGAAGGCACGGCCAGCCTGATCGGTGACCTGCTGCGCGAGGCATTCAAATATTCCCCCCTGTCCCGGCTCGCGTCGGTTCTGGCCATCACCTCGCTGCAACGGTTGAAGAAACGCATCGACCCACGCCAAGTGAATGGCGGTGTGTTTCTTGGCCTCAACGGAACCGTGGTCAAATCACATGGTGGCGCAGATGCCACCGGAGTTTCGGCAGCGATCAAACTGGCCTTTACCCTGGCCGAGTCCGGTTTCGCCGAAAAATTGGCGGCACGGGTTGCATCGACAGCCCAGCTTGCACAAGATGCCGCGCACGTACCGCCAAAGGCGGGCGAATAACAATAAAGGCAGTACCCCCAAATGGCAGGCCGTTCAGTTGTTGTAGGTGTCGGACACTATTTGCCAGAGCGCATCGTTCCGAATTCCGAATTTGAAAAGACGCTAGATACGTCGGACGAGTGGATCAAAGCTCGCTCGGGAATCGAACGCCGCCACTTTGCCGCTGATGGTGAAACCACGTCCGATCTGGCGACCAACGCTGCCTTGGCCGCCCTGGCCGATGCTGGCCTGAAGGCCGAGGATATCGACGCCATCATCCTGGCGACATCTACGGCTGACCTGACTTTCCCCTCTGCCGCGACGATGGTCCAGGCGCGCCTGGGCATGACCAATGGATTCGCGTTTGACGTTCAGGCCGTCTGTGCAGGCTTTGTCTTTGCCCTCAGCAACGCCAACGCTTTGATCGTGTCCGGTCAGGCCAAACGTGTGCTGGTCATCGGCGCCGAGACGTTTTCGCGCATCATGGATTGGACTGATCGGTCCACTTGCGTGCTGTTTGGCGACGGTGCCGGCGCGTTGATTCTTGAGCTGCAGGACAGCGAAGGAACCGCGCAGGATCGCGGCATTCTGTCGACCGACCTGAATTCTGACGGGCGCTACAAGGATTTGCTCTATGTCGACGGCGGCGTGTCGACTCAATCGACCGGGCATCTAAGAATGCAGGGCAATCAGGTGTTCCGCCACGCGGTTGAAAAGCTGGCGAAAACCGCAGAAACCGCTCTGGGGCGTGCCGGTCTGACCAACGCGGACGTCGATTGGATCGTGCCGCATCAAGCCAACATCCGCATCATTCAGGGCACAGCCAAGAAAATGGGCCTGCCGATGGAAAACGTCGTCGTGACGGTTCAGGATCACGGCAACACGTCCGCCGCATCGATTCCCCTGGCCCTGTCAGTGGGCAAACAACGGGGCCAGATCAAGACCGGCGATCTGATCGTGACCGAGGCTATCGGCGGCGGCTTGGCATGGGGCGCAGTGGTTCTGCGCTGGTAACCGGCGCAAAACGGCTTACACAGCCTCGTGCAATTCATTGATATTGACAGCGAATTTGCCATCACCATATTCTCTGATATCAACAGGGGAAATGGTATGGGCGAAAAAACACTGACGCGAATGGATCTGAGCGAGGCTGTTTTCCGCGAGGTTGGCCTTTCACGTAATGAAAGTGCGCAGCTTGTCGAAAGCGTCTTGAACCACATGTCGGACGCACTGGTCCAAGGTGAACAGGTCAAGATTTCATCGTTTGGTACGTTCAGTGTTCGGGACAAAACCGCCCGCATCGGCCGTAATCCCAAAACCGGCGAAGAGGTGCCAATTCAGCCTCGACGTGTCCTGACATTCCGCCCGTCGCATCTGATGAAGGATCGCGTCGCCGCAGGGAATCGCAAGTAAATTCGGGACGGAACGGTCATGAGCAAGTCCCCCGACGCCTTTCGCACAATAAGTGAAGTTGCGGACTGGTTAGGCGTTCAGGCTCATGTCCTGCGCTTCTGGGAAAGCCGTTTCAGCCAAGTCAAACCCGTCAAACGCGCGGGTGGCCGCAGGTATTACCGGCCAAATGATATGCGCCTTTTGGGTGGTATCAAAAAGCTGCTGCACGAGGACGGGATCACCATAAAAGGCGTCCAACGCATCCTGCGTGAACAAGGCGTGGCCTATGTTTCCTCGCTGTCGCCCAGCCTGGATGAGCCCGCCGCGCCTGAAAGCGCGCCGGCAGATGATACCGTTGTCGTGCCCTTTTCCGCCAAGCCTGCCACGCCCAGCGACCAGATCGATCTGGACCTAGGCGACCCGGCACCGGTGGCCGGGGCGACCGCACCAGCGGAACAAGCTCCTCAGGCCGAGACGCCCACGCCTGCCCCGCAGCAACCACAAGCAGAGCCACCACAGCCTGCGCCCGAGTATCTGGATGAAGCCCCCCTGATGGGCGGCATCGCCACACAAGCGTGGGAACGGACCGATTTTGACGACGATCTTCTGCGTCGGATCGCACCCATCGCCAAGGACTTGCGTGCTGTCATCAACCGAATTGAGAACCGGTCGGCAGGATAAGAAAAAAGGCGATGATTTCCTCTTGCCCCCGCCGGGAAAGTCTTTATGAACACCTCAACGTCGGGCTATGGCGCAGCCTGGTAGCGCGTCCGTCTGGGGGACGGAAGGTCGCAGGTTCGAGTCCTGCTAGCCCGACCAAATCACACCGACGTTTATGGCAGACTGGCCAGATCCCGCTCTGGCAACAGAGGGGATCGGAATGACAGGTGTATGCCCAAACCAACAGATCGAGGCGATGATCAGCCGCGGTGAGATCACCGCCAGCCCCGAGGTTATCCCGGCGCAAATTCAACCCGCCAGCCTTGATTTACGTTTAGGTACAGTTGCTTACCGGGTCCGCGCCTCGTTTCTGTCCGGCGAAGGACGCACGGTCGCGGATCGTTTGGCCGAGTTTGAGATGCACCGCATCGACATCACCGGCGGAGCCGTTCTGGAAAAAGGCTGCGTCTATCTGGTGCCGCTGATGGAATCACTGGCCCTGCCCGCCGATACCAGCGCGGTGGCAAATGCCAAAAGCTCGACCGGACGATTGGATCTTCTGACCCGCACGATCACCGATGGTGGCACCGAGTTTGACCGGGTACCAGCAGGTTATACCGGGCCGCTTTTTGCCGAGATCTGTCCACGCTCATTCTCGGTTCTGGTGAGACCGGGCATGCGGCTGAACCAGATTCGTTTTCGTCAGGGTCAGGCAGTGCTCAGCGATGCGGAACTGACCGCGTTGCACAACGACTCGCCACTGGTCGACGGATCTGCAGTCATTCAGGATGGGCTGGGATTCTCGGTCGACCTGCAATTACCCGACACCGATCTGGTTGGCTATCGGGCCAAGCCACATACCGGTGTGATCGATCTGGACCGGATTGGCGACTACGACCCGCAAGAATACTGGGAAGAGGTGCGCACCACCGATGGCCGTATCATCCTGGACCCCGGCGCATTCTATATCCTGGTCAGCCGCGAAGCAGTCCACATCCCGCCCATGTATGCGGCTGAAATGGCCCCCTACCTGGCCATGGTGGGTGAATTCCGGGTGCATTATGCCGGATTCTTCGACCCCGGTTTCGGTCACGCCGCGGCGGGCGGAGCGGGATCACGTGGCGTGTTGGAAGTACGCTGCCACGAAGCCCCCTTTGTTCTGGAACACGGGCAGGTTGTCGGACGGCTGGTCTATGAGAAGATGGCCGAAATGCCGACACAGCTTTATGGCGCGGGTATCGCGTCAAACTATCAGGGACAGGGGCTGAAACTGTCCAAACACTTCAAGGCTGTTGGCTAACATTTCTTGAACCGGCGCACATGCGGACCACGCGCTGCGCCGGGCTTACCTGCTAGGCTTGACGGTTGCTATCGTCATTTGCGCCCGAGTCATGAGGCACAGCCGATCTTTGTTTCGGCTTCCCCATCCGGCCCGCCACATCAAAACCTTTGTCGATGCCTTTGTTGACGACCCGCCGCATGATCTGGCGGATGATCATGTCGATGATGCGATTCATATTCATTGCTCAACTCCTCAGCTTGGCCACAACATAGGTGATTCCAACGGCAACAAAAGGGCCAAGTTATCACTCTTCCTCGAACAGCTCGGTCTGGTCCTCATCTTCACTGTCATCACGCCCCTCGCCCAAGGGAATCGTGCCCGGAGGCGGTCGGTTTTCCAGCAACCCGGCAGCCCGCAATTCCTTGAGCCCCGGAAGATCGCGGGCATTTTCCAACCCGAAATGATCCAGAAACTGTGGCGTCACAACAAAGGTGACCGGACGGCCTGGCGTCATCCGGCGACGGCCCAAACGGATCCACTCCATTTCCAACAGTTGGTCGATTGTACCGCGCGAAACCGAGACGCCCCGGATCTCTTCGATTTCAGCCCGCGTACAGGGCTGATGATAGGCGACGATGGCCAGCGTTTCGATGGCTGCGCGGCTCAGCTTGCGGGTTTCGACCGTTTCCTTTTGCATCAGAAAGCCCAGATCAGGGGCGGTGCGAATGGCCCAGGATTCGCCCACACGGACGACACGGATACCGCGGCCTTCGTACCGTTTCTGCAGAATTTCAACCGCTTGCGCCGCGTCGCTGCCATGGGGCATCCGCGCCTCTAGATCGGCGATTGTCACCGGCTCGGAGCTGGCAAAAAGCACGGCCTCAACCATACGTTCCTGTTCCGCCAAGGGTGGCGCTTCGAACAGGGTGCCAGTGCCTTCGTCTTGCGGTTCGTCAGTCACGTGTGTCAGTCCTTTTGCGCAAATGGATCGGTGCAAACGTCTCGGTTTGCTTCATCTCCATATGTCCTTCTTTCACCAGCTCAAGCGAAGCCGCAAAGGTCGCTGCAGTGGCCGAGCGGCGACGCACTGGGTCAGCGTCCCAGCCCTCAGGCAGATAGGATTCCATATCCGTCCAAGCCCCGGCAAACCCGATCAGCGGGCGCATCCGCTCTAGCGCCTGTTCCATTGTGAACACTGAATCGCGGTCCATAACAAAGGGGCGGAACTCGTCGCGTGTTCGGATACGGGCGTATCCCTGCATCAGATCCAACAGCGTGGCAGAGTAGGTCACGGTGCGAATACGGGTAATGTCCTCACCCTGCCCGCGTTTGAAGAAATCGCGCCCCAGTTGGTCACGCGCCATCAGACGCGCGGCAGAGTCGCGCATGGCTTGCAGGCGTTCCAACTGGAACGCCAGGTGTGCGGCCAGTTCCTCGCCCGAAGGACCATCGTCATCCGGGTCCGGTGGCAACAAAAGCCGGGATTTAAGGAAAGCCAGCCAGGCGGCCATGACCAGATAATCCGCCGCCAGTTCAATCCTCAGCGCACGGGCCTTTTCCACAAAAGACAGATACTGTTGCGCCAGCGCCAGTACCGAGATTTTCCGCAGGTCGACCTTTTGGGTTCGCGACAGGGTCAACAATACATCCAACGGGCCTTCGAACCCGTCGACATCAACAATCAACGCCTCTGCCGCAAGACGATCCGCGACCGAGGCCGGGTCTTCGCTAAAGAGATTATCGTTCATATACCTGCCCGCCCATTAGGGCAGATAGTTCCGCTTCGGCCGCTTGGATGTCAAGTTCCACAGGCTTCTGTCGCATCGACAACGCCCTTTCCGCGCGCTTTTGCGCTTGCGCGGTCATTTCTCCGGCTGCTTCCAGCACCTTGGCACGCGCGTCAAACGTTCCGTTACAGTGCAGAACCACGTCGCACCCCGCGGCAAGTGACTGACGCGCAATGTCTTCGGGCGCGCCACTCAGCGCTTTCATCGAGATATCGTCGGTCATGATCAGACCTTCAAAACTGATTTTATCGCGGATCAGGCCGATCATCGCAGGCGAAATCGTGGCCGGTTGCGGATCAATCCGGTCGTAAACCAAATGCGCCGTCATCCCCATCGGCAGATCGTTCAGCGCCCGAAACGGTTCGAAATCCGCTTGCACAAGCTGGTCCTGTGTCAGGTCCACATGCGGCAGGTCATGGTGGCTGTCCAGCGTTGCCAATCCATGCCCCGGCATGTGCTTGAGCACCGGCAAAACACCCCCATCCAGATGGCCTTTGGCAACCGCACGCCCAAGAACTGAAACCCGTTTGGGATCAGAGCCATAACAGCGGTTCTTCAAAAACGCATGGGTATCGTCGCGCGCCAAATCGACCATCGGGGCGCAGTTGCTGTCAATGCCAAGCTCGAATAGCTCTTTTGCGATCAGTCGATACCGCAGATACATGGCGCGTTCCGCCTGATCCCCTGCGCGGCCTGCATGATCCAGGGGCGGCATCCATTCGCGTGCCAATGGCGCGCGCAGACGCTGCACACGGCCACCTTCCTGATCGATGGTGATAGGGCAATTGCGCCCTACGGCATCACGAAAGTCATCGCATAGGGCACGGACTTGTTCAGCTGTATCAATGTTGCGCGCAAACAGAATGAACCCGAATGGGTTCATCTGCTGGAATAGTCTCTTTTCCTCTGACGTCAGGCGCAGCCCTTCGGCATCGGTGATCGCAGCGCCGAATGTCACCGAACGGCAACCGGGATACAGTCTGCACCTTGCGCGACCAGAGCGGCACAGAACTGACGCGAGTCGCTCAGGTCATCAAACCCAAGAACACGCAGACGATAGAATGTCCGCCCGCCACTTGAGGTTTTCTGGATAACACGTTGTTTTCCATCCATATACTCACCAAATCGGCCATTCATGCGATCCCATTCCGCGCGAGCCACACCCGAGCTTTCATACGCACCCAGCTGGGCCATGCGCGTGCCTTTGGACAGTGTATTCGGATCCACGTCCACCCCAACCGCAGCTTTGACAGCGGCGTTGATCGCAGCTTCGGTATTGCTGTTGGATGAAATCCCGCTTGGCGTCGCTCGGGCTGGGCGCGTGGACGGGCGCAGGGATCGGCGGACACCGGGCAGTGCCGCCAGTTCCGGGTCCGGCAATTGTGCGGCCAGATCAGCAGGATCAATGGCGGGCTCTTCCTCGGGCAGAGCCAACGAGGCGAGTTGCACGCCCTGCTCTGCCGGGTCATCCGCTTTCGCCGCCCCACCGGCCAATTCGGCAACCAGGGCATCGACTGTATTCTGGCGCAGCTGCGCGGCCTCTTGATCCGAGATCTCTTCTTCGACGACATGCACAGCCTGCGTCGGCTTCAGCGGTTCAACAGGCGTATCTTCGTCTGTCAGCGAAACCGGGCGCGGCGCAAGGATCAAGCGATCTGCTGGCGGCGCTGCCGTTCCAACGGCTGCCACGGCATTGACGGCCAGACCCTGGTGATCGGCCGGGGTGCCGCCGGGGTTTTCCGGCTGAATGCGCATTGGCCCTTCGATGGCGCGAACAACAGGCACGCCACTAACGTCGCGCATCACCAGTTTGAAACCCCAGACGCCGATTCCGGCGACCAGTGCCAACGACGCTACTGCGCCCATGACGTTGACGATACGGCCCAGCCCTGCCCCTCGCGGAGCCTGTTCATAGCCATAGGAGTCGTCGGGATACTCATACCCATCCTCAGGATGTGGCTGATTCGTGTAATGCATCTCCTCAGGGCGCATCTGCCCCGAGTAATCGTAACTTGCCATGTCCGCCTCACCGCCCGATTGCGCCTTAAAAAGTGGCGCGCGGGTCATTTCTTGCCTACCTCGTACCGGCGCGTCGGGCGGTGTTAGTTACCGCATCTCCTGCGCCGGAGTGACGCCAAGAATACCCAAGCCCGCTGAAATCACAACAGAAACGGCCCGGGCCAATGCGATTTTTGATTGGCTTGTGGCAACATCGCCATCCTGAATGAATCGCAGTTGCGTTTCATCGTTGCCCTTATTCCATAGCGCGTGGAAGTCACCAGCCAGCTCATACAGGTAAAAGGCCACCCGATGCGGTTCATTGGTGCGTGCAGCAATTTCGATCAGACGCGGCCATTCGGCCAGCTTTTTGGCCACCGTCAGTTCCGAGGCATGGTCGATCTTGCCCAGATCAGCACCCTTAAGGGTCGCGTCATCCGTAGCGATTTCCGCCTCGGCGGCACGGCGCAGCACGCTCATGACACGGGCATGAGCGTATTGCACGTAGAACACAGGATTCTCGCGGCTTTGTTCCAACACCTTGTCGAAATCAAAGTCCAACGGCGCGTCGTTCTTGCGGGTTAGCATTACGAACCGGGTCACGTCCGGGCCAACCTGATCTACCACATCGCGCAGAGTGACAAAGTTCCCTGCCCGCTTGGACATCTTGAACGGCTCGCCATTCTTCCACAGCTTTACCAGCTGCGTCAGCTTGATATCCAACGGCACCTTGCCATCGGACAGGGCCGAAACAGCTGCCTTCATCCGTTTGACATAGCCGCCATGGTCCGCACCAAACACGTCGATCAGCGCATCAAAACCACGGGTCACCTTGTCATAGTGATAGGCGATATCCGGGGCGAAATAGGTCCAGCTGCCGTCTGACTTCTTAACTGGGCGGTCGACGTCATCACCATGCTCGGTCGATTTGAACAGGGTTTGCTCGCGCGGCTCCCAATCCTCGGGCTTTTTACCTTTGGGTGGTTCCAGCACGCCTTCGTAGATCAAGCCCTTATCGGTCAGGGACTTAAGCGCAGCCTCGATCTTTCCGGTGCCATAAAGCGATTTTTCGGAATAGAACACGTCCATCTCGACACCCAGCGCCTTCAGGTCGGCGCGGATCAGATCCATCATTGCGTCGGTCGAAAACTCGCGCAGTTCTTCCAGCCAGTCGCTTTCCGGCTTGTCGATCAGGCTGTCGCCGTATTTCTCTTTCAGCGCCTCACCGATCGGGATCAGGTAGTCACCGGGGTACAGACCTTCGGCAATCTCGGGGCTCAGCCCGTTGGCCTCACGATAGCGCTCATATGCGGACCGCGCCAGAACATCCACCTGCGCGCCGCCGTCGTTGATGTAATACTCACGGGTCACATCATGGCCCGAATACGCCAACAGGCTCGCCAGAGCGTCACCGAACACGGCACCACGCGTATGGCCCACATGAAGTGGCCCAGTGGGGTTCGCGGACACGTACTCCACGTTCACTTTCTGGCCATGTCCCATGGACGAGCGGCCATAATCAGTGCCCTGTTTCAACACCGCTGCCAACACACCCTGCCACACCGATGCCGCAAGCCGCAGGTTCAAAAAGCCCGGCCCGGCCACTTCGGCACTGGTGATCCGGTCATCCGCCGCCAGCTTCCCGGCCAGCACGTCAGCGATGTCGCGCGGCTTCATCTTGGCCGGTTTCGCCAGCACCATCGCGGCGTTGGTTGCCATGTCGCCATGCGCCGCATCGCGCGGCGGTTCGACTGCCACGTTGTCAAAACTCAGCCCCTCGGGCAATGCGCCTTCGGACTGCATCTGTGCCAGCGCGTCCAGCACGAGGCCGCGGATCTCGGAAAACAGGTTCATTTCGGATGTCCTTTTGCTTGCCCGGCGGTTTACCACGCAAAGCGGCAAGGTCAATGGAAGCGATCAGTTTGGGCTTGGATTAGCAGTAGACTCCGCTAACGTCGGTGGAAATTCAAGCCGGAGAAACCCCTATGCGCCTTGCCCTGCCAATCGCCTTCGTTCTGACCTCTGCCCTGCCGCTTTGGGCCGACATGCCTGAACCGCAAGGCCATGTACTTTTGACCCTTGGCGGAGCGGTCACGGAAACCAACCTGCCAGCCCGCGGTGAAAACGATGGCGGTCTGCTGGGATACTTGGAAGTTCAGCACGACGGAGCCGCCGGCTTTGATGCGGCCATGTTGGACGGACTGGAGCAGGTTGAAATCACTATTCCTTACGGCCCGGAAGACAATAAGAGCGACATCGCCTTTTCCGGGCCACGCCTGTCGGACCTGTTGATCATGGCCGGGGCCGAAGGAAAAACCGCCAAGCCAATGGCTATGGATGGCTATCAGTCTGAAATTCCTTGGGACAGCATCACCGCGCACCAACCCATTGTCGCGACACACGCCGACGGTGCGCCGATGGGTATTGGTGGCTATGGCCCCACCATGATTGTCTTCCCCCCGACTGATGACGAAGAATTGGCACAAGAGCAGTCCGGCCAACAGGTCTGGGCTATCGCCTATATCGGGATAGAGTGATCAGGCACCAGCCAGCCTTGCATGATCCTGCAGGGCAAATCGGTCGGTCATTCCCGCAATATAGTCCGAGACAATCCGCGCCAGCTCTGTTTCATCGCTGGCCGCCTCAATATCGTCATGCCAGCGCGCGGGCATCTGTTTCGGATCGTTCATGTAGATGGGAAACAGATCTTCGACAACTTTACCAACCTCGGCGCGCACATCCATGACACTGGGCGCGCGGTACATCTGCTTGAACAAAAAGGCGCGGATTTCCCTGAGTTGCGCCCATAAGCCACCCGAGAACTGGATCACCGGATAACCAAGATTGCGAATTTCCTCGACGGTCTCCGCGCCCGAACTCGTGATCAGCCCACGCGACGTGACAATTACATCGGAAACCATAACGCCAAAAACACGGCGCAACGCCTCATGCCGGCGCCGATAAGAATCCAAACCCGGATATCTCCGATCCACCTCGGCATAGCAGTCACCGACGATAGGCAATTGCCCGATTTCATCATCCGTGAACAGACCCGCCCTCAACCCGTCCAACAGGTCATGGTTGTTATAGGCTATGTCATCCGAAAGGGCGGCAACTTGTGCTTCGGCACTGGCATGAGTGTAAAGCTCAAGATCGAAACCCGCGTTGCACTCGGCCAGCGCCCACGGCAAATCACCTGTGACCGGCCCGTTATGCTTGGCGATCCCCTCTAGGCACTCCCATGTCAGGTTGCATCCGTCAAATTCGGCATAGTGGCGTTCCAGCTTCGTGACGATGCGAATGGCCTGTGCGTTGTGGTCAAATCCGCCGTAAGGCTCCATGAGCGCATGTAGGGCATCTTCGCCCGTATGTCCGAACGGTGTGTGTCCCAGATCATGCGCCAACGCCACGGCCTCGGTCAGTTCGCCGTTCAAGCCCAAAGCTCCGGCGATTGTTCGCGCGACCTGTGCAACTTCGATAGAATGGGTCAGGCGCGTGCGATAGCTGTCGCCCTCGTGCTCAACAAACACTTGTGTCTTGTGCTTAAGCCGCCGAAACGCGCTGGCGTGAATGATCCGGTCCCTGTCGCGTTGAAAGCATGACCGGAAACTGCTTTCCTCCTCTGGCACAAGCCGCCCCCTGGCGCGGCCTGGGTTCGAGGCAAAACCCGCTATGTTCAAAGGCCTTGTCCTTGTCGCCTGTCCTTGCACTTTCTATATTGTAAGGCGTAAAGGAAATAAACCTTTGGAGTTTGGCATGAATCTGCCCCCCACAGTTACAGAACGCGCCTTTGAACGTCTCGCCGAGATCGGTGCAGCCGATCAGGGACAAGCCCTGCGCGTCGCAGTGGAAGGCGGCGGATGTTCCGGATTTCAATACGAAATCGCGCTGGACGAACCGAAAGAGGACGACCTTGTGCTGGAAGGCAAAGGCCAGAAAGTGATCGTCGACGCGATTTCGTTGCCGTTTTTGGAAAACGCGGTGATCGATTTCACGCAGGAACTGATCGGCGCGCGGTTTGTGATCGAGAATCCCAACGCTACCTCTTCCTGCGGCTGCGGCACTTCATTTTCAATGTGACCTTGCCCTGCCCGCGCGGTTGAGGGATAGATCAACCGGCAGCCAGCCGGAGGATCGCGCATGAAAATCGCCACGTTCAACATCAACGGCATCAAAGCGCGAGCCGAAGCCCTGCCCCGTTGGCTGGATGACGCGCAGCCGGACGTCGTTTTGCTGCAAGAGATCAAGTCGATCGACGAGAATTTTCCCCGCGAGCTGTTTGAAGAGCGCGGTTACAACGTCGAAACCCACGGGCAAAAGAGCTTCAACGGCGTGGCGATCCTGTCCAAGCTGCCACTTGAAGATGTGACTCGGGGCCTTCCTGGTGACGACGATGACGAACAGGCCCGCTGGATTGAGGCGACCGTCATTGGCAAAAAAGCCCTTCGGATCTGCGGTCTGTACCTGCCGAACGGTAACCCGGTGCCGGGTCCGAAATACGAATACAAGCTGTCCTGGATGGAGCGGCTATATGACCGCGCGCGCGATTTGCTGGCGAGCGAAGAGCCCGCGCTGATGGCCGGGGACTACAACATCATCCCGCAGGCCGAAGACGCCAAACGTCCAGATGCATGGCGCGAAGATGCTCTGTTCCGGCCAGAAAGCCGTGCGGCGTTTCGCAAAATCCTGAATCTGGGGTTCACGGAAGCGTTTCGTGCCGTCACCCAAGGCCCTGAGCACTATTCTTTCTGGGACTACCAAGCTGGTGCCTGGAACCGGAATGACGGGATCCGTATCGACCATTTCCTGCTTACGCCGCAGGCCGCCGATCTGTTGCGCGATTGCAGGATTGATGCCGAGATACGCGGGCACGAAAAGCCCTCGGACCATGTCCCGGTCTGGGTCGACTTGGACCTGTGAAACCTCAGGCCGTCGCGTCGTAGCTGTAAATCCAGTCGTATTTCCGGGACAATCGTGGCCCGACCGCCATCAGAGCCGCCTGTGCGGCCAGCCGCATCGGACCGCGCAGGTGGAAATTTCGGGCATTGGCACCGGCCGCAGAAACCACATTCTGCGCCCTTCGATGACGGCGGGTTTCATAGGTGGACAGCGCCTGCTCTATCCCGGATTGGTCATCAAAAGATCGGGCCAGGACCCACGCATCTTCAAGCGCAAGACAGGCACCCTGCGCCATAAATGGGAGTGTCGGGTGAGCCGCATCCCCTAACAATGCAATGCGCCCGTTCTGCCAGCGTTCTGCGACGGGTCGCAGAAACAACGCCCAGATGTGGGGTTTCTGTACCTGCCCCAGAATTTCCCCTACCACGCCGCCAAAGTCGGAAAATCGTGCGCGCAGTTCCTCGGGGTCACCTCGTCGGCGCCAGCCTTCTTCCTGCCAATCGGATCGTTCCTCGATCGCGACGACGTTCATCAGTGTGTGTTCGCGCAGAGGATACGTGACAACATGCCGGCCCGGCCCCATCGTCAGAACGGCGCAGGGTTTGTGATCGCGACGCGCCCAAGGAATCGTCGCCCGCCAGGCCACCTGATGGGTGAATTTCGGTGCTTCGGGCCCGTTCATGTCTACCCGGATCGTGCTTCGCCCACCGTCGGCGGCAATCGCACAATCAACGAGCAGGTTTGTACCATCTTCCAGAACAATCTCGACTTCGGAGGGATGTTTGCGCACCTGCGCAACTCGTGCGCCCAGTCGAAACTCGACACCGTCCCGAAGCGCTGCTTTGTGCAACAATTCCACCAGGTCAGCACGATGGTAGTAATAGGTAGGTCCAGCGACCGGTGCCGGTATCTCGCTAACAGACCGCCCTGCCCGGTAGTCGCGCAACACCGTTCCGTAGGACCGCTGGCCCGCCTCGGGTGTTTCACCCACAACGTTCAGGGCACGCAGCACAACCATTCCGTTGGCGCTGATCTGCAAGCCGGCGCCAACCTCGGTCAATTCAGTTGCCTGCTCAAAAACCACAACCTGAGCGCCGCGTTGCCGCAACGCCAGAGCGGCGGCGATCCCACCGATACCACCGCCGATGATGCCAAATTTCAGACCGTTGATATTCATATCACTGGCTTAAAGCAAAAACGCCGGAGCAAAAGACCCCGGCGTTTGAGAATTCTGATTTTTCCAGCGATCAATCGTCGCGGTGGACCTTTTCGCGGCGCTCGTGGCGTTCCTGCGCCTCAAGCGTCATGGTCGCAATCGGGCGCGCATCCAGACGCTTCAGCGAAATCGGGTCGCCCGTTTTCTCGCAATATCCGTATTCGCCTTCGTCGATCCGGCGCAGGGCCGAGTCAATCTTGGCCACCAGCTTGCGCTGGCGATCGCGTGTCCGCAGTTCCAGCGCACGATCAGTTTCCTCGCTTGCGCGGTCTGCGACGTCCGGAATGTTGCGAGTGTTGTCCTGCAGCCCTTCGATCGTATCGCGGCTGCCTGCCAAAAGCTCAGTTTTCCAATCCAGCAGCTTACGACGAAAATACTCTAACTGCTTGTCGTTCATGAATGGTTCGTCTTCGGCTGGACGATAATCCTCTGGCAGAAATACTTCCTGCTTCATTTTTGCTCCCTCGGTGTGGCCTGCAACGCCGGTCACCTTTGCTTCACCTGACATGCGGCAATCCCCTTCTGCGGAGCGTTTATCCGACAGCGGGGGGAATGTCACTATGGAAACTTAGCCCGGCTGCGTGCTGTTTCAGGTCGTCTAAATATGAGACTTAAAACAACAAATCCTTGTTTTTCTGTGAAAATTGGCAGGCTTTTTTGGGGCGTTCCCAAAATAGTTGCGCCCTATGTTAGCGCCCGAATCAACCAAAGGCATTGGAGTCGCACATCAATTTCGCCCCGCGCGACGTAGCGACCTGTCTTGTCAAATTTTTCACCCCGCTATAACCCCAAGGACACATGCCGCGCGATATTGAATGAGGGGCCCATGACCGCACGTTTCCAAGGTACAGCTGAATATGTTGCCACCGATGACCTGACAATTGCGGTGAATGCCGCCGTTACGCTGGAACGTCCCCTGCTGGTTAAGGGTGAACCCGGAACCGGCAAGACCGAACTGGCCAGACAGGTAGCAGGCGCGCTGGGGCTGAAGATGATTGAGTGGAACGTGAAATCCACCACCCGCGCGCAGCAAGGCCTGTACGAATATGACGCGGTCAGCCGCCTGCGCGACAGCCAGTTGGGCGACGAACGCGTGCATGACGTATCGAACTATATCCGCAAGGGCAAACTGTGGCAGGCCTTTGAAGCTGATGAGAAAGTCGTGCTGCTGATCGACGAGATCGACAAGGCCGATATCGAATTTCCCAATGATCTGCTGCAAGAGCTCGATAAGATGGAGTTCCACGTCTACGAAACCGGGGACACCATCAAAGCCAAAATCCGACCGATTGTGATCATCACGTCGAACAACGAAAAGGAACTGCCCGACGCGTTCCTGCGGCGCTGTTTCTTCCATTACATCCGCTTTCCGGATGAGGCGACCATGCGCCGGATCGTCGACGTGCACCACCCGGGCATCAAAGATGCATTGCTGACCACAGCGCTGACCCAGTTTTACGAAATCCGTGAAACGCAGGGGTTGAAGAAAAAACCGTCGACCTCGGAAGTATTGGACTGGCTCAAGCTGTTGCTGGCCGAAGACCTGACCGCCGAGGACCTCAAACGCGACGTGGCTAATGCGTTGCCCAAGTTGCACGGCGCGCTGCTGAAAAACGAACAGGATGTTCACCTATTTGAACGCCTCGCCTTCATGGCGCGCAGCAAACGCTGAGAATATTGAACACTTGGTGATCCCCGCTTGCCATGCGGGGGGCCGGGTGTCAGCATTGGCCAAAAGACCGTCCGGCGTCGTCGGGCAGTTCGGCCTGACGACATAGGAGCCAATGCTTGTCTGACACTCTCAATATCCGGACACTGCAGCCCGAGGACCGCGCCGAATGGGCCGAGATGTGGCGCGACTATCTGGCGTTTTATGAAACGACCGTGCCAGAGCAGACATATGACCGCACCTTCGCACGGCTGCTTGGGGATGATCCCAATGATTTTTCCTGTTTCGTGGCCGAAGCGGATGGTCATCTTGTTGGCCTGACCCATTACCTATTTCACCGCCATGCGTGGAAAGAGGAAAGCGTTTGCTATCTGCAAGACCTGTTCGCCCGGCCCGAGGCGCGCGGAACCGGTGTTGGCCGCGCGTTGATTCAAGCGGTGTATGATAAGGCCGACCGGCAAGGCGCGCCTTCTGTCTATTGGCTGACGCAAGAGTTCAATCACACAGCGCGCAAGCTCTATGATCGGATTGGCAAGCAAACGCCCTTTATCCGGTATCAGCGTCCATGATCAGGGTCGCTGCGGTTCTGTTTGGCTTGGCCGTTGCCGGATGCACCGCGGTCACCACCCCTGAACCGCCAACACGCGTTAAGGCGATCGAGGCAAACCTGCCGCCCGCCAAAGCGTTCACGTCAACCCGACCCAGACCACCCGCCCGGTCGAACGCTAATATTGCAGCCGATTTCCTTTCTTTGCACTTCGCGCTCGAAGGCGGCGCCACCCTGCCCGTATTCACCCGGTTCGAGGGTCCCGTCACCGTTCGGCTTACGGGATCGCCCACTCCGTCAATGCAGCGCGATCTGACCCGGTTGTTGACGCGCCTGCAACGCGAGGCCGGGATCGACATTCGCCAGATAACGGATGGCCAGGCCAACATAACAATCGAGGCCGTCAGCCAGGAGCAGATCCAGCGCATCCTGCCCCAAGCCGCCTGTTTCGTGGTTCCCAACGCCTCAAGCTTTGAGGAATACCGACAGGACCGACGCAAACGGAAAAGCAGTTGGACCGCGCTGCGCAGCCGCGAACGGCTGGGCATTTTCATTCCCTATGACGTGAGCCCGCAGGAAAAGCGCGACTGCCTGCACGAGGAACTGGCACAGGCTCTGGGGCCGCTGAATGACCTGTATCACCTGCCGGATTCGGTGTTCAACGACGACAACATCCACACCATTCTGACCGGTTTTGACATGCTGATCCTGCGCACGGCTTATTCGCCCCAATTGCGCAGCGGCATGACACGCGAACAAGTCCAGGTCGTCCTGCCCGGCGTCCTTAGCCGGCTGAACCCGCGCGGCGACACCTTGCCCGCGCAACCTGTTTCGGACACCCCGCGCGAGTGGATCAACGCCGTCCAAAAGTCGCTTGGATCAAGGCCAAGCACACGCAACCGGGTGAAAGCCGCGGAAAGAGCGGTTCAGATCGGGCAGGAACAGGGCTGGACCGACCATCGGCGGGCATATCCGCATTATATTCTTGGCCGAATGGCGCAATTCGACAATCCGCAAGAAGCGATCCGACACTACGAAATTGCCATGCAATTTCTGCGCTCAGCACCGGGAACAGAAATCCATCAGGCTTATGTGACCACGCAAACCGCAGCCTTCGCGCTTTCGCAGGGAAAAGGACCAGAGATCCTGCCCGAATTGGACAAGGCTATTGCTGTCATGTCGCGGGCCGAAAACGCCTCTCAATTGGCAACTCTGTTACTGTTGAAATCCGAAGCGCTCAATCAGGCCGGACGTCCGAAACAGGCACGTACCGTCAGACTGGACAGTCTGGCATGGGCGCGATACGGCTTTGGCTCGAAAGTCGTGGTCCGGTCGCTGATGCAGGAAGTTGCCGAAGGTCCGTCCACCAACAACAGAGGCGGATAACGCATGGTCGTAGTTTTGGGAATGGCGTTATTGGGGGCGATCCTTGGCGCGATGAAGGCTCGCAAACGCAATGGCAGCGGCGCGGATATTGCCCAATATGCGGCCGGTTACGGCATCGCATTTGCCATTGTAGGTCTGGTGCTTTCCCTGATCCTGGTTCGTTTGGTGGGTTAACACATGTTTCTGCCCTTTTTCGAAAACCTCCGCAAAGCTGGCATTCCCGTATCACTGCGCGAGTATCTGACTTTTCTGGAAGGCATGAAAAAGGGTCTGGCGACCTATGATGTCGAGGCGTTCTATTACCTCGCTCGCGTGTCGATGGTGAAGGACGAGCGCAATATCGACAAGTTCGATCAAGCTTTTGCCGCCAGCTTCAAAGGTCTGGAAGAGATCAGCTTTGATCAGGTACTCGAAGCTGTCGATATCCCCGCCGAATGGCTGGCCAAAATGGCCGAGAAACACCTGTCGGACGAAGAAAAAGCCGAGATTGAGGCTATGGGCGGCTTTGAAAAACTGATGGAGACGTTGCGTGAGCGTCTCAAGGATCAGGAAGGCCGCCACCAGGGTGGCAACAAATGGATCGGCACCGCAGGGACCTCGCCATTCGGTGCCTATGGATATAACCCTGAGGGCGTGCGCATCGGCCAGAAGGAAAGCCGTCATCAGCGCGCCGTAAAAGTGTGGGACAAGCGCGAATTCAAGAACCTGGACGACACGGTTGAATTGGGTACGCGCAATATCAAGGTCGCGCTGAAACGCCTGCGTCGTTGGGCCCGCGAAGGTGCGGCCGAGGAACTGGATCTGGACGGCACCATCCGCGCCACCGCCGAACATGGTTATCTGGACGTCAAAACCCGCCCCGAGCGTCACAACGCGGTCAAAGTGCTGTTGTTTCTGGATGTGGGCGGCTCGATGGATCCACATATCAAAGTTGTCGAAGAGCTGTTTTCCGCTGCAAGAACCGAGTTCAAGCATCTGGAATATTACTACTTTCACAATTGCCTGTATGAAGGCGTCTGGCGTGACAATCATCGCCGATGGGATCAACAGACCCCGACCCACGAAGTACTGCGCACCTATGGTTCAGACTACAAGTGCATCTTCGTCGGCGACGCCTCGATGAGCCCTTATGAGATTGCCTATCCCGGTGGTGCGAATGAGCACTGGAACCAGGAAGCCGGTCAGGTCTGGCTGCAACGCGCGCGCGAGCAGTGGACATCGAATCTGTGGATCAACCCAGTGCCGGAAAAGTACTGGGAATACACCCATTCCATCGGCATGATCCGCGAGGTTTTCGAGGACCGCATGGTGCCGATGACACTGGCCGGGTTGGAACAGGGGATGCGGGAACTGACCCGCTGACCGTCAAATTTGCAGGACCGGCGCCCAGGCAATGCGGAACGAAACCGCAAGGAAAAACAACACGCTGCCTGTCAGAACGAAGACATGCCAGATCGTGTTGTGGAACGGCAACCAATCTAGAAGATAAAAGGCGATGCCCGCGGTATAGACGATGCCTCCGGTAATCATCAGCGCCACAACTGGTTGCGACAAGTCGGCGAGTAGTGATTGACCCGCCCAAACGGATGCCCATCCCATCAACACATACAGCGCCAAACCGAACCAACGGAACCGGTGCGGGTCGATCATTTTCAGGATCGATCCAAGGGTCGCAGATGACCAAAGACCGATCATGAGCCCAGTCATTGGGGCACCGGAAAGCAAGATGAACGGCGTGTAAGTACCTGCAATCTTGACATAAATCCCAGAGTGATCGAGGCGGCGCAGCAGCTCACCCCACCTATCTGATTGCACCATGTTGTACAAAGCCGAAAACGACAGCATCAGGATAAGCGTGAAGCCGTAGACCGAGACCCCAAGAACTGCGGCAGGCTCGGTCCGATATAGGGCGGTCAACGCGATCAGCGCCGGAACGGCAACAATTGCCGCTGCAACGCCAAGGACATGAACAACGCCATCACTGACTCTTTCAGCCCGGCTATAGGCTGGTCGGATATCGGCAAATGACCACATAGTTTCAAAGTTATGGCGCAACCTGCCCTGCGACAAGTCTGGCAGCCGCTGTGTTTCACCTGTTCACCTCAGTTTGATTGCCCTCAAGCGGAATACCGGCGGCGATTTTCTTTTGCGCAGTGGGCCGTTGGAAACACCGGACGTCAATCTTGTTGTTTAACGCGGAGTTTATGACACTGGGCCAGTTGCCTAATCCCGTGCCCGGAACCATATTTGTACCATGCTACGTCTTACCCCGATCCTACTGGCGATCGCCTATGCCATTGTGATGTACCGGATTTCCGTCTGGCGCACCCATAAGGATCTGGATGCAAAGTCGACTGAGCTGGCCGACCCTGCCCTGAAACGCATGACCGACCGGCTGGCTGCAGCGTTAGAGATCGACCGGGTACCGGTCTACATCTACGAGATTGACCCCGTGAACGGTCTGGCGGCACCGGACGGTCGGATTTTTATCACGCGTGGATTCTACCGCAAATTTCGCAGCGGCGAGGTTTCCGCCGAAGAAATGGCCAGCGTCATCGCGCATGAGCTCGGTCACGTGGCGCTGGGGCATGCCCGCCGCCGGATGATCGACTTTTCCGGGCAGAATGCGCTGCGGGCCGCTTTGATGATGCTGCTAAACCGCTTTATCCCGTTCATCGGCGCGTGGATCGCCAATATGCTAACACACCTGTTGGCGTCGCGCCTGTCGCGCAGTGATGAGTATGAAGCTGATGAGTATGCCGCCGCTTTGCTAACCAAAGCCGGGATCGGAATCGGGCCGCAGAAGTCGTTGTTTCACAAGCTGGAAGACCTGACGCAGCAGCGTGCTGGCGTTGTGCCCGCCTGGTTGATGAGCCATCCAAAAACAGACGAACGGATCGCTGCCCTGGAGGCATTAGAGCAGCGTTGGACCCGTGGCTGATCTAAGGGCAGCGAGAGGCCAGCTTATCGTGCTCTCTGAGATATTTTTAGCCAGATGAAACTGGATCCCGGTTACGCGGCGAGCGCTTTGCCCAGACGTGGGAGACGGGCTTTTTTCATCAGCGGGCGCAAGGTCCATTGGTCGCCCGACAGGCGGTTGGCCTCGGCCAGGACACGGTTGGCTGTGGCGCTGATGCCGTCGGGGTCAGATTGCCAGAAGCCGTGCAGCAGACTGTCCGGATCGCGGCGGTCCAGCCCTTCCTCGGACAGGATGTTTCGGGGAAAGTCCTTGGCGTTGACAGTGACGATCACGTCCGCTGAGGATGCAACGGCCGTTGCCAGAACATGGATATCCGCGCTGTCCGGCAGCCAGAGCCGCTGTTCGACATTGGTTGCCGCAGGAAACTCGGCTTTGGTCCAATTGGCCTGTGCCAGCACGATTTCGGCGCGGGCCTGAGCCTCGCCTGTTGGGCCCAGCTTACGCGCCGCGCGCGCCCATTCCTCGAGGATGCGCGCCGACCACACGGGGGTGAAATGACCCAGTTTGGCCGCGCCGAGCAGCATCTCTCGCATCACCGTGGGGTAGATGACGCAGGTATCCAGAACTGCTTTCACAGCCGGTAGAACACAGCTTTGAGATAGCCGCTTTCCGCCAGTTGCGGCAGTTGTGGATGGTCGGGTCCGGCGAAGCCTGTATGGATTAGTTGCGCCTGTCGCCCTGCCCGTCCAATCCCGCGCGACGAGGCGTCGCGGAAACGGCCCAGATCAGCCGCGTGCGAGCACGAGCACAGGCCCAGATAGCCGCCGGGTTTGACCAGAGCTGCCGCCAAGCGGGCCACACGTTCATAGGCGCGCAGGCCCGCGTCCAGCGCTTGTCTCGAAGGTGCAAAGGCGGGTGGATCGCAGATGACGACGTCGAACTGCGCTCCTTCTTCGCCTAACTGGGTCAGGACCTCGAAGGCATCGCCCTGGCGGGTTTGGAACGTGTCAGCAAAACCAGAGGCCTCGGCCCCTTTGGTCGCCAGGTCCAGCGCGGCTGCAGATCCATCTACAGACAGCGCCCGGCCCGCGCCACCGGCTAGCATTGCCAGCCCGAAACCGCCCACGTGGCTGAAGACGTCCAGTACTTGCGCGCCGGGTTGGACCAGTCGTGCCGCGAAGGCATGGTTCGGGCGTTGGTCATAGAACAGACCGGTTTTCTGACCGCCGGTCAGATCGGCCATGTAGGTCGCGCCGTTCATCGGCACCGGTAGCGGTGCATCGGGCGCAGTGCCACGCAGGGTGAGGTTCACATCATCCAGGCCTTCCAGCCCTCGGGTCCGGCCCGAGGCGTTTTTGAGCACGGTTGTCACGCCGGTGACAGTGACCAGAGCCTCGGTCAGAGTTTCCAGATGCGCCTCGGCCCACGCGGCATTGGGCTGGATCACACAGGCATCGCCAAACCGGTCGATGATGACACCGGGAAAGCCGTCAGCTTCGGCGTGGATCAGGCGATAATAGGGCGCGTCGAACAGGCGTTCGCGCATCTCGACCGCACGGCGCAGTCGGGTTTCGAACCATGCTGCATCAAGCTGAGCATCCAGATCACGGTCAAGAACGCGGCACATGATCTTGGAATCAGGATTCACCGCAACCAGTGCAATGGGCGCGCGTTTGTCATCCTCAAGCACCGCCAGCGCCCCTGCCGGGATTTTACGCGTCCGGCGATCCGTCACGATGTCATTGGCATACACCCACGGAAAACCGTGGCGCAGGCCACGTGCGTTGGCTTTGGGTTTCAGGCGGATACGGGGGTGATCGGCAGTTTGGGTCATGACGCCCTCATAGTCGCGAACGTCACTGGGGAAAAGCCCTAGCGGTCGCGAGACCGCCAACCGCCCCGCCGCTTGGGCGCTTGGGCAGATTGTAATCCCTCTGCCAGCACTTGCGTCATCGGGTGATCGGCGTCCTGCTGGGAATAGGCGGCATGCAGATCGATCAGCGCCTGGGATTGGTCCCGTTCAGCCGGCAGGCTCAGCGCCCAGTCCAGAAAAATGCTGCGGCATTCAGGCAATGTGATGCCTTCGATCCGATATGCCTCGCGGATCAACCCTTTGTGATCATTTGGATCTTTACTCTGCGCCATCATTTTCGTCCCTGATCACGCCGCCAATGATCCCGGCGGCCGTGCTGTAGTTGTCTTGCAGCGCGCTTTGCAGCTGTTCAACCTGTTCAAATCCAGTCGCACGGCACAGGAAAGCAGACCCGCCTTCGCCGACCTTGTCAGCTTCGATGACCTTGCCGGACAACAAACGCGCCGCGCATTGCACGGACCAGCATAGGTCGTAGCAGTCCTTCAGCGTTTGCGCCTGAGCGACGTCCAGCAAACCAGCAGCGACGGCGCCGTCTAAACCCGAATGCACATCGCGCTGTACGACCCCTGACAACAGCGCCCCGGTTTCGGCCATCAGCTCGATATCCATCATCCGGCCGGCGCCGTTTTTGGCGTCCCAGATCCCTGCTGGTGATTTGGCAGCGTCCAAGCGGGCGCGCATCTCGGCCACTTCGCGCAAGGCCTTGTGCTGGTCACGCGGTTGCGACAGCAAGCCTGTGCGGAACGCCTCGATGTCTTCGGCCAGACCTTCGTCTCCGGCGATCACGCGGGCCCGCGTCAGAGCGAGGTGTTCCCAAACCCAGGCCTCGTTCTGCTGATAGTTGGTAAAGCTGGCCCAGCTTGTCGCCACCGGCCCCTGATTGCCTGACGGTCGCAGGCGCATATCGACCTCATACAATCGCCCTTGCGACATTGGCGCGGACAGTGCCGTAATCAGTGCCTGCGTGAACCGGGCATAATAGGTGCGAGTGGCCAATGGGCGTGGCCCCTCGGACATATCCTGATCCAGCGGGTCATAGATCACGATCATGTCCAGATCGGACTGCGAGTTGATTCGCCCAGCCCCAAGTGACCCCATGCCCAGCACGGTTGCACCGCGCCCCGGGGCCGGACCATGTTTACGGGCAAACTGTTCGGACACACGCGGTAGGATCGCGGCGATCACAGCGCTGGCAAGCTGAGCGTATTGCTGCCCCGCCTGTTCGCCATCGATCAGCCCACGCAGGTGATGAACGCCAACGCGGAAGTGCCATTCCTTGCACCAGCGGCGGGCCAGATCCAGCTGGCTTTCATAATCCGCTTCCTCCGAAAGAGCCTGATCCAGATCCGCCTGCAGCGTGGCCTGCCCCGGCCAGTCGCTAAAGAAACTCCCGCCGATCACAGCGTCAAACACCGATGCATTGCGCGACAGATGCGCCGCCAGTGCGTGGGATGTCCCGACAATATCAATCAGCAGGTCGATCAGTTGGGGGTTGGCCTCAAACAGTGAAAACAGCTGAACGCCGGCGGGCAAGCCTGACAAAAAACCATCCAGCGCCCGCAGCGCCTCGTCCGGTTGCGCCGTTTTTGCCAAACGCGACAGCAGCTCGGGCTTGAGGCGTTCGAATATCCGCGCGCCGCGATGCGATCGCAATGCGGGATATGTCGTCCAGCGGGCCAGAACGTTCTGGTCAAAATCCACTTCGCCAACTGGCGCGCGCGTCGAGGAACCGGGCGCAAAAAAGCCTTCGGTCAGGTCGTGCACTTCGGTCAGCCTGTGGGTCAGGTCACGGGTCAGTTCGTCGACGTCTACTCCCATCAGGCAAGCGACGCGTTCTATCCCGTCCGGCGATTGCGGCACCTTGTGGGTCTGAGCGTCATGGACCATCTGGATACGGTGTTCGACCTCACGATGGGCGCGGTAGTGGTCGGTCAGCTTGTCTGCCACGTCCTGCGGGACCCAGCCTTTTTCGGCAAGCGCCGCCAATCCGGGCACTGTACCGCGCACGCGCAGGTCCGGGTCGCGGCCACCGGCAATCAATTGGCGGGTCTGGGTAAAGAATTCGATCTCGCGAATGCCGCCCTGCCCCAGCTTCATGTCATGGCCCGGAACGGTCAGTGCACCGCCGGTTCCCTTATTTTCACGTATGCGTAGGCGCATGTCGTGAGCGTCCTGAATGGCGGCAAAATCTAGGTGACGCCGCCAGACAAAGGGGCGAAGGGTATCCAGAAACCGTTGTCCTGCCGCAATATCGCCAGCACATGGGCGTGCTTTGATATAAGCCGCGCGCTCCCACGTGCGGCCCAGGCTTTCATAGTACCGCTCGGCCGCCTCAGCCGCCATGCAGACCGGCGTTACCGCTGGGTCCGGGCGCAGGCGCAGATCAGTGCGGAATACATACCCATCCGCTGTCTTGTCGCTGAGCGTGGCGCAGAAATTGCGTGTCGCCCGCACCATGCCTTGCCGCGCTTCGTAGAAGTCATCGGGATCAAACCGGGTCTCATCGAAAAGGACGATCAGGTCGATGTCCGAGCTGTAGTTCAACTCGTGTGCGCCCATCTTGCCCATCGCCAGAATAATCATCCCCGCGGCGGTTTCGACGTCGTCCGGCCCCATGCCCGGAAGTTTGCCGCGCCGGATCAGGTTGGCGATCTCGGCCTTGGCCGCCACATCCGCCGCCAACGCGCCAAAATCGGTTAGCGCTGCGGTCACCTTTTCCAACGGCCAAGCGCCCGCCAGATCAGCCAGAGCGGTCAGCAACGCCATCCGTCGCTTGGCCAGCCGCAGCCCCGGTTTCAACTGATCCGGCGGTAGCATTCGCGCAGCCTGCAAAACGTCGGCCAGCGCGTCATCGGAGTGTTGCAACGCTGAGGCCAACCAATCGTTTTCGTGATCGATCAAGTTTTTCAGATAGGGGCTGGACCCTGCTGCCCCAGCGATCAACTCGCCCTGTTCGGATGTAATGCCGCTGACCGCCGCGCGCGCATCATCGCCAAGCGACTGGTCGAATGCACGTGGCAGACGCTGGATGGAAAGAGGCCCGGTCATTTCCCCTCCAGCGGCGTATCCTGACTGAAACTGTTGACCCAGACGTCATGCCGCCGCTCCCACAGCGACGAGATTAGCATCGCCTCCCAACCCTCGACCTTGGGTCGCTTATAGTCGGCCCGGTACGACAGCAGAACGATATCCGAGGTCAAAACCCGCAACCGGGTGTCGCTTAGCTCATAGCGCGCCATCGTCGGCGCGTCGGCAAACTGCCCCACATGATCATCCCGGTTCGCAAACCCCGTCGGATAAACCCCAAGAAAATCTGGGCTCAGCAAGGCCCGGTCTGCAGCCGCATTGCCTTCCATCAGGGCCGTCCAAACCTGCTTTTCCAGGTTTAGAATTTCATCCAGCGTCGGAGGTGTCGTATTTTCAACATGTTGCATAGGCGGAAAGTGCGCCCGTTCCGCAGCAAGGTCAACCGTAGCCAAGTTCAAAATGTAAATCATTTTTACATCGACCTCTTGCAACCCCCGCTTCAGTCCCCATCTAGACAATGTGAACGCAATTTACATCAAACCCGGAGAACCCAAATGACCGCATTGTCCGACCACGCCGTCCCACAAAATCCGGGGTGGCTCTCTCGTGCCGAAGCCTGGATGGATGACAAGGGCAAAGGGGCCTGGATCGCCGCCATGGTCCTTGGTTTCATCTTTTTCTGGCCCGTTGGCCTGGCGCTTCTTGCCTATATGATCTGGAGCAAACGCATGTTCAGCAAATCCTGCAGCCGTCGCAAATCCTGGCACAGCCACATGAGTGCGATGAAGCCGTCCGGCAATAGCGCGTTTGACGCCTACAAGTCCGACACCCTGGCTCGGCTTGAGCGCGAACAACAGGAATTCGAGTCCTTCCTGCGCCGCCTGCGCGACGCCAAAGACAAAGCCGAGTTTGACCAGTTCATGGACGAACGCGCCCGTGAAAACAACGATGAGGCTGAAAACGGCGAACGCGCCTAAGCCGACCTTGCCCTGTCCCGACATTCGGGACAGGGTGTCCTAAATTCTCAGCCGGAAATCAAAATATGACCCACCTGCCCGACCCAGACCGACAGCCAGAATTTTACCAGTCTGTCGCGACCAAGCGTTTTATCGCCTGGCTGTTCGACATCGCCTTTATCTCGCTGTTGTGTACTGTGGCCATCCTGCTGACTTTCGGTCTGGGCTTTTTCGTCCTGGCCCTGATCTACGCCGTCGTCAGTTTCGTCTATCGCGTGATTACCATCGCCAACGGCTCGGCCACACTGGGCATGCGCTTTATGGGGATCGAACTGCGCGATTCATTTGGATCCCGGATGGATTTGGGCAAAGCGGTGGCCCACACGGCCGGGTATTTTGTCAGCATGGCCTTTCCGGTCATTCAGATCATCTCGGTCATCATGATGCTGACCAGCGCACGTGGCCAGGGACTTACTGATGCGTTCCTTGGAACTGTCATGATCAACCAGCGCGCGTAAAAAATTCAACGACGTGAATCACTTGGCGGTTTTAGGATCGGTTGTTATCATCCGGTCCAAGGAAACACGGAACGTTCATGCGACACACGCTGCCAATCGCGCCACAATTCTATGTGACGGCCCCACAGCCTTGCCCTTATCTTGAGGGCAGGATGGAGCGTAAATTGTTCACGGCCCTTCAGGGGGAAGGTGCGGATCAGCTGAATAACTCATTGTCCCAACAAGGGTTTCGCCGATCGCAAAACGTGTTGTACCGCCCGTCCTGCTCTGATTGCGCGGCCTGTCTGTCGGCCCGGATCGACGTGACGGCCTTCCGCCCAAGCAAAAGTCAGAAACGCGCGGCAAAACGCAACGCGTACCTGCAACGCAGGGCGAACTCACCCTGGGCCACGGATGAGCAATACGAACTCTTCCGCCGCTACCTGGATACCCGCCACGCGGATGGTGGAATGGCCGATATGGACGTTTTCGAATTCGCCGCGATGATCGAAGAAACTCCGATCCGCAGCCGGGTCGTGGAATATGGCGACCCAAGTACCGGAGATCTGATCGGCGTCAGCCTGACGGACGTCTTGGATGACGGCCTCAGCATGGTCTACTCGTTCTACACCCCCCAGCAACCGCAGAACTCGCTGGGCACGTATATGATCCTCGATCACATCGACATCGCGCGCGAAGCCGGGTTGCCATATGTCTACCTAGGATACTGGGTGCCAGGCAGCCCCAAGATGGGTTACAAAGCGCGCTTCTCAGGGCTTGAGGCCTATTACCAGGGCGAATGGATCAGCGTAAACAACCCATCTGAACTGACGGATTCCAGCCGCCACCCTTTGTCCACCGCGCCAATCGCGGAACAGGTTGCCAGCATCCAACTGCCCGACCGCCACCCTACCAAAGGCTGATATCCCATGACCCAAAGTCTTTTCGCCGTCACCCTCGTGGTGCCGGACTACGACGACGCGATCGCCTTCTATACCCAAACACTCAGTTTCACCCTGCTACAGGATATTGATCTCGGCGGCGGTAAACGCTGGGTCCGGGTTGCCCCGCCGGGTTCGGGCGACGCATCCCTGCTACTGGCCAAGGCAGATGGCCCAAGCCAGACCGCTGCCGTTGGAAACCAAACCGGCGGGCGTGTCGGCTTTTTCCTTCAAACGAATGATTTCCAACGTGACCACAACGCAATGGTCACTGCAGGCGTCCATTTCGAGGAAGACCCGCGCAATGAGCCCTATGGTAACGTCGCCGTCTGGCGCGACCCGTTCGGCAATCGCTGGGATCTGATCCAGTTCACCTGATCCGCACTTCATATGGCAAAAAATATCTCGGGGTTGAATTGGTCGTAGACCAAGAAGGGGCAGTGTCCTTCCCCCAAACACCAACGCAAAGGGGGCCCCAAAGGCCCCCCCCTTTTCAATTTGGTTAAGTACGCCGGATCAATTCGGGATCAGATCCGGAACAATGGTCACGATCGACGGGAAGAACCACAGGATCGCAATCCCGACCACCTGAATGATCACGAACGGGATGATCCCACGATAAATATGGCCTGTTGTGACCTCTTTGGGTGCAACACCCCTGAGGTAGAACAGCGCAAACCCAAACGGCGGCGTAAGGAACGACGTCTGAAGGTTCACCGCCACCATGATCGTCACCCATTTCGGATCGAACGAGCCACCATAAATCACCGGTCCCACGATGGGGATCACGATGTAGATGATCTCAAGGAAATCCAGCACGAAGCCCAGAATGAACAGCACCAGCATCACGATCAGGAAGACCGTGAACTCGTTGTCAAAGCTGCGCAGGAACTGCTGAATATAGTGCTCACCCCCGAACGAGATTACCACCAGGTTCAGCAGTTGCGATCCGATCAGGATGGTGAACACCATCGAGGTCACCTTGGCCGTCTCGCGCACCACCGGCGTCAGAACACCGCTGGTGAACAGAACCCAGCACCCAAACAACAGACCGAATAGGGCATACAGATAAGCACCGTAAGCAATTATGAAGGCGACCCAGGTCTCAAAGTTCACATTGCTCTGATTGATGCGCAGATCAAAGTTCACGCCCATCAGCAGCGCAATGATCACGGCAAAAGTGGCCCAGATGATCACCTTGCCGGAACGCTCCTGATCCTGCAGCTTGCGATAGGCTGCCAGCATGATCGCTCCGCCCGCCCCAAGTGCTGCCGCTGGTGTTGGGTTGGTCACACCGCCCAGAATTGATCCTAGCACCGCGATAATCAGAACCAATGGCGGGAAGACCACCCGGATCAAATCATTCGTGGCACACCGGGCTGCCGCCTCCTTGCAGCCGTACATTGCCAAGGCAAAGGGCAAAGCCAGAAGGACGAAGGTCAATCCCGAAGACGTTGTTGGTGCAATCAACAGAACATCAACCAGCAACATCAACAGCAGACCGATAGCGCCCAAAATCAACGGCTGCGTCGGTTTGGACGGCGCAATGCCGCGGCCCATGACCAGTGTCAGACCCAGCAGAACCACAATCACCGCAACACCAGTACCAATCGGCGCCGCAGCGGCGATCTTGGCCTCGCGCGCCTCGACCAGCGCCTCTTCGCTCAGTCGTTCGGCGTTGGCGACACCACCTGCGGCGTCAATCGTTTCCTGCTCGGATACGGCCTGATCCCAGGCGGATTGTCCGTGCAGCTCGATCATCGACACCTTGCACTGCTCGGAAACATTGGTGCGCAGCGACGCGCCCGCACCGATGTCTGAAAATGCCGAGACGTTGATGTTCTGGCTGCCAATGACCCCCGAGCTGCCCAGCAGGACTGCGCCAACGATCAGGGCGACAGGTGCACCAAGCAACCAAGTCAGGCCTTCACTGCGCGTGATCGGCTCACCACTTCCGCCGGACATTGGAACTGCCGGTGCTTTCTCAGGGTTCAACAGTGCATAGCCAAAGGCATAAAGCGCATAGAGCAACGCCAGCATGATCCCCGGCAACAAGGCGGCCTGGAACAGCGTCCCGACCGATACCACAGCCGGTTCCCCCAGATAGGTCAGCGCATCGGTACAGCCTGCGTCCTGAGCGCGTGTTTCCTGCGCAGTTGAATAGAGATCACCCGCCAAGGTGCCCAACAGAACGATCACGATGGACGGCGGAATGATCTGCCCCAACGTGCCCGATGCCGCAATCACACCCGTCGCCAGTTCAGGCGAGTAGTTGTTGCGCAACATGGTCGGCAGCGCCAGCAGGCCCATGGTTACCACGGTCGCACCAACAATACCGGTCGAGGCCGCCAGGAATGCACCCACGACCACGATCGACACGGCCAGACCACCCGGCAGCGGTCCAAAGACGCGCGCCATTGTTGTCAGCAGATCGTTCGCGATCTTTGAGCGTTCCAGCGTGATGCCCATCAGAACGAACATCAGGACGGCCAGCAGGGTCTCAATAGACTGCCCCGCTAGAACGCGTTCGTTCATGCGGTTCACGATGAACGAGACATTGCGGTCCAGCGCGGTTTCCCAGCCTTGCACAAAGACCGGCTCGGCGATCCTTGGTAAGTCCGGGAAGCGGAACACCGACACCGTGTCCGGTTTGACGCCCGAATTCACAAGGTCTCGGTATGCTTGGGAACTGGTATCAATTGCCTGGTGTATTAACAGACCGGCACTGTCCAGCGCGGCGATGATCCCGAATGAGATGATACCGGCCCCACCGATGGCAAAAGCCACCGGGAACCCGGAAAGGATGCCCCCGAAGAGGCAGAAGAATACGATAATGAGGCCTATCTCGACGCCATCAAGTCCGAATAACATAGTCTGGGTCTCCGTCCCTAATGTGCGCCTTCGTAGGCTTCTTCACCCTCGCCAAGGCTGTCCTTGTCGAGATATTTTCCAACGCTGTCCGGCCCTTCCACGTATTCCAGATACGAGCGGTACAGGAATGCGATCGCGTGCAGGAATACCATCGCGGCAAAGGCCACGAGCAGTATCTTGAACAGGAAGTATCCGTTGAACCCATTTGGGCTGAACCCGATGGTTTCAATGTTCCAGCGCAGCGCGCGGGATTTCATCACCAAACGATCCAGCGTGTCACTGGCCGACGGTTTCGGCACGATCAGGTGCCGCCACATGAAGTACCAGCCATACATCCAGGTCAGCACCGCCATTGGCATCATGAAGAAAACCGCACCCAACATGTCGACCACGCGTTTGGCGCGGTGGCTGATACCGGCATAGATAAGGTCAACTCGCACATGACCACCTTGCACGAATGTGTATGTGCAGCACAGGCAGACGACCATCGCGTTATAGAGTTTCAGCTCTTCCGCGAACCAGCTGATATCCATCTGAAACGGAATACCCAGTCCAAACGACATATCCGGGCGGGTAAACACACGTTGCATGAACACGATGACGATCTGCTGAATGACCATCAACAAACCGGCCCAGGCAAAGAAACGCCCGGTGGTGTTGGCGAACCCTTCCAGGCCTCGCACCATGCCCCACATGAAATTCCGGTAGTACAGCCCGATGGCTGTCAGAACCAGGAAGATGGTGAAAACCACAAAGAAGAACTCGACCGATCCACCGTAATAGACAAAGCGCATGATCGCTTCTTTGTCCGACCAGTTCAGCCAGAGTTGCGGATGCGTGATGGCGTATCCGAAATTATAGAAGGCTTCGGCAATGTTTTGAACGAACCACACAAGTCCGTTCCACAGGGCGCCGAAGAACGAGATACCGTTTTCGTCCTGCATGTTGTCCCCAGGTCGTATCAGTTGCACTGCTGATTATAGCGGTTTGATGGGTCCGCGCATACGCAACAGAGAAAGGTTTCCCCGCGAAAGCGGGGAAACCAATTGATCGTTTGGAAAACGTTTAGCCGCGAACGCGGTTACGCTGCGTTGTGTAAACGCCCGACGACAGGTCCAGCCAACCAGCCGACGATGCCGACGACGCCATGGCGCTGTCGTGGATTTTCTTGAACAGCTCGTCGCCCATGTTTTCGTCCAGCACTTCTTGGCTGGCCTGACCGAATGCATCCCAAACGCTGTCCGGGAATTCCATGACCTTGACGCCACCTGATTGCAGGCGCTGCAGAGCGGCACCGTTGTTGGCCAGGAATTGTGCCAGGTTCCACTGGTGTGCTTCGGCAGCGGCAATCTCGATGATCTTCTGCTGAGCGGGTGTCAGGCTGTCGAACACGTCGCGGTTGGTTGCCAGCGACAGGCCTGCGTTCGGCTCGTGGAAACCGGCGGTGTAGTAAACCTTGGTGATTTCCTGGAAACCGGCTTTTTCGTCAGCCCACGGACCGATCCACTCGGTACCGTCGATCGCGCCGGACGACAGCGCCTGATACACTTCCGAACCCGGAATGTTCTGCACGGACGCGCCCAGTTTACCCAGAGCTTGGCCACCCAGACCGGGCATACGGAATTTCAGACCTTGGAAGTCTTCTGGACCGTTGATCTCTTTCGAGTACCAGCCACCCGCCTGCGCGCCGGTGTTACCTGCCAGGAACGACTTCAGACCAAATATCTGGCCCAGCTCGTCATGCAGCTCCATGCCGCCGTCCTGATAGTACCAGTTCACCATTTCCTGAGCGGTCATGCCGAACGGAACAGCGGTGAAGAAGGCATAGCCCGGGTGCTGGCCAACAAAGTAGTAGTCCGCCGCGTGATACATGTCGGCCTGACCCGACGAAACCGCGTCAAAGACTTCGAATGCGCCAACCAATTCACCGGCAGCCTTGATGTCAACGGTCAGGTTGCCGTCCGACATCGCAGTGATGCTGTCAGCGCAACGCTGTGCGCTGTCGAAAACACCCGCCAGGCCGCGACCCCACGAGGTTACCATGGTCAGCGTGCGCTTACCCTGCGCATATGCCGGTGCCGCCAGCGTGGTGGCTGCAGCTGCCGAGCCGCCCAGAGCAGATGTTTTTAGAAATGAACGACGATCCATATGAGTGTTCCTCCCCTACATATTCAAAACCCGGGCAATTGCCGGGCGTAGTCGTTTTCAGTGCGCGTCAGCCTAATGACCAAGATGTGAATGTGAATACCTAGTACTACGTAGGGGATCGCGTTTTTGATGTTTTCCCGGGTGCAAACCGTGACAAATGCAAAATAATTCTGCGCGCCGGCCCTCTCATATGCGCCAATTCACCAAAAATTTTGCAATTTGTCGCCTGCTTGCGTATCGATTCGCCTATGAGGGGATTCCGTAATCTGATTTCACTGACCTACGGCCAGAAATTGTCGCTTGTGGCGGCGATCCCTCTGGTCGTCGCAGTGGCCGCGATTGCGTTCTTCGTGGTTCATGAATCCCGGGCAACCGCCGAACGTGAAATTGAAGCGCTTGAGCGGCGACTGATTGAAGCCAAGAAAGAAGAACTTAAGAACTATGTCACGCAGGCTCGAAACGGGTTTGCCTATATCTATGGGCGCGCATCGACTGAAGACAAGGTGGCACAGAACCTTGTGACACAAATCCTGTCAGCGATGATCTACGGCAAGGACGGGTTCTTTTTCGTCTATGACTATGACGGCAACAACCTTGTCAGTCCGCGCCAGACCGAATTCATCAACCAAAACTGGGTGGGTCTGACCGACAGTGATGGCACCCCCATCGTGGACGAGTTCATCCGGCTAGCCCGCCAGGGTGCGGGCTGGCACAGTTTCATGTGGCAGAAACCCTCGACCGGGGAAGAAGCGCAAATGATCGCCTATGTGGTCGGCCTGCAGGATTGGCGGTGGGCTGTCGGCACAGGAGTTTTCATCGACGACATCGTCGCGACAGTCGCCAACGCGCGGGCCGAGGTCGAGGCCCGAGTGCAACGGACTTTCTCGTATATAGGCGCAATTGTTCTTGCCGCGGTGTTGGTTGTCTTCACCTCGGGCATGTTGCTGAACGTCCGCGAGCGCCGCTTGGCAGATGCTAAACTCAAGGAACTGACGCAGCGGGTTTTTGATGCGCAAGAGGAAGAGCGTGGGCGCGTGGCGCGCGAATTGCATGACGGTATCAGCCAGATCCTCGTCGGTGTCCGCTATGCGCTGGACAATGCCCGCCGTCGCCTGTCTCGCGGTGACGAAACCGGGGCGCAGGCACCTCTGGAAAAGGGCATCGACAATCTGGGCGCTGCCATTACCGAGGTCCGCCGCATAAGCCGCGACTTGCGGCCCGGCGTGCTGGACGATCTGGGCCTCGGCCCTGCCCTCAAGGCGCTGACCGACGATTTCTGCGAACGCACCGGGATCGAAACCGAATTCTCGACTGTGGTGTTCCGCAACCGGCTGGATCAGGACAGCAAGATCGCCCTCTACCGCATCGCCCAAGAGGCGCTGACCAATATTGAGCGTCATTCCGGGGCGACCCGTGTTACAATTGATCTGCGCGGCCACAAGAAAGGCGCGACAATGCGAATTACCGATAATGGCCGCGGGTTGCGCACCACACCAGACCCCGCCAACCCCGGTATCGGCCTGCGCAACATGCAGGAACGCATCGAACAGCTTGACGGATCGCTGCGCATTCTGTCATCACGCGCCCCACGCAGCGGCACAGTGATCGAGGTCAGCCTGCCTCTGAGCCACATGCTGCCGCCGCAAGAGGACGCAACGCCTAACCGAAAGGCTGGTACATGAGCGATCAGACAATCCGGGTTCTTATCGTTGACGACCACCCCATGGTCGCCGAAGGGATTCAGTCGATCCTTGAAAGCTATGATGAGATCGAGGTGGTCGGCACCTTGGGCAGCGGGCAAGAGGCCGTTGATCAGGCGACCGGTCTTGCGCCCGATGTGATCCTGATGGATCTGAACATGCCCGGTCTAGGCGGGCTCAGCGCGACCGAGATCATTCTGGAACGCCTACCCCGGACACGCATTCTGATCCTGTCCATGCATGACAGCCCCGAATACATATCGACCGCGCTCAGCCACGGCGCCAGCGGATACGTTCTCAAGGACGTGCCGACGGATGAGATCAAACAGGCCATCGACGCCGTTATGCGTGGTGAGCAGTACCTGTGCACCGGGGCCAGCGGATCGCTTCAGCCCAAAGGCGATAGCGCCCGCGAGGCGCTGACCGGGCGCGAACAGACAATTCTGTTGGAACTGGCGCAGGGCAAATCCAACAAGGAAGTCGCCGCAGCGCTGGATATCTCGGTTCGAACCGTTGAAACGCACCGCAAGAACATCCGGCGCAAACTTGGGATTTCATCCACCGCCGGCCTGACCCGCTATGCGCTTGAACATGGCGTACTGCAAGGCACAAGCCCCGGCTTCTGATCCCGCAGCGCGGAATGCGCTGCCTGGCCCAACTGGAGGACGTGCGCCGAAGGCGCATCGACGACGAGCGGGAGCTTTTTAACTCAAGATTTTGCTCGCAAACCTTCGCCAAAAAACACCAGTGTTCCGTCCTCATCCAGAACGTGAAACTCGCGTTGTTGATACGGCTGATCAAACGGCGGACGCACGCGCCCCTCTGGTAAATCAGCTAACCCTGCCTTGAGGGTTTCATACAGATCATCAATCCCGGCCACATCGATGTAAAAGGACTGATCATCCCCCAAGGCACGACCATCATCGCGCGGCGGGCATTCAAGCAAGCGAATGGCGACCTTGCCACGCGACAGGAAGGCGTAATTGTCCTGCCTGAAACCGCAGGTAAATCCCAACCGATCACAATAGAAATCAATCTGCTTTTGCAGTGACGAACACAGAACAAATGGCGTGAGCTGTAGCAATTCCGGCATATGCCCCTCCGACAGTAGCTCCTGCTCTCGATTGTAACCCGCGACCGGTTAATCCAACAACTGATCCTTGCGCAATCCAGCACGCTGGTGATGATGCGGCAGAACCCGCCCATAAAGTTGCCTGGTGCGTTCAACCCCACCACACATGCCTTCGGCTTCGACAAAAGAAAAGATACCGACATATCGGCTGCGCGCCCCTTGGACCGGGGCGACCCGGTGCAATGCGTATCTGCCCTTGAATATCTGCAGGTCTCCGGGCCGCAGCTCCAACGTCCTGACCAGCGCCCGGTTTCCATCCAGCACCGAGGCCACGGATGAGAAATTCTCGTCCTCGGCGCTGCGGAGGTTCGGCACGTATTCAAAGGCGCCACCCGTCTCGCCATTCTGGATGGCCAGTGTCACGGTGTAGTTGTTGGTATCAAAATGCCAGGGAAAGCCCTGCCCTTCCTCGACCACGTTGACAATCACATCCGCCAGCGGGTCGTCATAGCGAAAGAACCGATCCTCCGGCTCATCCAGCCCATCGCGTATGAACGGCAAAAAGCCCTCGAATTCATAGATTCGGCGCAGCGGACCCGATTTGGGAAAGTTATCCGCCGGAACGAAGGCGTTCGACCGGTCATAGAATCTGCGTATTGGGTGGTTCAGATCCAACCGAGGATCATCCTGTGAAAAATAAGCGTTGGTGCGGTTGAAAGACCGATGCGCCATTTCGGCTACGGCATCCGCCTCTTTCAATAGCTGCGCCAAACCTTCGGCGTGGATAAAACCGGGCAAAACGGCACAACCGTCCTGATCCAACTCGCGGCGCAGATCACCGATCAGTCGTTCATATGCGTGCGAGTCCGGGCAATCGATCGGATACCGCCCCAGATCAACCAGATCATGGATCATCCTCCGCCTCCCTTCTTTGTTCGGTCACTCTCAGGGTGCCGCAGTCAAAACTGCTCATCATGCTTGTTTCGGACATCGCGATGCCGCTTTTTGACTACCCTCAAGGCAGAAATCTGGAGATCAAAGGGGGTATTTTTCCTGAATATTCCCTGCATGCGTCAATCTGCGCAATAAAATGTCGTAGAATTCACCCCCAGAGTTACAAAATTGGTGCAAAAGCCTGTTGACGCCCCTTGCCCCGGCTCATAATGTCCCTGCACGCAAAGAAGGAGCCTTTGGCGATGAGAACGCTAGTCGTAATCGTAGGAACCACGCGCATGGGCCGGTAACGGTAAACCATAATCGAACCCATGCGCCTCCGAAAATCTCGGGGGCTTTTTTTATGCTAAACGCAAGACACATGTCGCGAACGGAGCAAAGCAGATGACACGTGAGATGACCGGCGCAAAGATGGTAGTTCAAGCCCTCAAGGATCAGGGCGTGGACACGGTATTCGGATACCCCGGCGGTGCTGTGCTACCGATTTATGATGAGATTTTTCTGCAAAACGATATTCGTCACATTCTGGTGCGGCATGAACAAGGCGCGGTGCACGCGGCCGAAGGCTATGCCCGCTCGACCGGCAAGCCCGGCGTTGCCCTTGTGACCTCTGGCCCCGGCGCGACAAATGCCGTGACTGGTCTGACAGATGCGCTGCTGGATTCGATCCCGATTGTGGTTCTGACCGGACAGGTTCCGACGTTCATGATCGGCTCGGACGCGTTCCAAGAGGCTGATACCGTTGGCATCACCCGCCCCTGCACCAAGCATAACTGGCTGGTCAAGGATACGGACTCGCTGTCCGACACGATGCACGAGGCATTCCATGTCGCCACCTCGGGCCGCCCTGGTCCGGTTCTTGTCGATATCCCCAAGGACGTTCAGTTCGCAACCGGTGACTATAGCGCTCCAAAGCCCTCGACCTCGCACTACCAACCGATAGTGAAGGGTGATTTGGAGGAGATCACCGAACTGGTCGCCGCAATTGAGACCGCCAAGAAGCCCGTCTTTTACACCGGCGGCGGCGTCATCAATTCCGGCACAGCGGCCAGCCAATTGCTGCGCGAACTGGTTGATGCGACCGGCTTCCCGATCACCTCGACCCTGATGGGCCTTGGCGCATACCCGGCGTCCGGTAAGAACTGGCTGGGAATGTTGGGTATGCATGGTCTCTATGAGGCCAATCTGGCGATGCATGACTGCGACCTGATGATCAACATCGGCGCGCGGTTCGATGACCGGATCACCGGGCGGATCGACGCGTTCTCGCCCAACTCGAAAAAGGCCCATATCGACATCGACCCGTCCTCGATCAACAAGGTGATCCGCGTGGACATCCCGATTGTCGGCGATGTTGCACATGTGCTGGAGGATATCCTGAAAGTTTGGAAAGCGCGTGGCCGCAAGACAGATGAGGCGTCGGTTGCCAAGTGGCAAGATCAGATCACCGAATGGCGCAAAGTGAACTGTCTGGCCTACACCAACAGCGAAAAGACTATCAAACCGCAATACGCGCTTGAACGGCTGGAAGAGCTGACCAAAAAGCACGACCGTTACATCACCACCGAGGTCGGTCAGCACCAGATGTGGGCCGCGCAGTATCTGGGGTTCGAAGATCCGAACCGCTGGATGACGTCGGGCGGATTGGGCACGATGGGCTATGGCTTCCCGGCCTCCATCGGTGTGCAGATGGCGCACCCTGACGCGCTGGTCATCAACGTCGCGGGCGAAGCCTCCTGGCTGATGAACATGCAGGAAATGGGCACCGCCGCACAGTATCGCCTGCCGGTGAAACAGTTCATTCTAAACAATGAACGCCTTGGCATGGTGCGTCAGTGGCAAGAACTGCTGCATGGCGAGCGGTACTCGCATTCCTGGTCCGAGGCCCTGCCCGATTTCGTCAAACTCGCCGAGGCATTTGGTGCCAAGGGTATCCTGTGTTCCGATCCGGCCGATCTGGATGACGCCATCATGGAGATGATCAACTATGACGGTCCGGTGATCTTTGACTGTCTGGTCGAAAAGCACGAGAACTGCTTCCCCATGATCCCGTCGGGCAAGGCACACAACGAAATGCTGTTGGGCGAGGCCGAGACGCAGGGCGTGATCGATTCCAAAGGCTCGGTTCTGGTCTGACACAATTCGACGGATTTTGTCGGGTGCACTGGCACCCGACCATCACAGGATTATGAAAGGGACATAAATGTCTGCCCTACATATCAAAAAAGGTGCAACGCGCCATTCCGCTTATAACCTACGCCCCACGTTCTCGGACGTGCAGGAGCGTCACACGATTGCGGTTCTGGTTGAAAACGAACCGGGTGTTTTGGCCCGCGTGATCGGACTGTTTTCGGGCCGGGGTTACAACATCGAAAGCCTGACCGTCGCCGAGGTGGATCACACTGGCCACCTAAGCCGCATCACCATCGTCACCACCGGCACCCCTCAGGTGATCGAGCAGATCAAAGCCCAATTGGGCCGTATCGTTCCGGTGCACGAGGTTCACGACCTGACTGTCGAAGGCCCCTCGGTCGAGCGGGAACTGGCGATCATCAAAGTTGTCGGCGCGGGCGACAAGCGGGTCGAGGCGCTGCGTCTGGCCGATATCTTTCGCGCCAGCGTCGTCGATAGCACGTTGAATTCGTTCATTTTTGAACTCACCGGTGCCCCGGACAAAATCGACGCCTTTGCCGATCTGATGCGTCCGCTGGGCCTTGTCGAGATTGCACGCACCGGCGTGGCCGCCCTGCTGCGCGGCGACTGACTTTTTCGCCTCGCCCCCCCTTGGGTACCTGGGCGAGGCGCAGTCCCAGGACATGTTCAAACAATACCGCTGTATGTTGCTTGTGAGCATGACCGCCCAAAAAGATCATACAAATTGACGTAAAGCCTATTGCGTTTGCCTGCCCCGCCGTTAACTTCGGGGGCGTAGCGTGGTGTTGGGATGCGCCAGCTGGGGTTACCAGTACGATTGTGAATGCATGCACGGCCAAAAAGGTCGGGTGCGTCGCGCTTTTTGAAATGACACTCTGGAACCTGGGACAGAAATGACCATGAGTATCCGCAGTCCTGATGAATTGCGCCGGATGTTCGGCGACAATCTGCGGCAATTGTCGCGGCAATATTCGTCCGTGTCCGAGCTGTGCCGTCAACTGGGCATCAACAGGACCCAATTCAACAGATATCTGGCGGGCGAAAGCTTTCCCCGCCCCGATGTACTGGATCGCATGTGCCGGTTTTTCGAGGTCGACGCTCGTATCCTGTTGCGGCCTCTGGACGAAATTGAAACGCCACCGGAACATCCGGCGGCTTCGGCCCTGACTGAATTCCTGGGGTCCGGCCCCTCAACGCTAACCGAAAACCTGCTTCCGGCGGGCTTTTATTATGCGACGGAAACGGGACTGGACGGATCTCCTGCGACCAGACACCGGCTTATCCACACGCGCCGTTTGCCGCAATGCACGCTGGTGCGCAGCTATGAGCCCGAAAATGAGGGGATACCTGCCGACACCACCAGACGTGAAGTACAGGGCATCGCGGCTTGCGCCGGGCGGCAGATTTTTATCCTTATGTCCAGCCGCGCGGCCCAAAACAGCCGTATCTACCTTGTAACGCGCGGCGCTGAAGAAAATTCCGAGCGGTGGCGCGGGATTGCAATTTGCCTGTCCAAATCCAACGCTCAGGCAACCACAATGCGCCGGATTTCGCTGAACTATCTGGGCACTCAGGCAAAGGCCGCCCTGCCTGCGGCGCGCGCTGCAAAGCGGCTCAAGCAAAGCGCTGCATAGGCTCTTCAGGCGTCTATCCCGGCCCCTGCCAGAGTGATCAGACGATACAGGTGCCAACTGGCATGCCCGAGCAACGGCAAGACGATCAACAACCCCAAAAACCACGGAATCATGGCCACAAACGTCACAACGGCCACGAACACGCCCCACCCCAGCATGATCTTCGGGTTCGACCGGACATAGCTGAAACTGGCAATCATCGCGGTCACGAAGTCCAGTTCCCGGTCCAGCAACATCGGGATCGAAAGGACGGTGATCATGTATAGAATAAGCGCGAAAATGGCCCCCACGACGCTGCCGACGGCCAGCATAGTCAGGCCATTGGGCGTCATAAAGACCTCAAGCGAACTGGAGACGTTGGTCATGGTCGACAGCCCCATGAACAACGCAAAGATCATATGACCCAGGAAAAACCAGAACAGGAAAATCACCACGATAATCGCGCAGATGGATGGCAATTGACGGCGGCTCTGCTGCAGGACAACGCCGAAAACCTCGTTGAAATCCAAAGGTTCACCCTGTTCTAGCCGGTGTGACACCTCATACAACCCTACTGCCGCAAAAGGGCCGAGCAATGGGAAGCCAATGGTGGCCAGCACCAGCCAGAATGACGTCTGCGTCTGCACCGTGACCCACGCCATGGCCAGGCCAGCCAACACATAGAACCCACCGAACAACAGTCCAAAAACAGGTGCTCGACGAAAATCAGCCCAGGCACGGCGCAACGCCTCGCGCAGCATTCTGGTATCCACAGGTCCCATATCCGGAACCCCAAAGGGTTTTTCCATGCTCTGTTTTTCCTCCTGTTTCCGGCGCTCTCCTCAAGCCGGTCGGTTTTGTGGCCACCCGGTCGCGTCGTGATACGCGGCCCCGATTGACAATATATCCGCATCCGCGCCGCGTGGGCCAAAGACCTGCATGCCCATCGGCAACCCTCCTGCCCCAAACCCCACCGGCACCGACAGACACGGCAAGCCAATCAAGCTGACTGGAATCATGACCTGCATCCAGCGGTGATAGGTATCCATGCTATTACCGGCAATCTCAGTGGGATACGGAAGCTCAAGTTCAAACGGCCAGACCTGAGTCGACGGCAGGATCAACGCATCAAATCCTTCGAACAGTTCAGTCGCGCGCCGGAACCAATCCGATCGTACAACACTCGCCTGATGCACCTGCATCGCCGTCAAGGCTTGCCCCTGGTCAAGTTCCCATTGCGCCGTGTCCTTCAACTGCGCCCGCTGTTCAGACTGCGGGGCCAGACCTGCCGCCACGCTCCAGGATCGTAAGGTCGACCAGCTTTCGAATATGCGTTCCGCATCAAAGGGCGGCGCAACAGCTTCAACCTGCGCCCCTTGCTGTGCGAAAACAGACAGCGCATCCCGGCACAGGTCCAAAATACCATCCTCAAACGGCATCGCCCCACCCCAGTCGCCCAGCCAACCGATCCGCATACCGGACAGATCGGCCGCCTGAACCGGGGACACTGCAGCATTGTGCGAGGTTGCAGGATGCCGCGGGTCAGGTCCGGAAATCACGTCCAACATCACACCCAGATCTTCCGGAGCTCGTGCCATCGGGCCAAGCGTGGACAACTGGTGAAGGAATACGTCGCCCACTGGTTCAGGCGGCACACGTCCCCAACTTGGGCGAAACCCATAGACATTGTTCCAGGCCGCTGGATTACGCAGACTGCCCATCATGTCAGAGCCATCCGCCAGCGCCACCATCCCGGTGGCCAGCGCAACAGCTGCCCCGCCCGATGATCCACCACATGTCTTAGAGCGATCATATGGGTTACGTGTGGCGCCATAAACGGGATTGAACGTGTGCGAGCCCAAGCCGAACTCTGGCGTATTTGTTTTACCGATCAGGATTGCGCCGGCCGCCCGCATTCGTGCGGCTATCAGATCGTCCTGTTCGGGTACATGATCGCGATACAGCGGTGATCCCTGCGACGACACCACTCCGGCGACATTCACCAGATCTTTGACCGCGATCGGCAGCCCATGCAACGGGCCTGTCACTGGTCCCGCATCCAGCGCACGCGCCTCGGCCATCAGCGCCTCTTCATCGCGCAGCGCAACAATCGCATTCAGAGGCGGGTTGACCGCGGCAATGCGATCCAAGGTTTCACGCATCAGATCAGCGGCTAAGAGACGCCGGGCCGAAAGCGCCGCCAACAAGGCAGTTGCGGTTGTCTGACTTAAATCCATCCGGGACCCATCGCATTCAGTGTTACCAAGTCGCGATCAGCCTAGCGAGGCCGCAACCCCATTTAAACCCGTGTTTTACATATATCTTTTACCATGCACACCGCAGTGCACGGATCAGCTACATCTGGCCAAAAACATCCCGGGGGAGTCTCCGCCTGCGGAGACGGGGGCAGCGCCCCCTTGCGGCGTCTCAGCCGTCGCCTTGTGCCTCGGAGCGGCTCTTGCCCGCCACATCCATCGCAAGGGTGGCAGCCATGAACCCATCCAGGTCGCCATCCAGTACACCTTTGGTGTCGGATGTCTCATGGTTGGTGCGCAGATCCTTGACCATCTGATAGGGCTGCAAAACATAAGACCGGATCTGGTTGCCCCAGCCCGCATCACCTTTGGCCTCATGTGCCGCGTTGATGTCCGCGTTGCGACGGTCCAATTCCTGCTGATACAGGCGCGATTTCAGGGCCTTCATGGCAATATCGCGGTTCTGGTGTTGCGACTTCTCAGAACTGGTCACGACGATCCCTGTCGGAATGTGCGTAATTCGAACCGCCGAGTCCGTGGTGTTCACGTGCTGACCACCCGCGCCCGAAGACCGATATGTGTCGATGCGAATTTCGGACGGGTTCACCTCAATCTCGATATTGTCGTCGACCACCGGATAGACCCAGACCGAGCTGAACGAAGTGTGCCGCTTGGCTGCCGAGTCAAATGGCGAAATGCGCACCAGACGATGCACGCCGCTTTCGGATTTCAGCCATCCATAGGCGTTGTGACCCGAAATCTTGTAGGCGGCGGATTTGATGCCAGCCTCTTCGCCCGCAGTCTCGGACTGCAGCTCGACAGTGTACCCCTTCTTCTCAGCCCAGCGGACATACATCCGCGCCAGCATCGAGGCCCAGTCACAGCTTTCGGTGCCACCGGCACCCGAGTTGATTTCAAGGAACGTGTCATTGCCGTCGGCCTCGCCGTCCAGCAGCGCCTCAAGCTCCTTCTTGGCGGCCTTCGCCCCCAATTTCTGAATGGCGTCTTCGGCGTCGGTGACGACCTCTTCGTCCTCTTCCATCTCACCAAGTTCGATCAGCTCGATATTGTCGCTTAGATCGGTCTTGATGGATTCGTAGGTCTCAATGGCATCCACCAACATCTGACGCTCGCGCATCAGTTTCTGCGCGTTCTCGGGGTTGTCCCACAGGTTGGGATCTTCGACCCGCGCGTTGAATTCCTCAAGACGATGAGGAGCGGTCTCATAGTCCATGCGCTGCGCCAGCAGCTCCAGCGACTTTTCGATTTCCGCCACGGTGTTCTGGGTTTCGGCGCGCATGGTATTGTCCCAACTTGCTCAATCAGGCCTGCGTGATAGCAAGAGGCGCGGGCCACCACAAGACGGGCGACATGGGAATGCAAAACGCGCTGAACGAGTTTCTGACCAGATGGGAATTGGAAGACGCACAGCCCGTCGCGGATACAGGGCATGCACAGGTGTGGAGGGTCCGGACTTTGGACGACACGCTTGCCGCCATCAAGATCTATCGCCGGCCAAACCGTGGCAATGAAACAGCTGGTCCGCACCTTATGCATCTGTGGCGTAACCGGGGCGCTGTGCACATATTGGCCGAGGCCCCCAACGCCGTTTTGACGGAATGGCTTGAAGGGCCATCGCTTGGGGACATCGCGCGGTCGAGCTGCCCTGATAAGGCGATAAGTGGTCTGGCGACGGCAGCGGATCGACTGCACCAAAGCCCGACCATCAACGCGATCGGGCTGAAACCGCTTCAGGAAGTCTTCGCGCCAGTTTTCGACTGCCAATTCGCAGATGACTGCCCGACTGGGCTAAGGCGCGACATGATGCAGGCGATCAGCATTGGCCGTCACCTTCTGGACACGCAGGATACGGTTGTTCCGCTGCACGGGGATCTGCATCATGACAACGTGATCGCAACACCCGCCGGGCCTCGGGTATTTGACGCCAAGGGGTACATCGGTGATCCGGCTTTTGAGCTGGCCAACGCCCTACGCCACCCAAAAGGCATGCCAGAGTTGGTTCGGCGCCCTGAACAGATTGATATTGGCCTAGCGCTATACGCGACCGCCATGCGGGTTAACGAAAGACGACTTGCCCAATGGGCTGCCGCGAAATGTGCTCTGTCGATCTTCTGGCGCGCAGATGGCACCGTCACAAATGACCCGGAAGAAGACCTGTTGAACCTACTCCTGCAGGTAGCGGATCAGTAAAGACCGCCGCCCTGCAGATCACCCTGGCTGGCGTTGGGGCCAACAGTGATTGTGTTGCCAGTCGACGTGGTGACCTGACGGCCAGAGTTGGCCTCTTCGAACAGAGGCAGGTCGGAGCCCATCGCAAAGCCACCGTCATAGACACGGTCGATAAAGCCGTCGACGCCATCGCGGAAATATTCGGCCACTACATAGTCACCGGAAGCATCGGCAGGCAGGCGCGCGCCACTGAAGCGGTCGATCTTGATGAAGTGACCACCTTCGGGCACATCAAACGGCCCGCCACCGTATTTCTCGACCGCTTTCTCCATGAAGCTTTGGAACACTGGTCCGCACAATGTGCCCCCATAGGCCCCCCGCCCCATCGGACGTGGGCGGTCATAACCGATATAGCAACCAGCAACGATGTTCGAGGTGAAGCCGATGAACCACGCATCCTTGGATTCGTTCGTCGTACCCGTTTTACCCGCAGTCGGCACCGGCAGATTGACAACACTGGACGCGGTCCCACGATCCACCACACCTTTCATCATCGACGTCAGCTGATATGCGGTGATCGCATCCATGACCTGAGAGCGATTGGTCTCGATGGTGGGCGACTCGTCCGGCTCAAGCCAGGCCGAGTTACAATCCAAGCACTGACGGTCGTCGTGACGATAGATCGTCTTGCCGAACCGATCCTGAATACGGTCGACCAGAGTGGGCTCCACCCGCTCACCGCCGTTGGCGAACATCGCGTAGGCGGCGACCATCTTGTACAGCGTGGTTTCTTCCGACCCCAGCGAGTTCGCCAGGAACGCACCCATACGGTCATAGACACCAAACCGTTCCGCGTAGCCAGCGACAACAGGCATAGTCACCTCTTGCGCCAGACGAATGGTCATCAGGTTCCGTGACTGTTCGATCCCCGTGCGCAGCGGCGTTGGGCCGTAGAATTTGTTCGACGAGTTCTTGGGTCTCCACAGTCCTTGGGGCGTGTTCACCTCAATCGGGGCATCCACAACGATGGTTGCGGGGCTATAACCACTGTCCAGTGCGGCGGCATAGACGAAAGGCTTAAAGCTGGAACCCGGTTGGCGCTGTGCCTGCGTGGCGCGGTTGAACACCGAATCCTGATACGAGAACCCACCCTGCATCGCCAGAACACGGCCCGAGTTCACGTCCATCGCGACAAAGCCACCCTGCACTTCAGGCACCTGACGTGCAGACCACTGGCCTTCTTCCCCGGCCATAACCAGAATGACGTCGCCACGTTTGAAGTTCGCTGCGAAATCACCTTGCATCCATTTGATATCGGAACGTGGGATGATGCCGTCGGCCGGGCCGTCCTCGATCCCCACGGTCAATTGCTGTTCACCGACGTTCATCACAACTGCCGGATACCACTGCGTCGGAAGCACAACGTCACGTGGGATTTCTATGATGGCCAACGCTTCGCGCCACTGAGTTTCGTCGGTCAGTTTTTCTTCCGCAATAACTTCACCAGTCCCGCGCCATTTCCCGCGCGAGCGGTCGTATTTTTGCAGCGCGGTGCGCAGGGCTTTGGCGGCCTCAAGTTGCATTTCTTCGTCGACCGAGGCGCGGACAGCAAAGCCGCCGGTAAAGAACTCACCCTCGCCGAAATCGTCGCTCAGCTGGCGGCGTATCTCGTCGGTGAAATAGTCACGCGGCGGCAACGCCGTACGGAAGCTTTCGAAATCTCCGTTCTGGACCGAGCGGAGGGGCATTTCGACTTCGACCTCATAGGTCGCCTGATCGATATACCCATTCTGGTTCATCTCGCGCAAAACATAGTCCCGACGTGCAAGCAGACGCTTTTTTTGCCGAACCGGATGATAATCCGACGGCGCCTTCGGCATCGCGGCCAATGTCGCGGCCTCGTGCGGCTCCAGCTCTTGCAGTGTCTTGTTGAAATAAGTCTGTGCGGCGGCGGTCACACCATAGGAGTTCTGACCCAGAAAGATCTCGTTCATGTAAAGTTCGAGGATCTGTTCCTTGTCCAGCGTATCCTCAAGCCGAGTGGCGAGGATGATTTCCTTGATTTTCCGCTCGGCGCGGCGGTCGCCGGACAGCAGGAAATTCTTCATCACCTGCTGTGTAATGGTCGATGCACCGCGAACGGTTTCACCCTTGGACTTCACCGCCTCAACACCAGCAGCAATGATACCGCGCGGATCGTAACCCTGGTGGGTGTAGAAATTCTTGTCCTCAGCCGAGATAAACGCCTGCTTCACCAGATCGGGAATCTCTTCGGACGGTGTGAACAGGCGACGTTCCTGCGCGAACTCGTCGATCAACTGGCCTTCGCCTGAATAGATTCGGCTGATCGTGGGCGGTTTGTACTGCGCCAACGATTCATGGCTGGGCAGGTCGCGCCCATACATCCAGAAGATCGCGCCGACGACCAGCGCGGCCATGAAGATACCCAATGTCACGAGGCTGAAGATCGCCCCGAAAATCGAAAGAATGAAACGGATCACGTTACTGCCTTTTACTCGCGGTGACGCCTATATAGTGATGGCCCGGCGCAGGGTCAAAACACGATGGCCAATAATAGCCGGTTTACGTCGCAGGGTCACTGACCAATCAAGGATCTTTTGATCAGGTCGTCCTGCCGCCATTTCTTAAGACCATCGACAATGCCCTGCGCCATTCCAACGCGCCATTCCGGGTTCCTGATATTCTGCAGGTCCCGGGGACTGGATAGAAACCCAAGCTCGACCAAAACCGAAGGAATATCCGCTGCCTTGAGAACCGAGAAGGACGCTGTGCGGATCGGCCTGCTGTTCATCGGGCCGCCCTGTTGTGTCATGCCATCTGCCAACGCACGGGCCAGCGCATCAGTTCGGGGCTTGGTTTCCTGCCGCGCGATATCCAGCAGGATATCGGCCACCTGGTCATCCGCGCCGCTCAGATCGATCCCCGAGATCAGGTCACCCCGGTCATGACGTTCGGCCAGCTTGTCACTGGCCACATCTGATGCTTCGTCTGACAGTGTATAAACTGCGGCCCCATGCGCCCGCCCTTCGGACAGGATATCCGCATGCAGTGAGATAAACACATCGGCACCGGCCCTATGCGCCAGCGCGATGCGTCGTTCGAGCGAGACGAATTGGTCATCAACCCGCGTCATCACCACTTCGAACCCTCCAGTCCGCAATAGATGCTCGCGAAGTTCGCGCGCGAAGGTCAGCATCAGGGTCTTCTCGTCCAATCCGTCGACCTCGGCCCCCGGGTCGATGCCGCCATGGCCGGGGTCAAGCATGACTCGCAGGGCGCCTGCCCCGCCCCGGCGCGGCTGGGTCGCTGTCACTGCGGGTTCGGGCAGATCCCAACCTTGTTGACGGGGTGCCCCTGCGCCGGCGGCGAATGAATCGAAATCGGTTCCTTGCAGAAGCAGCGATAGTTGCGCGCCGCCAGCCGTTTCATCAATTTTCATCTCGGCGCGGTCGACGGCCAAGGGCGCGCCAAGCTCCAGAACCATTCGAGACCAACCGGGAACATATGCTCCGAACTGAACACCGCTGATACGATCAGTTTGCAGAAGCGCTTCGCGGTCAAGTCCTGTCCAGTCAACTTCTTGAAAATCAAGTACCATGCGATAGGGATCTTGCAATGTGAACACCCGGTAAGGCACGCCCTGGCTAAGGCCCAGATCGACCCTCACCCCTGCGCGACCTTCGTCCACAATGCGACTGTCATCCGGCAGCACGCGCGCAAGCGCGCTGAAATCATGCGCGACAGCGGCGGTCGACAGCGCCCAAAACAGCGCTATGGCGTAGATGATCCTGCTCATGGCCTCAAGTTTTCCCGAGATCGTTTGTCTGGCACCCTATCGCATCCGGGCCCCGTTGTGAACGGCTCAGGCCTGTTCCGTGATCGCACCGCGATCCACCATAAAGCGGTGCAGTCGCTGCAGACCTTCTTCGATGTCCGCCGTCGAGCGCGCGTATGAAAACCGCAGCGTTGTATGACCACGCAGCGGGTCGAAATCCAGCCCCGGCGTGACGGCTACCCCGGCCTTTTCTAACACCTCGGCCGCAAAAGCGCGGCTGTCGTCGGTCAGGTCCGAGACATCAGCGTAGACATAAAACGCCCCATCTGGCGGCGCGATATTTGTGAAACCGGCCTTGGGCAGCCCTTCCAGCATCAATCGGCGGTTGCGGCGATAAACATCCAGATTGGCCTGCAATTCGTCATTGCAATCCATTGCCGCCAGCGCAGCGACTTGGCTGGCGTGCGGCGCACAGATGAACATGTTCTGGGCGATCCGCTCAACCACCCTCACCTGATCTTCGGGAACCACCATCCAGCCAACGCGCCAGCCGGTCATCGAGAAATACTTGGAAAACGAGTTGATCACATAACACTCATCCGTCAGTTCCAGCGCGGTGACGGCTTTGGCCTCATACTCCAGCCCATGGTAAATCTCATCACTGATGAACGAAGCGCCCTGTCCCTGCGCGGCGTCTATCAGCGCGCCCATCGCTTTGTGATCCAACATCGTGCCGGTTGGGTTCGCAGGCGACGCAACCATCAGGCCCTGCAGGTCGAGCCCTGCGAAATCGGAAGGCACGGGTTGCAGCCGGTTCTCAGGTGCAGTGGGCAGATCGACAGGGACCAGACCTAACGCTTTTAGAATTTGCCGGTAAGACGGATAGCCCGGCGCGCCGATACCGACGCGGTCGCCGCTATCGAACAGGGCAGTGAAAGCCAGCAGAAACCCGCCGGACGATCCCGGTGTAACCACGACGCGGTCGGGGTTGAGATCGACGTTATACCACTCACCGTACAGGCTTGCGATCCGCTGCCGCAGCGCGGGCAGACCCAAAGCCACGGTATAGCCCAGCGGACCTTGATCCATTTCTCTGGCCAAGGCCTGAACGGCCCCCTTGGGCGCGCCCGTTCCCGGCTGGCCGACCTCCATATGGATGATGTGCCGCCCGGCCTCTTCAGCGCGGCGCGCGGCCTCCATTACGTCCATCACGATGAAGGGATCGACCCCGGATCGGGTTGAGTTTCTCATGCCCATCTCCCATGTTGCAGCCATGGCTTTTGAACGCTTATCCAGGCTGGCGTCAATCCCGGCCCTGTTGCTGATTGCAGTGACATGGATGAGCAGTGCGTTTCAGTCCAGCGCTCAAAGCCTGATCCGCGACCCCGATATCGAGCACGGGTTGCGCGAACTGGCCTTTCCCATTCTGCGGGCCGCCGGGCTAAACACCAATCGGGTGAAAATTCTGGTCGTCAATGACAGCACATTCAACGCATTTGTCATTGATTACAACGCGATATACGTAAATTATGGGCTAATCCTGACCGTCGAAAGCCCTGAGATGCTGCAAGCCGTGATCGCGCATGAGGCGGCTCATATCGCCAACGGCCATCTGGCCAGGCGGGTTGAAAACATGCGCGCCGCGCAGCGCAAAGCCCAACTGGGCACTGCGCTGGCCCTGATCGCCGCAGCCGCAGGTGGTGGCGAGGCCGCAGCGGGAATCGCCGCCGGCACATCCGCGTCTGCCCTGCGCAGTTTCCTGGGGCACACACGGGCAGAAGAGGCATCAGCCGACCGCAGTTCGGCCAGCTACCTGCGCGCGGCGGGGATCTCACCCAACGGGATGGTTGCCCTTCACCAAAAGTTTGCAGGTCAGGAGTTGCTGAACACCGCCAACCAAGACCCCTATATGCGATCCCACCCCACCAGCCGCGAACGGCTGCGCGCCGCTGAGGCGTTTGTGGGCGAGTTCAGCGATCATGCGTCGCCAAACCCCAACGCCGATTACTGGTTCGCGCGGGTCAAGGGCAAGCTATCGGCCTTCCTGCGTTCGCCGGGCTGGACCTTGCGCCGGTTGAAAGAGGAAAGCGCGCAGGACATCCGCCTGATGCGCGAAGCCGCCGCACATCATCAGAACCGCGATCTGGCCCGCGCAAGGGCAGCGATCGACGGCGCGCTGGAAATCCGGCCCGATGATCCGTTCTTTTATGAGTTAAAAGGGCAGATTCTATTGGAAAACAGGAAGTTGACCGATGCAATTAAAGCTTATGGGCAGGCTGTTGAGATGTCTCCGAATGATCCATTGCTTCTGGCGGGGTACGGGCGCGCCTTGCTGGCAGATGGGCAAACGACCGACGCCCTTAAGGTGCTTGAAAAGGCGCGCGCGCGGGACTATCGCAATGCACGACTGATGCAGGACCTTGGAATGGCTTATGCCAAGGTCGGAAATAACGGCATGGCCTCGGCTGTGACCGCAGAACGCTATGCCCTGCAAGGCCGCCTGGTCGACGCAGGCATTCACGCAAAACGCGCCGTCGGGCAATTGCCCGAAGGTTCACCTGGTTGGCAACGGGCACAGGATGTGTTGATTGCCTCGGAACGAGCGAAGAAAAAGAAAAGGAACCGGAAATGATCCTCAGACATGCTGCACCCGCCCTTCTGGGGCTTTCCCTGATCACCGGCCCCGCACAGGCCCTGGACCTGAGCACCATGAGCGATGCCGAACGCGAGCAGTTCGGTGTGCAGGTGCGCGAGTACCTTCTGGAAAACCCCGAAGTGATCATCGAAGCGATCAACATTCTTGAACAGCGCAACGCTGTGGCCGAAGCTTCTGCTGACAAGGAACTGGTCGCCGCGAATGCGGACGAGCTGTTCAACGACGGCTATAGCTGGGTTGGCGGCAACCCGGATGGCGACATCACTCTGGTCGAATTCATGGACTACCGCTGCGGCTACTGTCGCCGCGCCGTGCCCGAAGTCGCGAGCCTATTGGCTGAAGATGGCAATATCCGCCTTGTAATCAAGGAATTCCCGATCTTGGGCGACGCCTCGGTCCTGTCTTCGCGCTTTGCGGTAGCTACGAAACATGTGGCCGGCGCTGACGCTTACAAACAGGTCCATGACGCACTGATGGAATTCGGTGGAGAGCCTTCCGAAGTCTCCCTGCGCCGGATCTCGGATGGCCTCGGCCTGGACAGCGATGCGATCATTGCGGCCATGGACAGCGAACAGGTTACGGATGAAATCGGTCAGACCCGTGCGCTGGCGCAGCGTATGCAGATTTCAGGAACACCTTCATTTGTTCTGGGCACCGAGATGCTGCGTGGGTTCCTGCCAGCGGATCAGATGAAGCAGATTGCGGACGGTGTGCGCGCAGAACAGGGTTGATGAACAATGAGCACCTCTCGCTGAGGTGCTCTTCACCCAACAGCCTATTGGGGTTTTCACAATGAAGCGTAGGGAAGTTCTGCTGTCCGGCGGGGCGATTGGGTTAATGAGTGTCACACAGCAACCTTTTGCCCAAGCTGGTTTGGGCTATTTTGTTCCGGCGGAAGAAACGCGACACCAACGCACTTTCATGCAGTGGCCGGTAAGCCGCAATGTGTATCCAGATGCCCACTTGCGTGATCTGGTGCAGCAAACGATCGCCGATATTGCCAATGCGATATCGCCATTTGAACCGGTGACGATGCTGGCTGCCGCCGAACAGCATTCGGCAGCGCGTGAAAAACTTTCAACGGAAGTTGAATTGTGGGACGTCCCAACCGAAGACCTTTGGTGCCGGGATTCCGGACCGATCTTTTTGATTTCTGACGCCGGTGACATGGCGATCCGCAAAATCCAGTTCAATGGCTGGGGTGAGAAGCAAGCACATAAACAGGATGCTCGTGTCGCTGGTCGCGTTGCCGAACGACTGGGCTTGCCGCTTCTTCCTTCCGGCCTGAACGGTGAAGGTGGAGGTGTTGAGCAAGACGGGCACGGCCTGCTCATTGCGCATGAAAGCTCATGGGTGAATGACAATCGCAACCCTGGCCAGTCCCGTAACGAGATCGAAGCCAAACTTTTGGCCGCCTACGGAGCAAACCGCATGATTTGGTCCGAGGGTGTTTGGGGCGAAGACATCACCGACTACCATATCGACAGTCTGGCACGCTTTACTGGACCGGGTCGTGTTCTGGTCAACCTTCCGGACGAACCTGATTTTCAGGACCCCTTCCACCTTGCGGCGTTGGACACCCATGACCGATTGGTCGCGGAAGGCTTACAAGTAGACGTCATTCCGGAACCGATCAGAAGACGGATCAAAGATCCAGAGTTCGTAGCGTCCTATGCAAACTACTATGTTTGCAATGGCGCGGTCATCATGGCCCAATTTGGTGACAAAGAAACCGACACCATCGCGCGCGACGCCCTGTCCCGGCATTACCCGGGGCGCGAAGTTGTGGCACTAAACGTTGATATTTTAGGCGAATTTGGTGGCGGTATTCACTGCGCAACGCAACAAATGCCCGCCGTCTGAATTGACCCGAGGGTCAGTGACATTAACTATTCCGCCGCCTCAGCCACGGCATCCAGTTCAGCGGCCTTCTTTTCGACCTCATCAACGATGTGATCAATCATCTGGTCGTTCGACATCTTGTGGCTGGCCTTGCCTGCCAGATAAACCATACCCGATCCAGCGCCACCTCCGGTGAAACCGACATCGGTCATCAGCGCCTCACCCGGTCCGTTCACTACGCAGCCGATGATCGACAGGCTCATCGGTGTTTTTATGTGTTCCAAACGCTGTTCCAGCGCCTCGACCGTTTTGATCACGTCGAACCCCTGCCGCGCGCAGGAGGGGCACGAGATGATGTTCACGCCGCGATGGCGCAGGCCTAGAGATTTCAGGATCTCAAAGCCCACTTTTACTTCTTCGACCGGGTCAGCGGACAAGCTGACACGGATCGTGTCGCCAATACCCATCCACAGCAGATTACCCAGCCCGATGGCCGATTTGATGGTGCCTGACACCAGTCCGCCAGCCTCGGTGATGCCTAAGTGGATCGGCGCGTCCGTGGCCTCGGCAATGCCCTGATAGGCTGCGGCTGACAGGAAGACGTCGCTGGCCTTCACGCTTATCTTGAATTCGTGAAAGTCGTTGTCCTGCAGGATACGAATATGCTCCAACCCGCTTTCGACCATCGCCTCGGGGCATGGTTCGCCATATTTCTCAAGCAGGTGCTTTTCCAGACTACCGGCGTTCACCCCGATGCGGATCGAGCAATTATGGTCCTGCGCGGCCTTGATAACCTCTTTCACACGCTTTTCATCGCCGATATTGCCCGGGTTGATGCGCAGGCATGCGGCACCCGCTTCGGCAGCTTCGATACCGCGCCGATAGTGAAAGTGGATGTCGGCCACGATAGGAACCGGGCTTTCGCGCACGATCTCTGTTAGTGCTTTCGATGACGCCTCATCAGGGACGGAAATCCGCACGATATCGGCACCCGCCTCTGCTGCGGCCTGAACCTGCGCAATGGTCCCGGCAACATCCGTTGTCAGGGTGTTCGTCATCGTCTGGACAGCAATGGGTGCGTCGCCCCCGACCGGAACATTTCCAACCATAATCTGGCGAGATTTGCGGCGGTAGATATTGCGCCACGGGCGGACGTGATTAAGGGACATGAGGACGGGTCCAAAGCTGCCTGAGTTGCGTCTTTAAATAGTCCGCCTACCCGGCCACCGCAATGGCCAGATCACTCAGCAGGCGTTTCTGGTACTTCCGCCTGAAGTTCGGCCACCAATTGTTTGAGGGCGCTGTTCTGTTCGGATTCCAGATCGGCGATCTCATAGCGTTCGGCAACCGCGTCCTTGGACAGCAGAACACCTTTGGTCACCGTGCCCGGCGCGCCAACAGGCCCGAAATGTTCACCATTCATCGAGAAATAAACGGAACCCGAAGCCCCTGCACGCAGTTGCGGTGGTTCTTCGGTCAGCGGAATTTCGAATGTATTGCCCTGCTCGACCGTACCCAATGTGCCTTCAAACAGAACGCTTCCATCGGCGGCGCGAATACGCATCCACGATGGCGCAACGGCCACGATTTTCAGTGCGGTATCAACCTGTTCAACAACCTGCGGCAATGCGAGGCGTTCAACTGTGTGCACTTCGGCCACTTCAATCCGGGGTGCCTCTGGCGGGCGGAACGTTCCGACTGTGCGAGGGTCCAATGTGGCAATCGGCGCGTCACGTGCCACAAGAACCGGAACATCCAGCGCCTGTGGGCGATAAAGACGATCCAGCGCCTCGGGGGTCGGTGCTGTGGATTCTGCTGCTTCGGCAAGTTCTAACGGAGCGCGGGCTGCATCCAACGGGTCGAGATCGGACAGAACCACCGGGGCCTGCTCAACCGGGCTCACCTGAACCTGTTGGATTTTGTTCAGAACCGCCCAACCGCCATAGCCAATGCCACCAATCACCGCCAGCAGGACCAGAGACGATCCAATAGCACGGGGCTCAATCTGGCTGACCAGAGATTCCCTGCCCGGGATGTAAGGTGTATTCGGCGAGATGAACGGATCGCGCCCCATCGGGCCCCGCGCGGGCAACCCGCCGGATGGTTTACGCACAACCGAAGCCTCGGCTGACATACCATGGGCTACTTCGAACCCGCTTTCGGCGCAGAACGTGGCAAAGGTATCATCCGGGTTCATGCCCAGATAGCGTGCATAAGAACGCACATACCCGGCGATGAAGCCGGGTGTGTCAAACGCATCGGGATCAGCGTCTTCGATGGCAGCTATGTAGTTGGCTTTGATCCGCAGTTCGCGCTGAACATCCAGAAGAGACTTACCCATGGTCGCGCGTTCTCCGCGCATCCTGTCGCCAAGCCGTACCTCATAGTCGTCAAAGCCCTTCGGCCTGACGTCCGTGGTTTCTTCGGAATCGCGCTGTGATCTGCGCCCAATCATCCCTGCTGCCCCATTCTGCCTTGCGCGTGTTACACGCCAACGGCGAATCGCCTACGTAACGATTCGTGCGTCTCTTTTGTTAGCGTAAGCTTAACACGCGACAAACGCATTGCACACTTTGGCGTGAGGTTATCCGGCAAGTTCGGCGCGATTTAGCGCACAATGTGACCAAAGTTCGTCCATCGCATGGATCAGTCGGTTCATTTCACCCGGTCCGTGGATCGGTGACGGGGTAAAACGCAGGCGTTCCGTGCCGCGCGGCACGGTCGGGAAGTTGATCGGCTGGACGTAAATTCCATGGTCATCCAGCAGTCTGTCACTCAGGATTTTGGTGTGCACCGGGTTGCCGACGATCACAGGTACGATGTGGCTGCCATGATCGATTAACGGCAGGCCCATCCCTTTCAGGCGTAGCTTAAGCACCTTGGCCTGTGTCTGATGCTGCTCTCGCAACTCTGACGCACCTTTCAGATATGCCACCGAAGCGGCAGCACCGGCGGCAACGGCCGGAGGCAGCGACGTCGTGAAGATGAAGCCTGGCGCGTAAGAGCGCACAGCGTCACACATTTTCTCGCTGGCGGCGATATAGCCCCCCATCACGCCATAGGCCTTGGCAAGAGTCCCGTTGATGATGTCGATGCGATGCGCCAGACGATCACGCTCGGTCACGCCACCACCGCGTGGGCCGTACATGCCAACCGCGTGCACCTCGTCGATGTAGGTCAGCGCGCCAAACTCATCGGCCAGATCACATATCTCTTCAATTGGGCCGAAATCGCCATCCATCGAATAGACGGACTCGAACGCGATCAGCTTAGGGGCTGCGGGATCGTCAGCCTCAAGCAGTTTACGCAGATGCGCGACGTCGTTGTGACGGAAGATGCGCTTGGCACCGCCATTGCGGCGTACGCCTTCAATCATCGAGGCATGGTTCAGCGCATCGGAATAAATGATCAGACCGGGGAAAAGCTTTGGCAAGGTGCTGAGTGTCGCGTCATTCGCGATATATGCACTGGTGAACAGCAACGCCGCCTCTTTGCCGTGCAAATCCGCCAACTCAGCTTCAAGTTGCTTGTGGTAGACAGTGGTGCCCGAAATGTTACGCGTTCCGCCGGAACCTGCACCAGCAGCATCAACGGCATCATGCATAGCATTCAGAACAACCGGATTCTGACCCATACCCAAATAGTCGTTTCCACACCACACCGTGATATTCTGCTGCGAGCCGTCCGGACGTGTCCGTACAGCATGCGGGAAATGACCCTTCTGGCGTTCGATATCAATAAAGGTCCGATAACGGCCTTCGTCATGCAGCCTGGCAATCGCTGAATCGAGCTGAGCAGTATAGTCCACCAGTTTCTCCTTCTGTGCCCGACATAGACGTGCTGTTTGTCGAACCCGTTATTTCCCCGGATGACGGATCAAGCCGTCCCCGCGGTTTGCTTCCCCTTGACTATCTTGCCTAGCGGCATTGTCAGAGTCGCAGCATTGATCTGTATCAATTATCCCTGTTCACGCCCCCCGACAAGTAAAGTTACGGCCATAAGACGCGAGGAAACGACGCAGGCGATAACCCTGCCACACATTCTGTTTCCGACAGTATACTGCAAATCCTGCCGATACGCACTGGACGGCGCCGCCGGTGCTGTTAGGTTCCGCAGCAGTTCACGCCATTCAGGAGAAGCTCATGTCGCTAGACGCTGTTCTGAGCAGGATCGACACCGATCTGTCCACGTCCATCGACCGTTTGATGGAATTTCTGCGCATCCCGTCGATCTCAACCGACCCGGCCTATAAAGAGCAGGTAGATCAGGCCGCCGACTGGCTGGTCGCCGACCTGCAAAGCATAGGCATTGCGGCCGAAAAACGCGAAACCCCCGGCCATCCGATGGTCGTTGGCCATGTGGGCGAGGACAACGACGGCCCGCACGTTCTGTTTTATGGTCACTATGACGTGCAACCCGTTGATCCGCTGGAGCTTTGGAATCGCGATCCGTTTGACCCAGCATTGGAAGAAACTGAAAACGGACAGGTGATCCGCGGTCGAGGGTCCTCGGATGACAAAGGCCAGTTGATGACCTTTGTTGAGGCCTGCCGCGCATGGAAGGCGATCCACGGCACCCTGCCCTGCCGCATCACGTTTTTCTTCGAAGGAGAAGAGGAATCCGGATCACCTTCATTGGTACCCTTCCTCGAAGCCAACAAGGACGAGCTGAAAGCGGATCTTGCGCTGGTATGCGACACCTCGATGGTCTCGCGTGGTGTGCCCTCCATCGCCTCGCAATTGCGCGGCATGCTCAAGGATGAGTTCACTATCGTCGGCCCACGTATCGACCTGCATTCCGGTCATTACGGCGGCCCTGGCCTGAACCCGCTGCGTGAGCTTTCGAAAATCGTCGCCTCGTTCTACGACGACGAAACCGGCCGCGTCGCCGTTGACGGGTTTTACGAAGGTGCACACGAAGTGCCCGCTGAGCAACTGCGCCAATGGGAAAACTGCGGTTTTGATGAGGCGGAATACCTGAACTCGGTTGGCTATTCGCAACCCCATGGTGAAAAAGGCTATTCCACATTGGAACAGCAATGGGCACGTCCAACGCTGGAAGTGAACGGCCTGTGGGGTGGCTATAACGGTGCAGGTTCGAAAACCGTGATCCCGTCCGAAGCGCACTGCAAGATCACCTGCCGGCTGGTCGGCGACATGGACCCCGATGCCCTGCGCGACAAAGTCCGCAAACATGTCGAAGATCGCCTGTCGCCCGACGCGAAAGTTGTCTGGGACAACGATCTCGAAGGGGCTCCGGCATCGGTGATGAACCTTGATCGCCCCGAATTCGAGGCCGCGCGCGGCGCGTTATCAGATGAGTGGAACCGCGAAGCTGTCTTTACCGGCATGGGCGGTTCGATCCCGGTGGTTGGCTATTTTGATTCGGTTCTCGGACTGGACTCGATGCTCGTCGGCTATGCCAATGACGACGACGCCATCCACTCACCGAACGAAAAGTATGACGTGAAAAGTTTCCACAAGGGCATTCGTTCGTGGGCGCGCATACTGGACGCATTTCATAAATAAGATATTTGCGAGGCTCTGCCTCGCGCTCCGGGAAAAAAAGCCAGATGAAGGAAGGATCCTTACTTCATCTGGCCAAAAAATCCCCGGGGGAGACGCCCGGCACGGGCGGTGGGGGCCAGAGCCCCCATTCTTACATGTGGATCACACGGCCATAAGCATCCAGCACGCTTTCGTGCATCATTTCCGACAGAGTCGGGTGTGGGAAGACAGTGTTCATCAGGTCTTCCTCAGTAGTCTCCAATTGCCGTCCCACTACGTAGCCTTGAATCAACTCAGTAACTTCCGCGCCGATCATGTGTGCGCCCAGTAGTTCACCTGTCTTGGCGTCGAAAATCGTTTTGATCAGGCCCTCGGGTTCACCCAGCGCGATGGCTTTGCCGTTGCCAATGAACGGGAACTTGCCGACCTTGATGTCATAGCCAAGCTCTTTCGCCTTGGCTTCGGTGTACCCCACCGATGCGACCTGAGGCTGACAGTAGGTGCAGCCGGCGATGCTTTCGGGTTTCACTGGATGCGCGTGTTTACCGGCAATCAATTCTGCAACCATAACACCTTCATGGCTGGCTTTATGCGCCAGCCAGGGTGCGCCTGCGATGTCACCAATGGCAAAAAGACCATCAACACCAGTGCGGCAGAATTCATCCGTGACGACATGGGTACGGTCAATCTTGACGCCCAAGGCCTCGAGCCCAAGGTTTTCGACGTTACCGACAATCCCGACTGCCGAGATCACGGTGTCAAAGTCGTGCTTTTCAACCTTGCCCTTAACCTCAATATGCGCCGTGACCTTACCCTTGGCGCGGTCCAGTTGCTTGACCATGGCCTTTTCCATGATGGTCATGCCTTGTTTGGTAAAGGCCTTCTTGGCCAGCGCGCTGATTTCGGCGTCCTCGACCGGCAGGACCCGGTCCATAACCTCGACCACAGTCGTGTCTGCGCCCAACGTATTATAGAAGCTGGCGAATTCGATTCCGATTGCACCGGACCCGATCACCAACAGCTTTTTTGGCATCCGTGGCGGCTGGAGCGCGTGCTTGTAGGTCCAGACCAGATCGCCATCCGCTTCCAATCCGGGCAATTCCCGCGCCCGCGCACCGGTGGCCAGAACGATGTTCTTGGCGGTCAGTTCCTCGGTGCCCTTGTCGGTTTTGACGGTGACCTTGCCTTTTGCAGGGATCGTTGCCGCGCCCATGACAACGGTCACTTTGTTCTTTTTCAACAGATGGCCAATGCCGCCCGACAGCTGCGCCGCAACGCCGCGTGAACGCTTGACGACCGCATCCAGATCAAAACCAATCTTGTCAGCGCTCAGGCCGAAATCCTTGGCCCGCTCCATCAGATGGAACACTTCGGAGGTCCGCAGCAGCGCCTTGGTCGGGATACAGCCCCAGTTCAGACAGATACCGCCTAAATGTTCGCGTTCGACCACGGCGGTCTTCAAGCCCAGCTGAGCCGCACGGATAGCGGCCACATAACCACCGGGACCAGCGCCAATTACGATCAGATCAAAAGATTGTGCTGCCATGTTTCCCTCTCGGCGCAGGTCGATTCAGAAATTAGTTTACCATTAAACTAATATCCTGAATGCATCAACATATTGCTCCCGCGACAAAACAGACGCAGGGTAAACTGGCGCGGTATGCGCTGTTTTCAGCCTATACCGCGCGTGAACCTATGGCTAGAAGATACGCACCACTTTGTGAAACCCAAGTCATTCGAAAGGCTTACCATGGCCAAAACACTCAAAGACCTGTTGCTTGCCCTGCTGAACGCCACGCTTATCCTGATTGCACTTTGCCTGTTTCTGGGATGGAAGCTGGCTTCTACAGTCGACGACCTTACCGTCAAGTTTGCCGAGAAGGTCCAGATCGTAGCGCCCCTGAAGGAAGACGTTCAAGGGATACGCGGTGAACTGACGGCATTGCGCAGCGACCTGTCATCCCTTCAGCTTAGCGGAACAGCAGCCGATAGTGCCACCGCCCGAAAACTGTCTGAAGCTTTGGAAAAGCTGAATGATTTAGAGAATAACCTGCAAGCTTCACAGGCGAGAATAGCCGAGTTGACCGAGGCCCCGGACCAGTTAATCAACACTGCAATTGAAAATTCGGCCGACATTGTCGCCGACCGGATCATTGCAATCCGAGGCTGCGAGCCGGCGTCCTAGCCGGCTGTCTGCAGCTCGCGCACGGTCGCGCCGTATCCGCCCATGTCGACATAGGCGGCCTCGTGCTCGGTCATTGGGCGCGAGAGAGCGTCGTTGCGGTATGGGAACCGGCCGAACTTGCGGATCACTTCGCGATGCGCCCTTGCGTGCAACAGGTTGCCGTCGTCGCCATCGGTCATGTTTTGACACATCAGGCGCACACAGCGTTCCTGGTCACACAGGTTTTCCGAATGCATCAATGGAAGATAAAAGAACTGGCGGGCCGGTTCGTCGATCTTCATATCCCACCCTTTGTCCACCGCACATTTCGCTGCTGACAACGCCGCGCGGTCTGAGGCGAAGGCCTCAGCGCTTCCTCGGAACATGTTGCGTGGAAACTGATCCATCAGGATGATGTACGCCAATGCACCGCTGGGATAGGTCAGCCAGAGAGAGAACTTGCCTTCACTCGCAGCCTCCCATGTGGTCAGGAACCTGTCGCGGATTTCTGCATCCAATGCATCATCCTGCAGATACCAACCCTTGGGACCAACCTCATCTAACCAAAAACTCAATACATCTTCAGGACTTGCCATGCCCTTAACTCCGTCGTGTTTCCCCCCCAAGGGACTTAAATTCATTTAAGTGTGTTTTACAGAATTGTAACAGTAAATTATTGCAACACTTGCGACATAAATTCGTGTTCTAGGCAACATCTTGCGTTTCCTGCTCGGCTTCTGCGGCCTCAATGGCCACCTCCTGTGCCAATTCCATCACAACCGGAGACGCCGTTGGATAGAGCGGCGACATGGTGCCTGTTTCGTCGACCGGGATCGCCGCGCGCTGGGTCATACGGTAGAGCGCATAGCCCGCCATAACGACCAGCAGAATTGCGATGAATAGGAAAAAGCCCGGAGGTCCAAAGACCGCATCGCCCATGAGCCAACCGGTGATCAACGGGCCCGCAATGGCCCCCATGCCGTTGATGAACAAAAGACCCCCTGACGCTGCGGCCATGTCTTCGTGTTCCAGAAAGTCATTCGCGTGCGCAATCAGCAGTGAATACAGAGGGTTCGACATACCACCGATCACAAAGGCCGCGCCCAGCAGGATTGGAAACGTCACACCGAACACCAAGCCCACAACCGCCGCGCAGCTGCCGACCCCTGCAACAAGCATAATCAGGAAACGGCGATCCATGCGGTCGGACATCCATCCCAATGGATACTGCAAGACCAGAGCACCGATATAGAATGCGGCAATAAAAGTCGAAATCTCGACCAGCGTCAGACCCGCCCGGGCACCGTATACCGACGCCATCCCGAACTGTGCAGAGAAAACGCCGCCCAGAAGAAACATGCCAACACAGCCCAAGGGCGAATATCCGAACAATTCGCGCAAAGTCATCGGTTTGGTTGTGTCAAACGCAGGTGTCGGTGAGATCGACAAGAGAATTGGCGCAAAAGAGACCGAAACCAGAATGGAGGCGATTACAAAGGTATCGAACCCGGCCGGATCGCCCAAAAGAACCAAACCTTGTGCGCTGATGATGCCTGTCATCTGGAAGATCATGTAAAGAGACAGCGCCTGCCCACGGTTCTCGTTGCTGGCTGCATTGTTGAGCCAGCTTTCCGCAGTGACGTACACTCCGGAGAAACAGAACCCGATCACGACACGGCCCAGAATCCAGATAACCGGGTCGGTCATCAACGGATACATGATCATCACGGCAGAAATGAACGATGCCAGCGCGGCGAAGACCCGCACATGACCAACCCGTCGGATCATTTCAGGCGCAAGGCGTGATCCACCCAGGAATCCGACGAAATAGGCCGACATCACGAATGACATCTGAAGGGTCGAAAACCCCTCGATCTCGCCCCGGACACCCAGGATTGTCCCCTGAAGGCCGTTTCCGACCATCAACAGGCCCATACCAAGCAATAGCGCCCATGCGCTGGAAAGGACCTGAATCATTGGGGCCTCCGAAAAATTCCGACCTAGACTGTGACACCGTTTTGCAATCAAAACCGGCTTTGGTCATGCTTGTCTACGACATTGAAAAGATTCGATCCCGACAACACGTCCTTTACGGGATCAAAAGCGACGCGTCCCCGTAAGAGAAGAACCGGTATTTCTGTTCAATCGCATGCGCGTACACCTTCCGCATTCGCTCCTGCCCCATCAGGGCCGACACCAGCATCAACAAGGTGGATTTCGGCAGGTGGAAATTGGTCATCAAGGCGTCGGTCACATTAAATTCGAAACCGGGATAGATGAAGATATCCGTTTCACCTTCCCATGGTTCGATCTGGCCCGACCGGCTGGCGCTTTCGATCAGTCGTAACGCCGTTGTGCCCACCGGGATGACCCTGCCCCCTTCGGCTTTGGTCTCTCGGATCTCTTGCGCGGCGGCGGTGCTGACACTGCCCCACTCAGCGTGCATTTTATGGGTCGTCACGTCCTCAACCTTGACCGGCAGAAACGTTCCCGCGCCCACATGCAGCGTGACATGAGTGACTGCGACACCGCGCGCGCCCAGCGCCTGCATCAACGCCTCATCAAAATGCAGCGACGCCGTCGGGGCGGCAACTGCACCGGAATTGCGGGCCCAGATTGTCTGGTAATCCGTCTTATCCTGCTCATCCGCAGGCCGCTTGGCGGCGATGTAGGGCGGCAGAGGCATTGCACCGGCCTGTTCCAGAGCAGCATCAAAATCATCGCCCGACAGATTGAACCGCAGATAGGCTTGCCCGTCCTCAACCCGCTCCAGCGTGGCGCTCAGCTGATCCGAGAACTGAATGTCTTCGCCCAGCTTCACTTTCTTCAGCGGTTTGATCAGGGCCGCCCATGTGCCATCAGCCTGCGGGTCCAACAATGTGGCTTCGATCGCGGCAGACACCGGCCCTTGTGCACTGTCGCGATGGCGCCGCCCGTTCAGGCGCGCAGGGATGACGCGCGTGTCGTTCAGCACCAAACGGTCGCCGGGCTGCAGCCAGTCGGGCAGATCAAAGACATGCGCATCCGAGATCGCGTCACCATCGGCCACCAACAGGCGCGCGGATGAGCGCGGGCTGGCAGGACGTGTGGCAATCCGGTCTTCAGGCAGATGGAAATCAAAATCGCTGAGTTTCATAGTCGCGCCATACAATTCCGCATCGGAATCAGCAACAGCCCATCCGGGTCAATTGTCCCGTGGTGGAGAGCCAAAGGTCTTTTTGGGCTCATCCGGCTTTCTCGGCAGCGCATTGGGGCCATCTGATACAGTCGGGGCCGGTGCGCGAAGCAAATTTCGTAGGAACAGGGGCGCAAGGCCAGACAGCGGATTTACGGAAACCTTTGGCTTCGTAAGCGGCCCGGTCAGGCTGTAGTTGAACCCGATGACCCCCTCGCCCTTTTTTGTGAAAACACTTCCGATCGCGTTCACCAGATAGATCGGAGAGATCGCACCACGCAGGTTCAGCATGCCCGCAACCGTGTCGATCGTGCCGTCAAAGGACAAGCCGATGGACGGGCCAACGGCGCTTCCACTGAGGACTTTGATTTCGGTCGGGGTGATCCGCATGCGGCTATCGATAGTCGAGAAAAAGATCCCCTGCCCGGTCATCTCGTCCAAAAGTCCAACAAGACTGATCGCGTCCAATAGCGCAGCCATTGCCGGTGCGTCGGTAATGCGTGTGTTTAATATCTTGAGGATCACATCATAATTCCCCGGCGCGCTGACCGGTTCCAATTTCAAGTCCAAACTGCCGCCACGCGCCTGGGTGATAACACCAGCTGACCGTAGAACGGCCCCTGCGTCCTTCGACTTTATGTTCACGGCGCTACCGCTGTCGCGCGGGCTCACCTGACCGCTGACCGCCGTGCCGCCGTTTACATTTGCCGTAAAGGTGCCGTTCACCCCGCCTGTGGTTTGAAACGCGCCCCGGAACCCGGTCAGGGCAATGTCTTCGGTCACCTGCAGGCGGTCCAACAGAACATCGATCCTTGGACCGGGGCCTGACCCTCCTCCGCCGCCGCCCTCGCCGAAGGTTGCGCGACCCAGATTCATGACACCGCCCTGAACGACGATATTGGGAACCGGACCGCCAGTGTTGATCAGTTCGGCCGGCACCGCCAACCAGTTGCCCAGATCAAACGAACTGAACCGCATCCGATCAAAGGACCCGCCGTCCCGGAACGAGATTGAGGCCGTACTTCGCAACCCCGCCACATCCAGCGTCAGATCATCCACTTTGGGCTTTTCACCCAGCGTGGCGTCCAGTGTCATCTTTCCGGTCGCCCCCGTCCCTTTGCGCCAACCAAGTTCAGGAATCGCCATCCCGACCCCGGCAAGGTCCGAGGTCGCAGAGAGTGTGACGGGTTCATCCGCGCCGATTCCAACGGTGATGTCCGCTGTGCCTTTTCCAGTCAGCATGCCCGGCGGCAGCGGCACCTTCAGTTCGCTCATCAGCAACGGCGACAGTTCAATCTGGCCCGTCAGTTCGCTGCGCTGCGGCCCGTCTCCGCCAATGGGCTGACGCCACGCAACCTGCATCGGCACTTGGCCGAATAAGCCGTAGCCGTCGACCTCCACCTCGGTCTGATTGCCGGACAGGTTCAAAAGGTCAGCACTGACCGAATAGTCAGGCACAAGTTTGTCGCTTTGCACATTGTCGATTTCACCGGTGTAATGGAACTCGGTGTCGTGAAACTTCAGCCCCTTTTTCAGCGGCAATGACAAGGTGCCTGACAAACTTACGTCACCAGCCGCCAGATCGACCGGCAAGTTGGCTTTGGACATCAGGCTTAATGGTGGTCGATCCAGCAGCGACAGGGCGGCCTCGACGCTTCCGCGCGCCTCGATCCGAGCAATCGCAGGCGTTCCGCCCTTCGCTGTTGTATCCGGGATAATGAACGAGGTTCCCGAGGCATCCACCGCGCCACCCTGATCGGCGATGACAACCCCTTTTTCAGCCGTGACGGTAAAGCGGTCTTTCAACAGACTAAGCCGGCCCTGCCCGTCCTGGATCAGCGGCAAGGTCTTGGCAAACCTGATCTTGGCCTCATCGAACCCAAGGCCCAGATAGAGGTCCGGCTTACTGCCGGGATGCAAGCGCAGTGAAAATTCCACATCCGAAAACTGACCTTCGAACAGGTTTTCCGACACCCATTTCCGCGGGTTCGGCGCCAGTCTTTCGGGCCAGTATCGCAACAGGTTCTCGGACCCCATCTTGTCCAGTTGCGCATCAAACGCGGCATCCCAACCGTCGGGCTGACCGATCAACCTGCCCGTTGCGTGCAATTCGTGCAGGGCATCCGTGATCGTCAACTGCCCAAGCTGCAGCTCGAACGGAGCCAGCTTGAGTTGAAAATCCACGTCCGCCCGCGCAGTTTCCAGCGATTCCGGGAACAGACCACCGGGATAGATATCGATACTGTTCAGTGTCAGCTGTGACGTCAGGCTTTCAAGAACACCGTTTTCGACCCCGTTCAAATAGGCTTTGCCTTCTGCCTGCACGGCCCCCACGTCGGACACGACCGAGGCCTCGTTGAATTCCAGAACATGACGCGCGGGGTCATAGGTGAAATAGGCGCGCGCGGATTCGAACCCGATCGGGCGCGTCTCAGGTCTGGGCTGCAGGACACCCTCGCCCAGATTCAACGTTGCAAAAAGCGGCCCCAGCGCGGCCTGCCCATCTACACTGCCCCGTAACGCGCCGGAAATCGGAGCATTGAGCACCTGCAACCACGCCAGTGCAACGCTTTGGGTGGCAATGTCTTCCGAGGGAAGGTCGGTGATCGAAACCCCAAAACTCGCCTGAGGGGTACCAAGCACGCTGGTATAGTTCGCCTCGATCGTGCTGGCATAATCGCGCCCGGTCAACACCGAGAAACCGGTCGCCAGTCGCATTTCGTCACCGTCCCGGATGATCGCAATATGCCCGCCGTCAAACACCCAGGCCCGCCCCAACCGCAGATCCTGATAATCCAGCGTCAGCGATTCCAGATCGACCGCCCGCAAACCTGACAGAAACGGGGACAGGAACACATCATCCGATTCCTCGATCAGCTGTGCCAGCGTCGGAGCCTTTTGCACCGGGGCACTGCCCGACCCAACCGTTAGCGACAGCGCACCGTCCTCACCACGGGTCAAAGCAATCTGCGCGCCCAGCATAGTGATCCGCCGCGGTCTGATCTTGCCGCGCAGCAATTCGCGCATCGACAGGCGTGTCCGCAAATCCGATATCTGAGCGATCTGATGACCCGCTGCATCGCTGATGGTCACATCCGTCAATCGGATTCGCGGGCGCCACTTATCGTTGACGATAAAGCTGGCGTCCCCAAAGGTGAATTTCAAACCGCCAAGGCTGCGTTCAAGACGTGCTTCTACCTTCTTGGTTACCCATTCCGGCGCGTGCAGCTGTTTTCCGATCAGAAAGAACCAGCCCGCTCCGACCAGCAGGCACATTAAAAACAAGGTTCCAATGCTCCAGCGCGCGGCGATACGACGGCGTGACCGGCGGCGGACAGGCGTCTCGGGCCGGTCGCCACTTGCGTCTTCGTGCTGAGCCAATTTTTTATCCAAGTCTTTCAACCCGCTCGCGTCGCCCTATTATGCCGGGCAGCACTTAAAATCCTTTAGCGGAGTTTCCAATGCCCGACGTGACAGACATCGCCCCTGATTTCACATTACCCCGCGACGGCGGCGGCGAAGTGACCCTTTCGGACCTGCGCGGCGGTGCCGTCGTTCTGTTTTTCTATCCCCGCGATGATACGCCGGGCTGCACCAAGGAATCCATCGGTTTCTCGGAACAACTTCAGGCCTTTGCAGATGCGGGGGCTCAAGTTTTCGGCATCTCTCGGGACAGCGTCGCCAAGCACGACAAATTTGTCGCCAAGCACAGCCTGACGACCCCGCTGTTGTCGGACGAAGGGTTTTCGGTCTGCGAGGACTATGGCGTCTGGGTCGAAAAGAACATGTACGGCAAGAAATCCATGGGAATTCAGCGCGCGACCTTCCTGATCGATGCCGAGGGCAAGATCGCCAGGGCCTGGCGCAAAGTCAAAGTCCCTGGCCATGTGGACGAGGTGCTTGAGGCTGCGCGCGCCCTGTAACCCTCTCGACCACGGCCGCCATCCGGTTTAAGAGCCGTCCACCTCAATCAGCGGAGACAACGCGGTGCCCAAAACACTGACTCAGATGGCGACCGAAGTCCTGACAACAGCGGATGGTCGGGAAAAAACTGCCCTGTCCAAACGCCACGCTGCCGCCTGGTTCGCTTCGCGCAAGGGCGACGCGCCCGAGATTGAGGTGGGGACCGCAACACCGCCGCTGAGCCCTGCCCGCCCGGAAAAGCCCGAGCTGCTATCGCCGCGTGAGGTTCCAAAGCGCAAGCCCGGAACCGAGGCCGGGCGTATCGCGCTGCTTCACGCGGTTGCGCATATCGAGCTGAACGCCGTGGACCTGCATTGGGACATCATCGCGCGGTTTGGCCACGTGCCGATGCCGATCGGGTTCTACGATGACTGGGTCAAATGTGCCGAGGAAGAATCGCGGCATTTTGAGATGGTCTGCGATTGCCTGGAAAGCATGAGCAGCCACTATGGCGCCCTGCCCGCGCATGCTGGAATGTGGCGCGCGGCCGAAGACACCGCCGAAGACCTGATGGGACGGCTGGCGGTTGTCCCAATGGTGCTTGAGGCGCGCGGGTTGGACGTGACACCCGGCATGATCAACATATTCCGCAAGGCCAAGGCAGAACAGGCAATCGCCGCGCTCGAGGTCATCTATGCCGAAGAAGTGGGCCATGTGGCTTATGGATCAAAATGGTTCCATTTCCTGTGTGGGCGTGAAAACGCGGATCCCAAGGATGTGTTTCACCAATTGGTGCGCCAGTATTTCCATGGCGTCCTGAAGCCCCCGTTTAACGAAGAAAAACGGGCCGAGGCTGGGCTGCCGCCGGATTTCTACTGGCCTCTGACGGAGGACTTGCCATTGCCGGGACAGCCGCAATAACGGGCTTAAGTTGACGTTATCGGCAATTTCTCGCCTAGAATCGGCGGCAAAAACCAGTAACGCAGGGTCGGTAATTTAACAAACTTGCCCAAAACAAAATGCCGCTTTATGCACTTCGCCCAAGGGACGGCTATCACTCACGACCGCTCCCGATCATGGGGATGGAGAGGTGAGACGCGTGAGAACACGTCTGGCAATCAAATTACACTCACTGTTTGAGCGGCATTTTCCCGAACGCCGTGTCTTTCTTAAATCAGACAATGATACGCGATTCATTCGGCTAAGCTCGGAAACGCAAGTTGTCGCCGTCGCTGGCGTTGCACTGTTCGTGGGTTGGACAGCCGTTGCGACCGCGATCCTTCTGATGGACAGCATCGGGTCGGGCAACTTCCGGGAACAGGCAAAACGCGATCAGGCGACCTATCAGGAACGTCTGAATATCATGTCCGCAGAACGGGACGTGCGCGCGCAAGAGGCTCTGGCAGCTCAGGACCGGTTCAACGCAGCGCTTGAGCAGATTTCGGCCATGCAGTCGGAACTGCTGGCGTCGGAAAACCGCCGCCGCGAGCTTGAAACCGGGATTGAGGTTATCCAGACCACGCTGCGCGCCACCATGAAACAGCGCGAAGAAGCTCGGACAGAGCTGGTCAAGCTTGAGCAGGAAGCGGGCGAAGGCGACATGTACATGGCCGCCGTTGCCAACCCCGAGCAGATGAACTTTATGACCGAGGCGCTGTCCCGCACCGCCGAGGAACGCGACCAGATTGCCGCCAATGCGAAGGACGCGCTGGAACAGCGTGACGATCTTGAGTTGGAAATCCGGCTGATGCAGGAACGCAGCGATGAGATCTTCCGCCAGTTGGAAGAGGCGATGGTGATCTCGGTCGAACCACTGGACAAGATGTTCCGTCAGGCCGGCATGCCCACCGACCGCATCATCGAAGAAGTTCGCCGCGGCTATAGCGGCATGGGCGGGCCCCTAACCCCTATTTCTTTTAGCACGCGCGGTGAGGAACTGACCCCCGACGAGATCCGCGCAAATACTCTGTTGCAACAGATGGATCAGTTGAACCTGTATCGAATTGCAGCAGAGAAAGCGCCGTTTGCAAGCCCCGTCAATTCCGTCGTGCGATTCACGAGCGGTTACGGGACGCGCCGCGACCCCAAGACAGGTGGTCGCCGCATGCATAACGGCGCCGATTTCGCCGGTGCTCATGGCACCGACATTTTTGCCACCGCCGACGGTGTGGTCACCCATGCCGGCTGGCAGTCCGGGTTTGGACGGCTGGTAAAAATCAAGCACGCGTTCGGAATTGAGACACTTTATGCCCATAACACGAAGATACGCGTGAAGGTTGGTCAAAGGGTCTCGCGCGGGGATCATATTGCTGATATGGGTAGCACCGGACGGTCGACCGGCACGCACCTGCACTATGAAGTTCGCGTGAACGGAAAACCTGTTAACCCAATGACTTACATCAAGGCTGCGAGAAATGTTTTCTAAGAGCAAAATCAACGAGCCCTCGTCCACTGCACCCGAGGCGGCAAAACCCGCTGCACCGGCGACACCGGCGGCCCCTGCACCGGCAGAAAACAAGGCCAGCACCGCGCCCAAGCCCAAGCCACCGGCATCGGTTCTGTCTTCGGACCTGCACATCACGGGCAACCTGAAGACCTCGGGCGATATCCAGGTCGAAGGCACTGTCGAAGGCGACATTCGCGCGCATCTGCTGACAATCGGCGAGACAGCGACCATCAAAGGCGAAGTCACTGCCGATGACGTCGTGATCAACGGCCGTATCGTGGGCCGCGTCCGTGGTCTGAAGGTACGCCTGACCTCGTCGGCACGTGTCGAAGGCGACATCATCCACAAGACCATCGCGATCGAAAGCGGCGCGCATTTCGAAGGATCGGTTCAGCGTCAGGACGACCCTCTGAACCCGGGCCGCAACGGCAAGGCGGGTGCCAACCCGGCGGCCGAGGTCAAGCAGTAGCGCGGACCACCTTCCAAAGCTTCGAACGCCGCGGGGAAACCTGCGGCGTTTTTCATTTGACGGGGACGATTGGGTTTTCCGGTTTCAACCGCCCGGCGCGTCCTTATAGTGACCTCTATGTTGTTCTTTTTCACTGCCTTGGCGCTTATTGCCGGTTTCGTACTGTATCGCTACTGGTCCAAGTCCCGGGCGCGTCAACAGCTATTGTCCACGCCCCTGACAGACCACCAACGCATCCTCATCGAGCAGCAAGTGCCGTTGATCCGCCGCCTGCCCCTGGATCTTCGTGTCAAACTGGACGGCAAGGTGAACCTGTTTCTGGACCAGGTTCGTTTCTTTGGTTGCGACGGGCTGGACGTAACCGAGGAGATGGAACTGGCCATCGCCGCGCAGGCCTGTCTGCTTATTGTGAACAGCGACCTTTGGTATGAAAACCTGACAACGATCCTGATCTACCCGAACGCTTTTAAGTCTCGGCAGCGCCGACAGGAAGGATACGTCGTCAGCGAGAAAGAGATCGTGCGCACCGGTGAAAGCTGGGACCGTGGGCCTGTCATTTTGTCTTGGACTCACAGCAAGCTGGGCGCGCTGAACGACCATGACGGACAGAATGTCGTACTGCATGAGTTTGCCCACCAGATAGACGATCTGTCCGGTGGCACCAACGGCGTTCCGATCCTGAGCGACGGGCAAAGCTTTGCCGAATGGGAGCGTGTCTTTCTGACTGCCTATGACACCCTTGTCCGCGCCGTCGAAAGCGGGCGGCGCACGGTAATCGACGCCTATGGTGCAACCGGCCATGAAGAGTTCTTTGCCGTTTCCGTCGAGGTGTTCTTTGAAAAGCCCCGCGACCTCAAATCCGAAGCACCGGAGGTCTATGACCAACTTGCCAAACTGTTCCGACTGGACCCGGTTACCTGGGGTTAGGCGTGTTTAGGCTTCCACCGCCTCACTCCTGACCACTGCCAGTGAAATTTCCCCTTATCCAAACATTTCACAAAACATCATTTTCGAATTAGTCTTAAATTAGTGTTTTCAGGAGGATTTTTCATGTCATCAAAACTCATGGCCGAGTTTTTCGGTACGTTCTGGTTGGTTCTGGGCGGTTGCGGCAGCGCCGTTCTGGCCGCCGGGGTCGCCGATGTGGGCATCGGCTGGCTGGGCGTTTCCTTTGCCTTTGGCTTGACCGTTCTGACAATGGCCTATGCCGTGGGGCATATCTCGGGCGGCCATTTCAACCCTGCGGTCAGCCTTGGACTGATGATCGGGGGACGGTTTCCTGCGAAGGACCTTATCCCCTATTGGATCGCTCAGGTCATCGGCGCAATCGCTGCGGCTGCTGTCTTGTATCTGATAGTCAGCGGCGCGCCCGGCTTTGAAGGCGTGGGTGGGTTTGCCTCGAACGGTTATGGTGAGGCATCACCCGAGGGCTATTCACTGATGTCCGCTCTGGTGATCGAGATCGTCATGACCGCGTTCTTCATCATCATCATCCTGGGGGCCACTTCCAGAGGCGCTCCTGCCGGGTTCGGCCCCATCGCCATCGGACTTGGATTGACATTGATCCACCTGATCTCGATCCCGGTGACCAACACTTCCGTGAACCCGGCCCGGTCCACAGGGGTTGCTTTGTTCGCGGACGCGCCTGCTCTTGGGCAGCTCTGGCTATTCTGGGTCGCACCCCTGATCGGTGGCGCAATCGGCGCATTGATCTGGAAGGCGATGACAACAGACGACTAATGGCCAAGCGGGGGATTATTTCCCCCGCTTTCCTCTTCCTAAGCTATCATCCCTGACGAGACGACGCGAAACCAGGGAGGTAAACATGCTTCGAACACTGATGGTCACTGCGATGACGTTGACCGCGACAGCGGGGCTGGCACAGGATGCCTGGCTGACAATCCCCGAAACGCCCGATATGTCCGAGGCCGCGTCCAGTGGTACCGCCAGCGTGAATGGCATCGACATGTATTACGCCACCTATGGATCGGCAGAGGGCACACCCGTCCTGTTGATCCATGGCGGTCTTGCGCATGGCGATATCTGGGCAGCACAAGTGGCTGATCTGTCCAGCGACCACAGCGTGATTGTGGCAGATACCCGAGGGCATGGCCGGTCAACCAATGACGGCAGCACCTACAGCTATGAATTGCTGGCGCAGGACTATCTGGCGCTGCTGGATCATCTGAATGTCGAACAAGTGCATCTGGTTGGATGGTCAGATGGTGCCAACATTGGATACACGATTTCGACAACTGCGCCTGACCGTCTGGCCAGCCATTTCGCCCATGCGGGCAATGTCACGCTGGATGGGATCGATCCTTCAGTAGAAACCAACGAAGTCTTCGGTTCTTACGTCGGAGTGATGGCCGGGGACTATGCCGCCATGTCCCCCACCCCGGACGGGTTCGAAGCGTTCCTGGGCGGTGTCGCGGCCATGTGGGCCACAGAAAAGCCCGGCGGGCTTGAGGGGCTGAAATCGGTGACCGTGCCCACTCTGGTCGTGCAGAGCGAACATGACGAGGCCATCCTTACCGAACACTCGCAAGCGATTGCCGAGGCGATCCCTGATGCTGATCTTCTGATTTTGAAAGACGTTAGTCACTTTGCGTCGTTTCAAGACCCGGATGCATACACGCAAGCGATCAGAGGCTTCATCGACCAATGACGAAAAACCCGGCGCTGGTGCCAGCGCCGGGTTCAAGGGTTATTCGGTGACGGTGACTTTTTTCATTACGTCCGGCTGGCCGATAATGGCACCGTTCTGGCCCTCACCGCGTTTGATCGCGTCAACCACGTCCATGCCGTCAGTCACCTGACCAACAACCGTATACTGGCCGTTCAGGAACGGGCCCGGTTCGAACATGATAAAGAACTGCGAGTTGGCGCTGTTGGGGTCTTGCGCCCGCGCCATGCCAACCACGCCCCGGTCGAACTCGAAATCCGAAAACTCTGCTGGAAGGTCTGCACGGTCGGAACCGCCTGTGCCGGCGCGGCGCATGTCGCCACCCAGGCGGCCATGTTCCACGTCACCGGTCTGCGCCATGAAGCCATCGATCACGCGGTGAAACACCACGCCATCGTATTTGCCTTCATTGGCCAGAGCAGCGATCTGCTCAACATGTTTCGGAGCAATATCATCGAACAGGTCGATGGTGACAGTGCCATTGGCCCCCTCACCTTCGATCTCGACCTCAAGGCCTGTGGCCAGCGCAGGGCTGGCCAGCAAGGCAAAAGCGGCGGCCAGCTTATACATCAGCCGCCACCTTGACGCTGATCATGCGGTCAGGGCTCGCTGGCGGCTCGCCTCGTACGATGGCGTCCACATGCTCCATTCCGTCGATGACACGGCCATAAACAGTGTACTGGCCGTTCAGGAAATGGTTGTCGCCGAAGTTGATGAAGAACTGCGAGTTGGCCGAATCCGGGTTCTGCGAGCGGGCCGCGCCCAAAGTGCCACGATCATGGGGCAGTTTCGAAAACTCGGCCGGAACGTTCGGCAGAGACGACCCGCCGGTGCCCGCCATGCGCAGGTTGAACCCGTCTTCCATGTCGCCATGCTGCACGTCGCCGGTCTGCGCCATAAACCCGTCGATCACACGGTGGAAGGCCACGTTGTCATATTCGCCATTGCGCGCCAGTTCTTTCATGCGGGCGCTGTGCTGCGGTGCCACGTCAGGCAGCAGCTCAATGACGACATTGCCGCCTTTGAGTTCGACGATGATTGTGTTTTCGGGATCCTTGATCTCGGCCATGAGGCCCTCCTGTCGTTTTATCTTGCGCAAATACCTATGCGTAGGGCGCGCGAATGCCAAGTGACGCATTGACCTGAGGGCAAAATGCAGGAAAAGAACCGCCTAAGTCACTTTCACATTTGTCGAGGATTGCGCGATGGGCTGGAAAACACTGGACGACATGGACCTGAATGGCAAACGCGTGCTGGTGCGCGTGGATATCAACGTGCCAGTGGTCGACGGGGTCGTGACCGACGCCACCCGTATTGAGCGCATCGTGCCGACCGTTAAGGACATCTTGGCCGCTGGCGGCAAGCCCATCCTGCTGGCGCATTTCGGACGTCCGGGCGGAGAGCGCCGCCAGAACCTGTCGCTGAAGCAGCTTGTTCCGACATTAGAGACAGCCTTTGGCACCAAGGTTCGGTTCGGCGATGACTGCGTCGGAATCGAGGCGGAAACCGCTGCGGCAAACCTGGGTGCTGGCGAGGTGCTCCTGCTGGAAAACACGCGCTTTCACGCGGCAGAAACAAAGAACAGCCCTGAATTGGCTGCTGGCATGGCAAAGATGGGCGATGTGTACTGCAACGATGCCTTCTCGGCCGCGCACCGCGCGCATAGCTCGACCGAGGCGCTGGCCCGCCTTCTGCCCGCGTGTGCTGGCCGTCTGATGCAGCAAGAGCTGAGCGCGCTGGAAGCAGCTTTGGGGGTCCCTAAGCGTCCCGTCACTGCTGTCGTAGGCGGTGCCAAGGTGTCGACCAAGCTGGACCTGCTGGGCAACCTGATCGAAAAGGTGGATTACCTGATTATCGGCGGTGGCATGGCGAACACTTTCCTCGTTGCCCAAGGCGTAAACGTCGGCAAATCGCTGGCTGAAACGGCGATGAAAGACACCGCCGCTGAGATTCTGACCAAGGCCGAGACAACCGGCTGCCAGATTGTCCTGCCCCGCGACGTCGTGGTCGCCGAAAAGTTCGAAGCCCACGCCCCCAATCAGGTTCTACCAGCTGATCAATGCCCCGAAGACAGCATGATCCTTGACGCTGGTCCGGAAACCGTTGCGGAAATCACCGCGATTTTCGACAAGAGCCAGACGCTCATCTGGAACGGCCCGCTGGGCGCATTCGAAATTGAACCATTCGATGCCGCCACCAATGCAGCCGCCCTGAAAGCGGCTGAGCTGACACGGTCCGGCCAACTTGTGTCGGTCGCAGGCGGTGGTGACACGGTCGCTGCGCTGAATGCGTCCGGTGCTGCCAGGGACTTTTCTTACATCTCGACCGCCGGTGGCGCGTTCCTGGAATGGATGGAAGGCAAAACGCTGCCCGGCGTCGCCGCACTGGATCAGTAACCCCTATCTGTCTGGTAATCGGCATTCATGGTACTCTCTCCGTCAAACCGGGAGATGCGCCATGAAAGCTGTTGCCGTCCTTGCCACCATCCTGCTGCCCGTCACGACATATGCGCAATCCCACTGCAACCGGCACACACAGCTCGATCTCAATTTCTGCGCCAAAGAAAAATGGGAAGTGGCAGATCAGGATCTGAACAGCCTTTGGTCAGAGATCAAACCCTTATCGGACACGCGTGGTGATGGCCAAGCCCTGCTGACCGAGCAACGCGCCTGGCTGAAACGTCGTGACGCGACCTGTGACCCCGAGCTGGAAAGCGACGGTAGCGCGGCCCCTATGTTTTATTGGGCCTGCATGGAAGAACAAACCCTGCAGCGCAATCAAGCGCTTGAGGCCTGGCGATAGCCACTTTTCACCCCAGCCAAATTCATCGGGCGAACATGTTTTTTCTGCTGATCATAAAAAATTGCGAATCGAGGGATTCACAAGCCGAATCACCTGTGACATAGTGCAGACAGATGTCCGAAAAGGGCACGTTTTTGAGGCAGACTTCATACGGCGGTAAACAGAGTGTCCCGTTCCCATCGGCCCGGTTTGGGCGCAGTTGCATTTTTCATGGTGGCTTTCACGTTAGGTGTTTATTTCACCTTTGCCGCCGTGCAAGGCGACTATGGCCTGTTCCGACGGGTCGAGATTGCAGCGGAACGGGACGCCCTGTCGCGCGACCTTGCCAAACTTGACGCCGAGATCACGGAAATGGAAAACCTGACGCGCCGCCTGTCGGACAATTACCTGGATCTGGATCTTCTGGATCAGCAGGCGCGGTCCGTGCTGGGCATGATCCGCTCGGATGAGATCGTCATTCGCTGAGCCGGCAGCCAGGTTTTCGTCGACAAATCCATCGGTTTTTACATACCAGTCTATGTATCCAGACACGCCCCGGTTGTCCCTACGCTGCGTCACATTTCTACTCGCCAGAAAGCAGGAAATGCTTTATGAAATAGTTTAACGCTAAACTATCTTGCCGAGAGGGGGAGATCGCCAACATGGCTGCGCGAAAAACCACAAAGAAACCAAATGTTTCTGCGGAAGAACTTACCGAATATTACCGTGAAATGCTGCTGATCCGCCGATTCGAGGAAAAGGCCGGTCAGCTCTATGGTATGGGTCTGATTGGCGGTTTCTGCCACCTCTATATCGGCCAAGAGGCCGTTGTTGTCGGCCTTGAGGCTGCGACCGAAGAAGGTGACAAGCGTATTACCTCTTACCGCGACCACGGCCATATGCTGGCTTGCGGCATGGATCCGGGTGGCGTTATGGCCGAACTGACCGGGCGCATTGGCGGTCTGTCGAAAGGCAAGGGCGGCTCGATGCACATGTTCTCGAAAGAGAAGCATTTCTATGGCGGCCACGGCATTGTTGGCGCGCAGGTTCCGCTGGGTGCGGGTCTGGCATTTGCCGACAAATACAAAGGCAACGGTCGCGTGACCTTTACCTATTTCGGTGACGGTGCAGCGAACCAGGGCCAGGTTTATGAGACATTCAACATGGCCGCCCTTTGGGACCTGCCGGTAGTGTTCGTGATCGAGAACAACCAATACGCCATGGGTACGGCGCAGGCGCGCTCGACCTCGACCAAGGATATCTACCACCGCGGCGAAGCGTTCGGCATCCCCGGTGAGATCGTCAACGGCATGGATGTACTTGCGGTCAAAGCCGCAGGGGAAAAGGCTGTCGCGCACTGCCGTGCGGGTAAAGGCCCCTATATTCTTGAGATCAAGACCTACCGCTACCGCGGCCACTCGATGTCCGATCCGGCCAAGTACCGCACCCGCGAAGAAGTTCAAAAGGTTCGTGAGCAAAGCGACCCGATCGAACATGTGCGCGAGCTGCTGCTGACCGGCAAACACGCGACCGAGGATGATCTGAAGGCGATCGACAAAGAGATCAAAGAGATCGTCAATCAAGCCGCCGAATTCTCGAAAGAAAGCCCCGAGCCTTCCGTCGAAGAGCTCTGGACCGACATTTACGCCTGAGAGGACGACTAAGACATGGCAACCGAAATTCTCATGCCCGCCCTTTCGCCCACAATGGAAGAGGGCACATTGGCCAAGTGGCTGATCAAGGAAGGCGACACCGTATCCAGCGGCGACATCATGGCCGAGATCGAAACCGACAAGGCGACAATGGAGTTCGAAGCCGTCGATGAAGGCATCGTCGGCAAGATCCTGATCGCCGAAGGCACCGAAGGGGTAAAAGTGAACACTCCTATCGCGGTGCTGGTTGAAGAAGGCGAAGACGCCTCCGCCATTCCCGCAGCTGCACCTGCGGCGGTGGCCCAGGCGGCCCCTGCGGCAGCAGAGACCGCTGCCCCTGCTGCAACTGCACCTGCCGCGCCTAAGGTGGATCTTTCCCCGGACTGGCCAGCAGATGCGCCGATGAAACAGCAGACCGTGCGTGAAGCTTTGCGCGATGCGATGGCCGAAGAAATGCGTGGTGACGAGGACGTCTACCTGATGGGCGAAGAAGTCGCCGAGTATCAGGGCGCCTACAAAATCAGCCAGGGCATGCTGGACGAGTTCGGCAGCAAGCGCGTGATCGACACCCCGATTACCGAACACGGGTTTGCCGGCATCGCCGTCGGATCCGCTATGGCCGGACTGAAACCGATTGTCGAGTTCATGACCTTCAACTTCGCCATGCAGGCGATTGACCAGATCATCAACTCGGCAGCCAAGACGCTGTACATGTCCGGTGGTCAGATGGGTTGTCCTATCGTGTTCCGTGGCCCCAACGGTGCCGCTGCTCGCGTCGGCGCGCAGCACAGCCAGGATTACGCAGCGTGGTATATGCAAATACCGGGCCTGAAAGTGGTGATGCCCTATTCCGCAGCCGATGCAAAAGGTCTGTTGAAGTCGGCGATCCGCGATCCGAACCCGGTTGTGTTCTTAGAAAACGAAATCCTTTACGGTCGTTCTTTCGACATGCCGCAGGTGGACGATCTGACCGTCCCGCTGGGCAAGGCGCGTATCTGGCGCGAAGGCACGGATGTGACCATCGTCAGCTTTGGTATCGGCATGCAATATGCGCTTGAGGCCGCCGACAAGCTGGCCGAGGACGGAATCAGTGCCGAGGTGATCGACCTGCGCACCATTCGGCCAATGGACACAGGCGCGATTATCAACTCGGTGATGAAGACCAACCGTCTGGTGACCGTCGAAGAAGGCTGGCCGCAGGGCTCGGTTGGCGGCTACATCTCATCCGTGGTGATGCAGGAAGCGTTCGATTACCTCGACGCGCCGGTCATCAACTGCACCGGTAAGGATGTTCCGATGCCATACGCCGCGAACCTGGAAAAACTGGCCCTGATCACAACCGAAGAAGTGATCGCCGCCGTCAAACAAGTGACCTACCGGTAAGGAGCGACAGACAGATGCCTACAGAAATTCTGATGCCCGCCCTGTCACCGACCATGGAGGAAGGCACCCTTGCCAAATGGCTGGTCAAGGAAGGCGATACCGTCTCGTCCGGCGACCTGCTGGCCGAGATTGAAACCGACAAAGCCACGATGGAATTCGAGGCCGTCGACGAAGGCACAATCGGCAAGATCCTGATCCCCGAAGGCACCGAAGGGGTCAAAGTCAACACCGCGATCGCGGTCCTGCTGGAAGAGGGCGAGAGCGCCAGTGACATCGCGGCCACGCCAGCGGCAACACCCACGGCTGCACCCGCAGCCGCCGCGGGCAACGAGGTTGCTGCGCCAGCGGCGTCCGAGGCGCCCGCCCCTGCCCCGGCTGCTCCGGCCAAGGCGGATGGCGGTCGCATCTTTGCGTCACCGTTGGCCCGTCGCATTGCAGCCCAAAAAGGTTTGGACCTTGCGCAAATCACCGGCTCTGGCCCGCATGGGCGGATTGTGAAGGCCGATGTCGAAGGCGCCACGGCAACTGCCGCTGCTCCAGCTCCGGCTGCTTCGCCAGCACCTGCCCCGGCTGCTGCCGCGCCTGCCGGACCATCTGCGGATGCCGTTGCCCGGATGTACGAGGGCCGCGCGTACGAAGAGATCAAGCTGGATGGGATGCGCAAGACCATTGCTGCCCGCCTGTCCGAAGCCAAGCAGACGATCCCGCATTTCTACTTGCGCCGCGATATCAAGCTGGACGCGTTGCTCAAGTTCCGCAGCCAGCTGAACAAGCAGCTGGAAGGCCGTGGCGTAAAATTGAGCGTCAACGACTTCATCATCAAGGCCGTCGCCAACGCGCTGCAAAAGGTTCCCGCCTGCAACGCTGTCTGGGCCGGTGACCGGGTTCTGCAATTGAAACCCTCAGACGTGGCGGTCGCGGTTGCGATCGAAGGCGGTCTGTTCACACCGGTCCTGCAGGACGCCGACACCAAGTCTCTGTCCGCGCTGTCGGCTGAGATGAAGGACCTCGCCGGTCGCGCGCGTGAGCGTAAGCTGGCCCCGCATGAATATCAGGGCGGTACGTTCGCGGTCTCGAACCTCGGCATGTTCGGCATCGACAATTTTGACGCCATCGTGAACCCGCCCCATGCGGGCATCCTCGCGGTTGGAACAGGTGTCAAAAAACCGATCGTCGGAGATGACGGAGAGCTGGCCGTAGCGACCGTGATGTCCGTCACCATGTCGGTCGATCACCGGGTCATCGACGGTGCTCTGGGGGCTGAACTGCTCAAGGCCATCGTGGACAATCTGGAAAACCCGATGGTCATGCTGGCCTGAAATAAAGCGGGCCGCGCTGAAAACCATCAGCGCGGCCCGCCCCGTTCACAACTGTGACGTGAGCGTTTGTGATCACCGCATTTGTTGCGCAATCACACGCAGTTACCCACCTTGTTTGTAGAGGAACTTCAAACACAGGTGCGCCATGTTCTCCGACCATTTGACAAAACTCTTGCTGGTCGCAGCCCTTGCGATGGCTGTACCAACCGGAGCCTATGCGAAGCCCAACAGCTATTTGGGTGAACATTCTGCCTTCAGCTCCGACCCGGTCGAAACCGCCAAGCGCGAAGCCGAGCGTGCCAAACGGAAGAAAGAGCGAAAAATAAGGCGTGAAGAACGGCGTCGCAAGCGATTGATCGAAAAGAACAATCGCTTGAACTGACTTGAGTTACTGGTCTTTGCCCAGCATGTGGTCCATCGAGATCGACGGCTGATCACACCCGGCCTCTCCGACGATTTTCGCGGGGATCCCGGCCACGGTTTTGCACGCAGGAACCTCTTGCAGCACGACTGAGCCTGCAGCGATACGGCTGCAATGGCCGACTAAGATATTCCCCAGAACCTTGGCGCCGGCACCAATCAGCACGCCGTCGCCAATTGTGGGGTGGCGCTTTTCTTCTTCTTTTCCAGTCCCACCAAGAGTCACCGAATGCAACATCGAGACGTTGTCGCCGACGACGGCCGTTTCACCGATCACGATGGAATGCGCGTGGTCGATCATGATCCCCTTGCCGATCTTTGCCGCAGGGTGAATATCGATCCCGAAAATCTCGGACGAGCGCATCTGGAAGAAATATGCCAGATCATGCCGCCCTTTGCGCCACAACCAGTGCCCCACGCGATAGGCTTGCATGGCCTGATACCCTTTGAAGTACAGGATTGGCTGCAACAGACGGTGGCAAGCCGGATCGCGTTCATAGACAGCCATCAGATCCGCGCGCGCGGCCTCGATCAGCGAGGCGTCGTTGGCATAGGCTTCGTCCACGATCTCACGCAGCACCATCATCGACATTTCGTTCGAGCACAGCTTGGCCGCAATCCGGTAGGACAGCGCCCGCTCCAGGCTGCGGTGATGCAAAATACAGGCATGCACCAGCCCGCCCATCAAAGGCTCGATTTCGACGGCCGTCTGAGCTTCGGTCGTGATGCGATCCCAAACAGGGTCTACGGTGGTCACGTGACTGCGCGTTTCGAACATGGCTTTTCATCCTTTGCTGCGCCTAGGATGCCATTTAGTTGTAAAATCACCAAACGCAAACCCGTGATCTGCAGGGCAACGAAAATGAATGAAACCCAGTTAGAGGATTTCGAAGCCCGTATCCGCGCGCGATTGGACGAATTGGCCGCGCATTCTGCGCTTGGAACCGAGGCACAGGCAGTTGTTGAATTGGACCAACAGGCCGTCGGGCGGCTCAGCCGGATGGACGCCCTGCAAAATCAGGCCATGGCCAAGGCTCAGCAAGCAAATCGTGATAACGAAACACGCCGATTGTCAGTGGCCCTGACCCGGATCAAAGATGGTGAATTCGGGTATTGCGAGGATTGCGGCGAAGAGATTCCGGTTGGTCGTCTGAACCTTGATCCAGCGGCCAGCAAGTGCGTCAGCTGCGCATCCGGGTAACGCGGAATTGAACCAGGCATCGCAGAACCATCTCAAAACACTGGCAATATTGCAGTTCGTCAAAGCTTGGCTCGTTGGCCAATGGACGGGTTCGGGCCACTGTCATCAATGAGCCATTGCCAAACAGTGGATGTAGCCGGCCTGTATGGCCGACATAAATGTCGGCCAGTTCAGCTTCGTTGATCATTCTGGTACACAAGCCTTCCCGGTCGGCAGGCGCCGCGTTTAGCAACACCCGCGCCGCAGCACTTACATCACCATGCAATACAGGACGCATGTTTGCCTTAACCAACCAGAAGACGTTCGGTGGGACCCGGCCCATAACTGGCAGAGATCTGTGCCACATCAACCTCGTATGCTCCGGTCACGCCATCAGCGGCTTTCATCGTCGATGGGTATGTCCAGCGCGGCTCTGACGTGACCTGTTCGCGTACTACTGACCCGTTGATCCTGATTTTCACCAGATAGGCTTCAGTCTCTTCCCCCAGCGGCACTTCAAATCCATCCCAGTCATCGCCGTCCAGCCGGGTTCGGCGGATCCACGAGATTTCATCACCTGCTCCGGTTTTCGCCAATTTGACATGCACCGGAGCATAAGGCCGAAGTCCGTTGCCGTCGAAGACGTGAAGCTGGTGAAGGAAAGAAGGATCGTCATAGGCACGCGTTCCGGGTCCAATGCGATAATGTTTCGCCACCCGCCGTTCAGACCGCAGCAGCCCGGTTTGGAAAACTCTTTCATCCAGCAAGACAAAAGTTGAACCTTCAGGCCAGGTGTCGGGCATGACACTGTCCGTCCCCAATTGCCCGCGCAGGCGCCCCGATAGGGCATAGGTCCCCTGACCCACAAGTTCGGCGCTGGCGAACTGGAACAGTTCCCAGTTGCCGGGCGTCCCGTCCCCAATTGCGGCCAGGTTGGCACCATTCAACAAAGCGTCGCGCGGGCGCGATTCCAGCAAGCCATCGACCAGCCTGACGCGCAGCGGCGCACCGTCGTCCCAAACCCCGACGCTGGCGCGCCGCAGAGGCGATTGAGTAAACCCGATGACGGCCTGCGCCGAGATAACCTCTTGCAAGGTATAATCCTCATCATTCACGGCCGAAAATACTACGGCGCTTCCCGGCCAGGGGTCGGCGGACACAGCCAGGTAAGGCGCATGCGGCACCTCTGAGCCGGTTATCAGTGGCAGATCCATGAACACCGGCAGAACAGGAACCGGGGCGACGAAGGGCTTGGTCGAGACTATGTCATCAGGCAGGTCAGACGGCGCGTATATTCCTGGTTCGATCCGAACGGCATCTGCCAATTGCATCTCGGCTTGCTCCAGTCGATCGATCCTGAAACGCGCACCCTGCCCGCCCTCATCCAGGCTGACGACATCCCCCGCGCCGATGTGCCCCAACGAAGGCGGCAGCGCAAAGCGCACGGTTTCGCGGGACACCCGCGCCTCGCTTAGCCACCGTTCCGCCGTCTGGCGACCTTCGGCACGTGTCATGGACAGGGGCATCTCGTTGACGGACACCGAATGGGTCCGCGTGTCGGGCAGAACGGCCTCTTCCGCGACGATGTCATGATCCCCATCCGATTGGACAAAGCGCAAGCGCACCCGGCCAGTCATTTCAGCCTCGGCTTCGCGGCGATGTTCGATACCGGCCTCAATATCAGAGCTGAGCGCCAGATGTTCCTGTTCCAGCGCGATCGTGCGTTGCCCATTGCGCATCTGAAACCGCAATACACCATCCCGCTCGATTGCATCGAAACCATAGCGCAGCATCAGCGGCTGCAAGGCGGATCGCGCGTCCGAGACCTGTTCGATAGCATAGCCGCGCACCACACCATAAAGGCGCGACGTGTCGATGTCGGTCACGCCAGCCCCGTGACAAATCTCGGTCACCACCGATGCCAGCGTGCGCGACCCCGACCGCCCGTTCAACCAATGCCCTCGCGCGTAGTTCTCACCATCACTCCACTGGCTTTGCAGGTTCGGGAAGGTTGGATATGGTCGCGCATCCCAGGCCCAGACATAGGCATTGGACAGATCAATCATGTGGCCGCCGTAAGTATTGGAAACCGGGTTGTTTTTTGCCTCGGACCAATAGCCCAAAATCGCCTTGAGATATTGCACCTGAATGAAATCATCCCGCAGACCGTTGGAATAGCGCGGCAGCTTGGATTCCGAGGATTTCGGGTCCAGAAACTTGTTCGGCTGATTGGTGCCTTTGTCGATGGCCGCACAACCCAGTTCCGTGAACCAGATCGGCTTGGACCTAGGCACCCATGCGGTCCGATTGGTTTGACGCACGCCTCCGATCCGTTCGTGATGCGGTTGTGACCACCAGTTGCGTATATCCTTGTATCGCCAGATCCAGGCCTCATCATGCGCCTGATCTTCGATCGCAGACCGGATCTGCGCTTTGGATTCCTCGGTTGAGGCATAGTACCAGTCGTACCCTTCTCCGCCTTCAACGTTGCCGCGCAAGTAATCCAGATCATAGATCGCATCTACGCCCGCTTTGGCGTCGACGTGATCCTCTCGGTCCCGCCAATCGGACAGTGGCATGTAATTGTCGATACCGACAAAGTCGATATTGTCATCGGCCCAAAGCGGATCCAGATGAAAGTACCGGTCGCTGCCAGCATCGACGGGTTTGTAACCAAAATACTCGCTCCAGTCGGCCGCGTAGCCGATTTTGGTGTTCGGCCCGAGGATTCTGCGCACTTCAGCCGCGAGGATTTGCATCTGCGCCACCGCAGGAAACCCGGTCGCGCCCCTGATCTGCGTCAGGCCGCGCATCTCGGATGCGATGCAGAACGACGCCACACCACCGGCTGCCTTGCAGAGCGCCGCATAGTGCAGAATGAACCGGAACAAACCCCATTCTTGCGGGCCGGTATAGGTGACGGTGCCATCGCCGACGACAAAGTTACTTGCGCGGGCCTGGCCAAAGAACTGCGCAACCTGCGCATCGGCCCCGGCTGTCTTATCCGGGGACTCGTTGCGGCCTGGTGCCTCGCTCAGCGTAATCCGCCCACGCCATGGCAGGTGCGGTTGATCGGTGGCATCGGACCAGGGATCGGGCAGACCGTTGCCGCGCAACTGATCCATCAGGATGAAGGGATAGAACATCACCCGCTTACCGGATGAGTTCAGATGCCGGATCGCTTCGATTACGGACGCATCCGCCGGTGTCGCCCCATAGACAGGTCTATCGTTTTCGATCTGAACAATCTGGGCAGCCGCCCGGGATACGCCTGATACGCTCCACGGCATGTTCTCGCCATCAAACTCTTTGTGCAGGACTTTTGGCTGCACCTTGCACTGACCGCACCGCAGATCGTCGCCAAACCACGACACGACAAGCGACACCGCTTCGCAGGCGGGCAATTCAGCATTCAGCGCCTGGGTCGAGGTGATCAGATCGGAAACGCCCGAAGCCGAATGCACATTCGCAGCCCAGCTTTGCCCCTGCCCTTTGGAATAATTCACCTGCCTGCTGGCCAGGGAATATTCGCCCGTACCCGGAATCATCGCCACGCCGCGCACGATCTGGGATACAGCACCGAGTGTGTCGGGCAGCCCTGGCTGTTCCTGCCGGACAACCTCAAAGGAAAACTGCGGGACGCGGTTGCCGAATGAAGCAAGCTGTAGGTCCTCGATCACCACATAGGCGGTGCCCCGGTACGCAGGGACCTGCCCGGTGCCCTCGACCGCCTCGATCAACGGGTCAGGCAATTGATTGTCGGTGCCCTTGTACAAGCGCATATTCAGCCCGGTGCGCTCAAGCTCTTCACCATCGGCCCAGATACGCGAGATGTCAGAGATCTGCCCAGCGCCCACGGCAATCGCCAGCGAGATCGAATAGCTGTAGGTATGCGTGGTCGTGGTTGTTGTAGCCGAGCTTGGTCGACGAGACCCTTTCCCACCCCGCGTGGATTGGGTTGTCGTGCTGGTACTGCGGGTTTCCAGAAAGTCCGATGCCCAGATGATCTGCCCGCCGACCCGCATACGGCCGAACACGGTAGTGACCGAAGCGCCTTCACCAGTTTCGGTCAGACGGAAACGATCCAGGCGCCCGGTTTCGACAACTTCGCTGCCGCCACCCATCACAGATTGGCTCATCAACCGCTGGTCGATGACCCGCCCCAAAGTCGCGCCGACAGCCCGGCCTATGATCGCTGTGGAAAGACCCGCGACAGTGCCACCGATCGAGCCGCCAAGGGCAGCGCCTGCTGCGGAAAGTACAATCGTAGCCATTTACTTGACCTCCAGCGGAAATGCGAAACAGGCGACAACCCGGCGACGCCAAGGGTCGCTCAGGGCGTTTTCCACAACGCCGTGCCCGGAATATGCGTGAATGAACCGCGGGACCGCGCCGGTTTCGCTGACAACACCCACATGTTTGGCGACGCCGCCATCGCGCATGCGGAACAGCAATACGTCGCCTGTCGCCAGTTCCGAGGGCCGCTTTGATGTCAAATTTCGGCGGGCGGCATCCCACATGCGTTCATCACCCTGCGGCTCTGACCAGTCCATGCTGTAGCTCGGCACGGTTTCCGGCTCAGCTCCGTACAGCGCGCGCCAGATACCGCGTAGCAATCCCAAACAATCCGCCCCCGCGCCCCTGACGGACGCCTGATGCACGTACGGCGTGCCCAGCCAACGCCGCGCCTCTGAAACTATATCCTGCCGGTCTATTGTCATCGCCTGCTGCCCCCTTTGTTCGGTTTGTCTTTCTTGGGAACAGCCATCACCCAGTCCTCACCCGGCAAGTCCGGAAAGCCCTGAAAATTGATGAGATTGTTGAATTTTCTTCGGCAGGTCTCCATGCGCTTATCGCACCCGGCGGTCAGCCGGACGCGATCACCGACTGTCAGCCCGCCACTGATCCCCGTCCATAAGGTGACATTGCGCCCACCCGAGATACGCTCATCCTGTTTCACCGACGCCCAAAGACCCACCGCGCTGCCGGAAATCACATCCAGACGGCCACGTTCGAACCATGCCATATCCGGTGCGACCGCCCCTTTCAGTTGCAGCACACTGCCCGCCGACAGGCTGACGATCTCAGCCTCTGCCTGAAAACCGGGCGCTGCCACGTTGAATCGGCAAGCGTCGTCGCCCAGCACTGCGGTGCAGGGTTTTTGGTAAATCCGCCCCAAGGGCCGGTTCAGCAGATCCGTCAGCCCTCGCAGCTCAGCATGAAACGCCCCGCCACCACGACGCATTTCCCCGATCGAACCACGAAACTGTAGAGTTCTTTGTTCAGGGTCTGACCAGTTCACCAACCAAGCCCGGACCTGAGCACCGTCAAACCGCCCGGCCTCAATGTCCTCTTCCCTGATTGCCGCATCAGACAGCGCACCCATCGCTTCAGAGTTGTCAATCGAAAGCCCGGTTGCCTGTTCGATCGCCGCTGCGGTCAGGCCAGAGCTCGCTTTGAATGTCAGCCCGTCAAAGCGCAACTCCATATCATGATCGGTAAACCCATAGACCTGCCCATCCGAGCGCATGATGGCCCAGCATCGACAGGTCGTGGTCATCCCGCTTTGCAGATGCGCCTGCAATCCTTGTGCATTATCACCCATCAGACCCGCACCTCGACCACCGGAACGTTGGGTACGTCGCCTGCCTGAAAGCTGGCCACGCTGGTCTGGATCTTGTCGGTGTCAAAACGAACGGGCACGTCAAACTCGAACCCTGCCGTTATTTCCACATCTTGCGGCGGCGCGTTCGTAAACGTGACCCGACCCCGCGCCAGATCCACCTCGAAATCCACGCCTTCGCGCATTTCGTCCTGCTCAAGACCAAGTTTGACGGTCCCGAGAACTGGTTTGAGGATCGGACGGACGTATTTGAACCCGCCAGAGCTGTAGGTTTTCACCAACTGGAACTCGGTCGTCTTGCCGTCGCCACGCGCAATGACCTGATCGGCATTGTCCACCTCTGCCGTTGCTGCGCCCGACTTGAAGTCAGACCAATCTTTCCACCGAAATCCGAACATCTGCCCCTGCCGCGCCTCGAAGAACGAAATCAGCGCTTCGATATCGTCAAGCGAGCGCATCCCCAGCCCGGCATCATAGCGTCGCCTTGAATGGGCCCAGGGTGTGTTGCGTTCTTCAAACCCGTTGGCCAGCGTCACGATATCTGTGCGCCGTTCGGGGCCGCCAACCGAACCAAAGCTCAGGCTGGCGGGAAATCTCACCTCGTGGAAATTCATGGCCTGCTCCCTCAAGTTACCTGTTGCGATTGCCGCGCCCCAGCGCGCGGCTCATCTGCGCCGCAATCTGGCTTTGACTGCGACGGAACCCCTGCACGTCCGGGGTGGTGATGTTCATCACGACATTGACGGCACGCCCACCGCCCGAGGTGCGCACCCCAAGCTTCCCGTCAGACCCACGCGCCAAAGGCATGATCGCCTCGGGGCCGGCTTCGCCCATCAACCCGGTTCCGCCGCGCATGGGAAATGTGGTTGGGCCGCTGACAACGCCACCATTTGCGAATGGCATCACCCGGCCTTGGGAAAAGCTGCCGCCGTCGGCAAATGGCAAAAGCCCCTGCACCAGACCGCCAACGGTTCCGGCCAGCATCCCGCCAAAGTGATCCGTTACCGGCTTGATCGCCGCCGAGTACGCCGTGCGGATCATTGAGTTCTTCAAAACGTCCAGCGCATCGGACAGGTTCATCCCATCCAGCACTACGCCATCGAAGGCTTTGCGCAACCCGCTGGACATGCCGCGTTCCAGCGTCGCGACATCCTTGCCGGTTTCCTCAAACGCCGCGCTGATCCGTTTCATCTGGCCGTCAAAAGCAGCCGCCATAGATGCTGCGTCGCCCAGCGAGTCGCCCAGCGCATCGCCGCGTTCCTGCAGGTCGTCAAACCCGTCACGATCCGTCATCACGCTCTCCTTGTAATTTGTCCGGGTAGGCCTTCAGCAACGCATCCAGGCCAGCTTGGTTCATCGCCGGTATCCCTGCGCCTTGCCCCAACATCAGTTGCAATTCAGCCGGGGTCAGTCGCCAGAACTGATCCGGCGTCAGACGCAGACCGACAAGCGCGGCCCGCATCAAGGCGGGCCAGTTGAACCCGCTCATGCCTGATCCGACACCATGAAGGCCCGCGCCAACAACTCGGCCGCCGCACGCGCAGCTGCCATCGGGCCACCCTCGATTTCGACGCTCAGCAGATCGGCGCGGTTGACGTCGCCGCCACCGCCGCGCAATCCGGCCACGATAAGAGCCAATACGTCACCACTGGAATAGGCTCCGCTTTCGAACCGTTGCACGAGTTCCACCAGCGAACCGGCACCCAGTTCTTGTTCCAATTCCGCCAAAGCGCCCAGCGTCAGCTTGAGCACCCGCCGCTCTCCATCGATGGTCAAAGCCACCTCACCCGTCCACGGATTGGCCATCGACTTACAGCGCCGTAAAGCTCAGCGCGCCTGCGCTGGCCAAACTCATCTCATAGGTCGCCTCGCCGTTGTGTGAGCCCGCATATTCGACACCTGTGACCTGAAACGGCCCGTCGACAATGCCGAAATCGGGGATGATGACCTGAAAATCCGGTGTTTCACCATCAAAGAACAATTGCCGCGCGCGTTCATCGGTCCCAGCATCCTTGAACACGCCTGAACCGGATATCGACGCCGATTTGACCCCGGCACCCGATAGAAGTTCGCGCCAGCCTCCCTGGCTTTCCAGGCTGGTGACATCCACGCTTTCCGCGTTGAAACTGACGCGCGTGGCGCGCAACCCCGCGATAGTTTCGAACAGACCGCTGCCGTTCATATCCACTTTGACCAACAGGTCCTTGCCGTTCTGGGCACCCATATGCTCTCTCCGTTGATTGGTTAGTCGTCTTCCACGCGGGCGCGGAATTTCAGGTCGATCTGGCGGATCGCTCCACCGGTCCCGGTGCGCCGGGCTGATGCGCGCTCGAACCACAGGCCCACCAGACGCCCGCGATCAAGGCTGGGCATGGCACCCTCCAGCGCGTCACACACGGCACCGGCCAGGATCTTGGCGGCCCCGAACCCTGCGGCTTCGGACACGACCGAAACCGTGAACCGATGAAGCGCACCCCCGCCCGATCGGTCAGAGACATCACGAACCTCTTCCGGTCCCAGCGTCACATAAGTCTGTGGTACTGCTCCGGCTGGCAGCGCGTCATATATTGCGCCACCCGACAAATCGTTAACCTGCGCATCCTCTGAAATCTGCTTGAACACCGCCGCCTGCAGGGCGGCTGAAACGCCATAGCTCATGCTGCTACCTCCTCATCCGCGAAACAGATCAGGTACTGGCCGCGCGGATCACGCTCAGCGACAGCGCGGATGACAAAGCGACGTGTGCCCTCTGCAAAGCGCTGATCCGGCGATGGCCGCATGGTCGAACCTGTGGGCGCACCCCGGACCACGATGCGATAGCCGACCCGCGAAATAGGGACACCAGCCACCTGCCGCTCGGACCCGCTGCGCGCGGTCACCTCGGCCCATACCGTGCCCAGCGGCACCCAGGTTTCGGTGTATCCGCCTGACCCATCGGCCACGCGCACCGGCGCCTCCAGGAGCAGCTTTCTGTTCAACCGCGGCGCTTTCATTGTACGACCCCTGCACCAAACCGAACCGTGCGATAGCGTTGGATCAGACTGGTGACACCAAATGGCATGCACCCAGCACCCAACGCTGTCTCGTCGCGGTATTCGTAGTAGTGCGCGGCCAGCAGCAGCACTGCCTGCCCCAGATCGGCGGGCAATCCGCCCCAATCCGTTGCCATCCCAGCGGCAAAGTCGATTCTGACAGAACCACCCTTTGGCATCTTCGGCATCAGTGCGCCAACGGGGCGTAACCGGGGGCGCTGAGCATCTTTTTCCAACCGGTATCTATCCGGGGTGACGACAGCCTCTGTGCCGTCTGCATCTGCCAGCGTTACACTCTTGACCTCGGTGATCGGAGCCACCGGCAGCACCTCTCCCGACTGGTCTCGCCATACGGTCAGGCTCCAGGAAAAATCGCGCTCGATCAGAACCTTGCCAGTGCGCGCTTCGATTGCCGCAACGGCTGCGCGCAGAAAGCCTTTGAGCACATCATCCTGTACGCTGTCTTCGGCAAAGCCCGTACCCAGCCGCAGATGCGCCTTGAACTGATCCACCGGCAGCGCCACATCCGCGATGGCGGTTTCTTCGATCAACATCATCCATTCACTCCGCAATCTCGGACCCCTCCGGGGGCCACACTCAGGAAAATGACGGGCACGCGCCGCCCCACGTTGCTCGGACGGAGGGGAGCAGCTAGACAACGCGGGGGATCTCACCCCGACCCGCGCCCGCGCCCGAGGGGCCAATGCCCCCCGGATCCGTCACCGCTTAGGCGGTGCCGAATTTCACCAGCTTGATCGCGGCAAAGTCACTCACGTCGCCGCCGACGCGCTTGGTCGCATAGAACAGAACATGCGGCTTGGCACTGAACGGATCTCGCAAGACGCGCAGATCAGGGCGCTCGGCAATGGTGTAGCCGGCCTGGAAGTCACCAAATGCGATCGAGAAGCTATCGGTGCCCGCGTCCGGCATATCCTCGGCAATCAGCACCGGATATCCCATCAGGCGCGCAGGCTCACCGGCAGCCAGACCGTCAGACCACAGGAAGCGACCATCGCTGTCTTTCAGCTTGCGGATCACACCGGCAGTTTTTGAATTCATCACAAAGGTGCCGTTGACGCGGTACTGCGCGCCCAACGCATAGACAACATCGACAATCGCATCCGCATCGACACCACCGTCAATGCTGGTCGGGACATAGCCCAGATTGCCCCAGGTCCAGACATCATTGTCGACCTTGGCATGGCTCAGAATGCCGTTGGGTTTGTCCGCGCCATCGCCCGAGATGAACGCCGCCGCTTCGGCACGGGCAAATTTGTCAGCAATACGCCCGGCCAGCCATCCCTCGACATCAAACGCGCTGTCATCCAGCAAACGTTGCGACGCCTTGGGCAGCGCGCTCAGCTCGTGCAGGGCAATCGAGATTCGATCAATCGACGGGGTCGCTGTCTCGGTGGCCGCTGAGCTTTCATCCGCCCAGCCAGCGCCCACGTCAGTGTGGTCGATCAACACATCGAACGAATTTGCCTCGACATTCACTACCGAAGCGATCGAACGGATCGAGGCCGTGGATTTCAGCACCGACTTGATCATCTCGGCGGTTTGCGGATCGACCAGATATCCGCCATCGCTGTTAACGGCGCTGGACAGCGATTTGGCTTCCATATCAAGACCACGCAGGCCGTCATCGTCACCGCATCTTACATAGGCGTCGAAAGCCTTCTGATGCGGCGCACCGTCCTCGATTGATGCCGCAAGATGCGGGCGCGCCGCGATGATTGATTTACGATCCAGCATGGTAAGTCGCTCTTCTGTCTGTTGCAGTTTGGTTTTAACTTCAGCCTTCAGGCCCTTGAATTCATTCACGAAGCTAGTCATCGCCTGCTTCACCTCCTGAACCAGGGGCACACCCTCTCCAGTCAAGGCCGGCGTCTCGGTCTTGCTCATCAGAACTTCCTTGTTTGGGTGGGATTGAGGCGCGCTAGGTTCGCGCCAGCTCCTGCCGGGCGTGATCAAACACCTCGGCAATACTGCGCAGGGTGTCCTCGGTGTCCGGGGTTGTCCCCTTTGCCGCCACCCGCGCACTGGGCAGCATCGGAAAAGTCACAAGCGACACCTCCCACAGCTCCAGTTCGGTCAGGACCCGATGGCCCTTTTCATTTTTCACGGCCCGCTTGGTGCGATAGCCGATCGATAGCCCGTCAATGGCCCCGGCCCGGATCAATTCCGCGGCTTCACGACCTTTCTGCGTGCTTTCCAGCATACGTCCCTTGACCCAAAGCCCGCGCTCATCCTCGCGCACGTCGTCCCAGACACCGATGGGCTGCGCCGGGTCGTGCTGCCACAGCATCTTGACCCGCTGACCTGCCGCCTTCAGCCCGGCCAACGACCTGCGATATGCGCCTTTCTGCACCACATCGCTCCCTTGATCGACCTGCCCAAACAGGCTGGCATAACCCTCGATCACCGCGTCCTCGGTCACCGACAATCCATCGCTAAACCGCGCAAACTTGTGTTCCAATTCCATGAACACCTCCTCATAAGCCTCTGAATTCATGGCGACACCACCAGAATTGACTGAAACGCTTGCGCCAGGATCACCGCAACGACTCCATAGACCGTCAACCACAGCCGTTTCTCCAGCCGCTCCATCATCTCTTCGATCTGATCCAGCCGCCTGCATAGATGCGCGTGCTGGATCTCGGCCACCCGTTCATGCGCAGCCAGACGCAGGCCCGGCGCACAATCAAACGGCGGATACCCCTCAGCCATCTGCACGCTCCGGCAACCCCAGCATCACGCGTTTCTCGGCATCAGTCAGGAACTCGGCGCCGTTGACCCGCGCCCATTGCGCATCCCGCTCCGCCGACAGCGCCGGCACCTGATCCAGGTCGGGTTTCAACACCAGTTCTTCGCCAGTAAAGCCCGCCAGCCATTCCGACACCGCCGCCGCCACCCGCGTCACCAGGGGCAGAACGGTCAGGCGGTAAAACGCCCGGTTGGCCTCCTGATAGTTCGAATAGGTCGCGTCGCCTTGAATTCCCAGCAGCATCGGCGGGACCCCAAAGGCCAGCGCGATCTCGCGGGCGGCGGCTTCCTTGGTCTTTTGAAACTCCATGTCAGAGGGTGAGAAACCCATCGGCTTCCAATCGAGCCCCCCTTCCAGAACCATCGGACGGCCTGCATTGCGCGCCCCGCGATAGTTCTGCTCAATCTCATCGGACAAGCGGCGGAACTGATCCTCAGCCATCACCCCATGGCCATCGCCGCCCTTCCACACCAGCGCCCCCGAAGGCCGCGCGGCATTGTCCAGCAGAGATTTCGACCACCGCGACGCGCTGTTATGCACATCAATCGCCATCGCTGCCGCCTGCATTGGCGAGAACCCATAGTGGTCGTCTTGGGGGTGGAATGACTTGATATGACAGATCGCATCAGCCGGGAAACGATGCGTCTTGCCGCCCGCCGTATAGTCATACGCCTTGGGCCACCCATCCGCCCCCGGCACCACGCTCATCCGGTCCGAGCGCAGGACGTGCAGTTCAACCGGCAATCCATCCTCAACCTGTGCCGCCTCGACATAGGCGTTCCCCGACAGCAACAACTGCCCAAACAAAGCCTCCATCAACTCCGCCCGCCCCTGCGCCGCATTCGGACGGCGCATCAGGGACAGGATCGGATGCACATCATAGCGCTGCACCTGATCCTGCAGCACCAGAGGCAGTGCCGCCGCCGCCTCGGCAATCAACTTGACGGATCGAAACCCCACAGGGTTCCCCGAAAACCCCGTCCGCGTCAGCGAAACCGCATCCCTGGGGCTCCACGCCACGCGTCCACCCGTCTGCCACGCAACCACAGGCCCCGCCGCGCTCGCCTTCGCCTCAGGCGCCTCACCAACCGTTCCACGACGCAAGAAATCGAATACCATCTGTGCTCCTTTCTGCCGCCGCTCTGCCCGGCTTGTTGAAAGGATTTATGACGGAAAGAAGTTTAAGCCTCGGGAATGGGGCGTACGGGGGATAGGCAACGGGAGCAAAAGCGTGTCATCTATCTAAATGTAGTGCTCAGTGGCCCACACGGCTTCTCTATTGGGAATGTGTGAGTTTCAAATCAATTCCCATTCCAGGTATCAGCCAGAGCGCTCGCCCTAAAAGCACCACAAAACACTTGAGCTGAACGAGCTATTTCTTTTTTCGAAACCACGAAAATAGAAAAAATCCCACCAGCAGAGCGTAAAATGCTACGATTTGTTCCCAGCCTTCGCTTCGTTCCTCTTCAAACAAATAGACCACCACGGGCAAAAGTACGATGATCAGGAAAATCAACCAGCTCCAGTGCTTGCCTAACAATACAGTCTACTCCAGTTTTTAAGATGCCATATTCGGATCATCTACAAATTCAAAAAAAATAATATCAAGAGAAAGTTCAAACAGCTCTACACGTTCCATGGCGCAGCTAAAATTCATTCCAAGATTTGGTGAAATTGCCCGCCACTGATCTTTGATAGCTAGTAACTCAGTTGTTTCTTAGCCAATTTAAGTCTACTCACAAACTCCGCACCCTAGGCCGCCGATACGCCCCCGCTGGCCCGACAACCAGCTCATGCAACGCCCAGACCAGCGCGTCGACCCGATCTGGGGAGCCCTGCCCCTCGAATCCCCGTGCGGTCATCTGGCACATCTGCTCCTCCAGTGCGTCCAGCCCGGCAACATGCGCCACCCGCCCCTGTTCGTACAAAGCTGCCACAGGCTCAGCCCGCGCCACCTTCCCGCGCGAGGCCCGCACCGCGCGATAAGGAACCAGAGGGTCCACCTGCCGCACGACCTCTTCCACCAGTTGCCCGCCCTGATTGACCTCAGCCACCAGCCGTTCACCCCCGAACTCATCCATCGCGTCAATTGCCGCCTGCGCCCAGCCTGCCGGGCCAACATCCTGCACCGTTCGGTCGGCCAGTACATAGGCGCGCCACTCCTCGGGCGGCCCTTGCACCTGAGCGCCGACCACCACGATCCCACAGGCATCTGCATTCGACCCAGCCGTCACCGCCGGGTCCAGCGCCACCACTATACGGTCCAACTCTGGTACATTTTCAACTCGCGCCGCGTCCAGCATCGCCCCGGTCCACAACGCCCCCTCGGCATCCGACAGCAGCACGCCGTCCAACTCCTGCCGCCCCAGCCGCGTGCCCGCATAGCGCGCGCGTACCTCTTCCAGAAACGAATCCGCCAGATTGGCCCTGTTCGCCTCGGTCGGCGCATGGGTCTGCACGGTGGACGGAGATGCCAGCAATTCCTTCAAAACCTTCACATTTCGCGGCGTGGTCGTCACACAGACCCGAGGCCGCTCACCCAAGCGCAGCGCAAATTGCAGCATATCCCAGGTCTCGCCCGCCTTCTTCCACTTAGCCAACTCATCCACCCAGGCCGCATCGAACTGAGGCCCGCGCAACCCTTCGGGATCATGCGCTGAAAACGCCTGCGCCTCGGCCCCGTTTGGCCAAACCAATTTGCGTTCCGACGCCTTCCACAGTGGTCGACGATCCGGCGGAGAACACTGCAGAATCCCGCTATCGCCAAAGATCATCACATCTCGCACCTGATCGAAGGTCTCACCCACCAACGCCACACGACACGCCTCGCCCTTATCCAACGGCAAAGACCCCTCGACCACCTGTCGCACCCATTCGGCCCCGGCCCGCGTTTTGCCAGCCCCGCGCCCGCCCATAATCACCCAGGACCGCCAGTCGCCTTCGGGCGGCAACTGATGCGGCAGTGCCCAGAACTCGAACAGGAAAGGGAGGGCGCACAGCCCCCCCTCCCTGATCTCACTCAGAAATCTGTCCCGAACCGCAGCAGGCGCGGAGGCGAGCCAGCCTGCACCCAATCTCAAATCGAGCGCGCTCAAGGTCGAGCGCATACCCCCCCTGGGCAATTCCGGCTTGTCTATGATGTTGTTCGACAAAGCTTGTCTCCACTTTCTGACAACTTCGGATCAGCCCCTCTAACTGCCCGAGTTGCTTGGCTGAACCAGCAAGATCTGCATCCTCCCCGGCACCGATCTGTTTGCGCAGTTCTTCCGCTGCTTGGCGCAGATCGCGAATGGATCTCTCAAGCGACTGCAACAAATCAGCCGTCTGGGACATCCGCTCTTCCGGGGTAATCAAAGTCATGTGTGCCTGTGACCTCATGCGTGAGTGATCTCCGCACGAGAGAAACGAAAAACGGCCACCGGGTCGCCCCGGGGCCGTCGCCCACCTCTTCTAGCATGACACAACTTATACGAGAGAAAGCCCGCAAAGTCAATGCTTTGCGCAACAACGGCGCAACGGGTAACGTGCGCTGATAGTTAAGAGGCCTTTACTGATAGGACCATGTGGCAGACGGTCGTCAGTGGTTGAGCTCCGTGACTACAACGTTACGTATCGCCAAGAAAAAGAAATGGCTCGGAAGGTTCAAAGCTGGCCGAAACCTCGCCCGCAAGGATGGGCTTTTCGCCAAGTTCCAGTTTCAGGGTAGAAGCCCCATCGGAGAGATCAAGGTTTTCGATATCCATCCAAAACAATGTAGGGCTGAACACGCTCTCATAATAGTACCGACACAGCTCATGATCAGCGACTGTACGCCAGGTTGTCGATGCGATGTTTGGGCGCTCCGGGTCCGTCACACCAAATGGTACGGAAATTAATCGCACGAGAGAGAACACCGCTGCCGTCGCATCGTTTTTGTCTTCGAACGAGGGAACGGCATTCAGATTCCAGCTCAACCGCGCAAACCGGTCGGAAGACCGATGGGTTCCGGGCAAAAACGAAAGACCGTTAACTTCACTCCAATAAGTGGTGATAGCGAGTTGTTCGTCAAAAGTAGGAGAGTTCGTCATGACAGTAAATTCGCGGCCATGGTGGATAACCAGCTCGCCATCGAGATACTCGAATATTGCACTGTCACCAGACGCATCAGATAGCGCAATATGCCCACCTGCTTCATGTCCGCTTGGCAACATCGGCGCTACAATCACAAATGGCTCTTGCTCCATAGCTGCAACAGCTTCTTCAACTGTTGCAAAGTTATCCAGAAAATACTACAACCACCCTCCGACAGAAATGAGAGGTTTGTCTCCGGCATTTTCCGTCCCGTAATCCGCTTCGGCGAGATAGAGAGCATTGCCGACCTGCCCGCCATAATTCAAGCCGTCAACAGTTGCTCCGTCATAGATCGTTGCCACGACAGAGCCGTATTTGGACGTCCATTCGATCGAATTCTCTCCGGCACCACCGTCTCGGTCCATGCCCCGCGGGAAGGCCCAAATATCTGTTGAAGTATCTTCGAACCAGTCAAGCGTCCTCCCCGTGAGGAAGGATCCGTCTGCCTTTTCATAGACGATCCGAGAGCAAGCGATTGCTGAAGACGCGGCTAGAACCACGGTCAGAGTGGAAGCTACAAGTATTTTCACGCACATTTCTGGGATCCTTTTTTGGTCATACACAAAAAGTCATCCCTCCTAAGGATCGGATATTTACCGTTGTTATAAAAGCCAAGAAGTACCTCGGGGTTTTCTATTTGAACAATCCATTCCCTGACGGCCGCGGCCGGTACATGTTCCCACTTCGCAGTTCATGCCTTGACAATTGTTAGCAAAACTAGCATGTGCCACCTTAAGACAGCGCTGACGCGTGAGCATTGACGGTCGTAGCAGACCCCACAGCGCATCACTACTTCTCCTAGTTCCCATTCACGCAGGGTTCTTGACGCGACGCCAGATGGCGCAGGGTTCGCCTGCACGTCCCGAGGTTTAGCGGAAACCCTGCCGGTCACGCGCTGCGTGGCCAGACACGTCTTGTCCGTGCGGCTATCGCCTTGCGGATTACAAAGGATAGTTATTTGTTCGACTTCGACATGCTGGGTCTTGCACCAGCCCTCAACGATGCACTGAAACGTGCCAATTTCTCACAACCGACGCCTATTCAGAACCAGGCCATCCCGCTGGCGCTGAACGGTCACGACATCCTGGGCCTGGCGCAGACCGGCACCGGTAAGACGCTGGCCTTCGGGCTGCCGCTGATCGACCACTTGTTGGCGCAGTCCGGCAAACCCGCGCCCAAAACCGCCAAGGCGCTGATCCTTGCCCCCACCCGCGAGCTGGTCAACCAGATCGCGGATAGCCTGCGCAACCTGACCGACAAGACCAAGCTGCGCGTGGCCACCGTGGTCGGTGGCCAGTCGATCGGCAGACAGATCTCGTTCCTGTCGCGCGGCACCGACATTCTGGTCGCCACGCCCGGGCGTTTGATCGACCTGATGGAACGCGGTGCCGTTGACCTCGGCTCGGTGCGACACCTTGTACTGGACGAGGCCGACCAGATGTTGGACATGGGCTTTATCCACGCCCTGCGCAAAATCGCACCCAAGCTGGGCACGCCGCGTCAAACCATGCTGTTTTCGGCCACTATGCCGAAGCAGATGGAGGAACTCAGCCAATCCTATCTGACCAACCCGCAGCGGGTGCAGGTCTCGCCTCCAGGTAAAGCGGCTGACAAGATCACGCAGTCCGTGCATTTCGTCGACAGGGCCGGCAAACCGCGGAAACTGCGCGAAATTCTGTCCGCTGACATGGAGGCTCTGACCTTGGTGTTTTCCCGTACCAAACACGGAGCCGAGAAACTGATGAAAGGCCTTGTGGCCGATGGTTTCAACGCGGCCTCGATCCACGGCAACAAAAGCCAGGGACAGCGCGACCGCGCGATCAAGGCGTTCCGGGCCGGAGAGATCAACGTATTGGTCGCGACCGACGTGGCCGCGCGTGGCATCGACATTCCCGGTGTTGCCTATGTGATCAACTATGACCTGCCCGAGGTGCCCGACAACTATGTGCACCGCATCGGGCGCACAGCCCGTGCTGGTCGCGAAGGTGAAGCTATCGCATTCTGCTCACCGGACGAGGTGGATCAGCTGCGCCAGATTCAGAAGCTTATGAAGATCGAAATTCCGGTCGCCAGCGGCACCATGCCAGAATTTTCCGAGCCCAAGAAAACCCGTAATCGCGGAGGGTTCCGAGGGCGTAGACCGCAGGGGGCAAATTCGACATCGAAGCCCGCGTCCTCGAAGCGTCGTCGTCCACGCGGACGTCCCGCCGCATAACAAAAAGAAAAGGCCGCGTTTTTGACGCGGCCTTTTTTCTTAGTTGCTCGAGCTGTTTCTTTCAGCCTCAATCTCTCGCCACTTGGCGACGTTCCGATTGTGTTCCTGCAAGGTTTCCGCGAATGCGTGCCCCCCGGTGCCATCCGCAACAAAGAAGACAAAGTTGGTCTCTTCCGGGGCAACGGCAGCCTCAAGGCTGGCCAAACCTGGGTTGGCAATGGGTGTCGGCGGCAAACCGTCTATCACATAAGTATTCCAAGGTGTTGCACGGCGTAGCTCACTGCGACGCAGCCCGCGCCCCAGCGTGCCTTGACCCTTGGTGACGCCATAGATGACCGTCGGGTCTGTCTGCAGTTTCATTCCTTGCTCAAGCCGGTTCACAAAGACGCTTGCGACCTGCCCGCGTTCATTGGGAACACCGGTTTCCTTTTCGATGATCGACGCAAGGATCAGCATTTCCTCTGGGCTGCTGATGGGAAGGTCGCCTTGGCGGTTCTCCCACACTGCGTTGATGCGCAATTGTTGCTTGTCTTGCATCGCCTGCAGAACGGCCGTCCGGTCATCACCCAGTGCCAAATCATAGCTGTCAGGTGCCAACATCCCTTCGGCCGGGATCTCGGCAATCTCACCTGTCAGCGGTTCAATCGCCTGCAAGCCTTGCGCCACCTGCCAAGAGGTCACGCCCTCGGCAACGGACACACGGTATCGGGTATCGGCCTCTTCGCGCTTTTGACCGTATTCGGCAGGAATTTCCTCGTCGGTCACATCAAACGATGCGATCTCGACAAACTCCAACGTTGCCGGGTCCAACTCGCGTACGCGGGTCTGGATGCGCGTGACACCGATACGGTATTCAATCTCGGACCCGCAGGTGCTGGCACCGCTGCTTGTGATCTCGTCGATGATCTGCTCCATCGACGCGCCTTCGCGCACCAGAAAGCTACCGGCTTTCAGCTGCTGCGACTTATCCGTGTAGTCCGCCGCCATGCGAAAGATCATGGCGCTGCTGATGGCTCCGTCATCTTCAAGCTCTTGGCTGACACGGGTCATATTCGACCCGCTCCTGACCTGCAGGCACATGGCGGATTCCAGCGGACCCTCGGCCTTGTATTGCGACTGCCCCCACACAACCAGCCCGCCCATCAGGAACAAGCCTACAATCAGCAGAGTCAGCGCGTTCGAAGCAAGAGCCCGCAACATTTAGCTGACCTTTCCGAAGATCACGCTGGCATTGGTGCCGCCAAAGCCGAACGAATTCGACAACGCCACATTGATCTCACGCTCACGTTTGGCGTTGGGTGCCAGATCAATCGGAGTTTCAACGGCTGGGTTATCCAGATTGATCGTCGGCGGAGCCACCTGATCCCGGATCGCTAGGATCGAGAAAATAGCCTCGATAGCGCCAGCCGCACCCAAAAGGTGACCGGTGGCCGATTTGGTCGAGGTCATTGTGGCCTTGCTGGCGTGATCACCTAACAGGCGCTCAACTGCGCCCAGTTCGATCGTATCCGCCATGGTCGATGTGCCATGCGCGTTGATATAGTCAAGATCCGAAGGCTCCAACCCGGCGCTGCGCAATGCGGCCTTCATGGAACGCTCAGCGCCATCACCATCCTCGGACGGTGCGGTGATGTGATAAGCATCGCCGGACATGCCGTACCCCAGCACTTCGGCATAGATCTTCGCACCGCGCGCCTTGGCGTGCTCGTATTCTTCCAGAACCACGATGCCTGCGCCCTCGCCCATGACAAAGCCGTCACGGTCCAGGTCATACGGGCGGCTGGCTTTCTTCGGATCATCGGCATATTTGGTCGACAGCGCCTTGCATGCGTTAAAGCCAGCGATACCGATCTCGCAAATACAGCCTTCGCCGCCACCAGCAACCATGACTTCCGCGTCGCCTGCGCGAATGATGCGGCTGGCGTCGCCGATTGCATGCGCACCTGTCGAACAAGCCGTAACGACCGAGTGGTTGGGTCCCTTGAACCCGTGGCGGATAGAAACCTGGCCGGATGCCAGGTTGATCAGCGCGCCGGGAATAAAGAAGGGTGATACACGACGCGGACCTTTGTCGCGGATCAGGTTCGCCGTTTCAGCTATAGAGCCCAGCCCGCCGATACCCGATCCGATCAGCACACCTGTACGCAGGCGGTCCTCTTCATCCTCGGGCAGCCAGTTTGCATCCTGACAAGCCATGTCAGCGGCAGCGATCGAATACAGGATAAAGTCTTCGATCTTGCGTTGCTCTTTTGGCGGCAACCAATCGTTGGGATTGAATGTCCCGTCAGTTCCATCGCCGCGCGGAACTTCGCAGGCATAGGTCGTGGTGACACCGCTTGCTTCGGCATCAAATTTCGTGATCGGGCCCGCGCCGGATTCCCCATCCAGCAGCCGTGACCAAGATTTCTCGACCCCGCTGGCCAAAGGAGTGACCAATCCCAGACCGGTTACAACGACTCTGCGCATGAAATGCCTCTTGCCTGCTTCCTATTTGAGAACCGCTCATACCCCGGCCCGGGGTCCGGGGGCAAGAGCAACGGCACATTCCCACCCGGCACCATTTCGCCGGACGGTCCGTCTGTGCGGCTTGTACCAAAACAAATTGCCCCGGCTCTTTCAGGGAATTGAAAGGCCGGGGCAATGGCGTGCAAGACAGCTTTACTGGAATTCAGCGACCGGCTCGTGGGCCTGCTCGGCCACGTTAAGCGCGTCTGCCAAGTCAATCGTCTTGCGGAACAAAGCCCGCCCAACCAATGCGCCCGAGATGTTGTGCACATAGGCCAGTCGCGAGATGTCATCCGATGTCCGGACGACACCGCTGGCAATAACCGGCGTGCGCGACAGTTGTGCAAGACCCGAGATCAGACCCAGCTGCGCATCAACGTCTTCGATGTCGCTGTCGATATCGGTCACCAGAATCGCCGCGAACGGCGTGCCCTCGAAGGCCTGAATAAACGCTTCGGGCGTAAATGCACTCTGACTACGCCAACCTTCGGTCATAACCTGACCCTGCCAGACATCCAAAGCCAAAACGATCTGGTCCGGGTACAGTTTGGCCAATTCCTTGACCAGATTCGGGTCCCAGGCCGCAAGCGTACCAATCACTACCCGTCCCGCGCCTTTGTCGATCCAGTATTCGACCTGTTCCCGCGTCCGCATACCGCCGGCCAGTTGCACCGACATCTCAGACGTGCGGATAATTTCCTCGACCAATTCGGCGTTGGTATCGCGGCCTTCGATCGCATCGAAATCCGTCAGATGCATCCACATGGCACCGGCTGCGGACCAGCTGCGTGCCGTTTCCGCCGGATTCACATGCCAGATCATCGCGTCGTCCAGACGGCCCTTGTCCAGTGTGACACACCGGCCATTCTGCAATTCCATCGTGGGGTAAATCCTCATGAGCATTCTCCTCCGCTCAATCGCTCTGCAATTCCAGAGTACCATACACGCGGAAGATCGGTCCGTTATTACCAGGATCGGCAAACTACGGCCGGTTTGCGGCATTCGGGAAGTCTCAAATTGTCAGTGGCGCGGCGGCGGTCCGTTGCGACGCATAAGCGTGACGTCGCTGCCGTTGAACGCACATTCGCGCATCGGGGTATAGCCCAGCTTGCCCGCCAGATTGCGCGAGGCCAAGTTCGCCGAATTCACCATCGCGACCAACGGACCGGGCATGATCCGGTCAAACCAATCATGTGCGGCTTGTGCCGCCTCCAGCCCCAATCCCTGTCCCTGCGCCTCGGGGACCAGGATCCATCCGGCCTCGGGAAAACTGTCGAAATCCTCGCCAATCGAACGGTTACCGTAAAAGAACCCCGCCTGACCGACCATCTGGCGATTCGACTGCTGGACCACGGCCCATTGCCCGAAACCGGCCATTTGCCAGTGCCCGGCATTTCGAAGGAATGAATCCCAAGCCTCCCCGCGCGACCGCGGCTTGCCGCCGATATGTCGTACGATGCATGGGTTGCGCCAAATCTCGGCGAACCGGTTGAAATCTTCTGGCCGCATGGCGCACAGCGTCAAACGGGCCGTATTGATCATAGGGGTGGATCGTATCATGCCCTGCCCGCTTTGAATTATGTGCCTCGGGCAAAAGGTTGCGAACGAATACGGCACCTTGCAAGGCAGAATTGAACAAGGCACAAAAAAACGGCGCCTCCGTTGCCCGGAAGCGCCGCTTTTTAATTATTTCGAAGCTTTAGGAAGCTTCCGAGATGAATTTGACGGCGTCGCCAAATGTCTGGATGGTCTCGGCTGCGTCATCGGGGATTTCGATGCCGAACTCTTCTTCGAAGGCCATAACCAGCTCAACAGTGTCCAGGCTGTCTGCGCCCAGATCGTCGATGAAGGACGCGTTTTCGGTCACTTTGTCTTCTTCAACACCCAGGTGCTCAACAACGATCTTTTTAACGCGATCTGCGACGTCGCTCATGTCTATTCCTCATTCCGTTTTCAGGGCCTAGTGCCCGGTTCTGCCCTTGCCCGCTCAGGCTGGCTTTGATTTGCCCGGTGCGGGCGGTTGGGTCCCGGATGACCGGGAAAGTAGAAGGCCGACCATTTGGTCGACCCCAGCATTTATGCGCCGCCTATAGCATAGACAACGCGCGAGGCAAACGCTTTCGCACCTGCCCCTGTCCGCGCTCACAACATGGCCATACCGCCGTTAACATGCAAGGTGGTTCCGGTAACATATCCAGCTTCGGGGCTGGCAAGATACAGAACAGCCGCCGCAATTTCCGACGCATCGCCCATACGACCGGCGGGAACCTGCCCCAAAATGCCCGATTTCTGATCGTCGGTCAGCTTGTCGGTCATGGCTGTGGTGATGAAGCCGGGCGCAACCGCGTTAGCCGTGATCCCACGACTGGCAACTTCATAGGCCAACGACTTCGTCATACCGACCATACCCGCCTTGGACGCGGCATAGTTCGCTTGACCGGGGTTGCCGGTGGCGCCAACCACGGATGAGATGTTGATGATCCGACCCCAACGGGCTTTCATCATGCCCCGCAGGACGCCTTTGCACAACTTGGCGGTCGAGGTCATGTTTACGTCGATCACGCTCTGCCATTCGTCATCCGACATACGCATGAACAAGTTGTCCCGGGTAATCCCGGCGTTGTTGACCAAGATATCAACCGACCCCATCGCCTCAGCCGCTTGCTTTGGCAGTGCGGAAACAGCCTCGCCGTCACTCAGGTTGCATGGCAGAACATGCGCCCGCTCGCCCAGTTCGGCGGCCAATGCCTCCAGCGGTTCGACACGTGTGCCGGACAGCGCAACCGTGGCCCCCGCACCGTGCAGCACGCGCGCAATCTCGCCACCAATCCCGCCGGACGCACCGGTGATCAACGCATTCTTACCTGTCAAATCAAACATTCGATCTTCCCTTTGCAGCGCAACTTGCGTCGCACGTTGTTCTTATGATTCGCTCTTAACCATATTCTGCACGTCATCCGGCGTGCCTACAGCCTTGCCAGCAATCGCGCGGTCGATCTTGCGGATCATCCCCGAAAGCGCTTTCCCTGCACCGATCTCCCATGTCTCGGTCACGCCTTGCGCCGCCATATACAGCACGCTTTCACGCCAGCGCACAGAACCGGTTATCTGCTCGACCAGCAACTGACGGATCAGGTCCGGGTCGCTGACAGCCTCAGCCCGCACATTGGCGATCAGCGGAACCGCTGGGGCCTTGATTTCAACTGCGGCCAGCGCCTCGGCCATCACATCTGCGGCGGGTTGCATCAACGCACAATGGAACGGGGCGCTCACGGGCAACATCACAGCGCGCTTGGCACCATTTTCCTTGGCAATCTCGGCAGCACGTTCCACGGCCGCTTTCGCACCCGACACAACCACCTGTGTAGGGTCGTTGTCGTTCGCGGCCTGACAGACCTCGCCCTGTGCAGCCTCTTCTGCGACGGCACGCACCGCCTCAAGGTCCAGCCCCAGAATTGCGGCCATTGCGCCTTCACCAACGGGAACGGCGCTTTGCATCGCCTGACCACGTGTCCGCAACAAACGCGCCGTATCCGCAATCGACAGCGCACCAGCTGCCGCAAGCGCTGAGTATTCCCCCAGCGAATGCCCAGCTACATATGCAGCGTCCGTGACGGCAACACCTTCGGCCTCCAACGCGCGCATCGCGGCCATCGAGGTCGCCATCAGCGCCGGCTGTGCGTTCTGCGTCAACGTTAGTTCGGCAATGTCACCTTCCCAAATCAGGTTACTCAGCTTTTCACCAAGCGCTTCATCGACCTCGTCGAAAACTGCCTGTGCAGCCGGATAGGCCTCGGCCAGTGCTTTGCCCATACCGATGGTTTGGGCGCCCTGCCCCGGAAAAACGAACGCGCGTGTCATTGCAACCTCTTGGATGACGTTAGGTTGCGATGGGGTGTAAACCGAGTGAACGAGCGGCACAAGCTCTGCATCCTGACACGCATTCTGTGCGTCAGAGGCTATTGTGTCGGCCCGCGCTGCATTTAGGGTGGCCATAGCAAACAGATCGGAGTCGAGAACCCATGCCCCTTGCCAACACCACCCAAAGCTATGGAGGCGTTTCGAAAACCTTCCACTGGCTGACGGCCTTGCTCATTCTGACAGCGCTTCCGATTGGGTGGTTCGCGAACCAACTGGCGCACGCAATTGAAGACCCGGCCATTCCAACGACACCGGAAGACCTGCAACACGCCGCGCAGCTGTTTTCGCTACACAAAACTATCGGGGTCACAGTCTTCTTCGTGGCGCTTGCCCGTATCTTGTGGGCGATCAGCCAGCCCAAACCAGGATTGCTCAATGCTGAAAACAAGCCCGAGGCATTTGCTGCGGAAACCGTCCACTGGCTGTTGTATGGCTCGCTGGTTCTGGTTCCCCTGACAGGCTGGATTCACCATGCGGCCACCGAAGGGTTTGCGCCGATCCTTTGGCCGATCGGGCAGAACCTGCCCTTTGTGCCCAAATCCCCCGCGTTGGCCGAAACAAGCGCCGGGTTACACTTCGTTCTGATGCTGGTGCTAGTGGGTGCTCTGGTTTTGCATATCGTTGGCGCGCTCAAGCACCACGTGATCGACAGAGACAGCACATTGCGCCGCATGCTGCCCGGACGGGTGGATTTGCCGGAACCGCCAACGCAATGGCACTCACCTGCCCCCGTCGTCGCAGCAGTCGTGATCTGGGCCGTTGCTATTAGCATCGGGTGGTTCGACGGAGCCTACTCGGCACATCCGACCGGTAATCATGCATCTGCCGAATTGGAGGCGGTGCAATCCGACTGGCAGGTGCAGGAAGGTTCGCTAGCGATCACGATCACCCAATTGGGCAGCCCCGTTAGCGGCGCGTTTTCCGACTGGACTGCGGCAATCATATTCGACGACCCTGCGGAACCCGGACCGGCCGGGGCTGTTGATGTGACAATCGCCATCGGCTCATTGACTATCGGCACCGTGACACAACAGGCCCTTGGCGCGGGTTTTTTTGACAGCGCTCAGTTCCCGACCGCGAATTTTACCGCAGATCTGTTCAAGACCGATCTGGCCTATGAGGCACGCGGCACTTTGACCATTCGCGACAAAACCATGGACGTCGTCCTGCCGTTCGAGTTGGACCTGCAGGACGGCACCGCCAAGATGCAGGGAGAGTTGGATCTGAACCGTCTGGATTACGACGTCGGTACGACACAACCAACCGAGGACTCGCTGGCCTTTGCCGTCAAAGTTGCGGTTGAACTGACCGCCACCCAAGCCGAATAAAGAAAAAACCGCCGAGGCCTGACGGGTCCCGGCGGTCTCTTTTTTGCACGTAAGGCAGGCTTACTCGGCCTTTTGCGCCTCTACCGAAATACGAACCTCAACCTCATCGCTTACAAACGGTGCGAACTGGCCCAGGTCGAATTCGCTTCGGACCAGAGTGGTGGTGGCATCAAAACCGGCCCAGGGCTTGCCCGCCATCGGATGCTCGCCAACCTGGTTCAGCTTGGCGTCCAGAACGACCGACTTGGTCACGCCGTTCATGGTCAGATCACCGGTGATGTTCGCGGTGTTGTCGCCGGTGACTTCGATACCGGTCGAGGTGAACGAAATCAGGTCACCCTCGGCGACGCCAAAGAAGTCTTCGGTCATGAAGTGATCTTCGCGCGGCTTCCAGCCGGTGATCATTTCGACCACTGGCATCGACACGCTCACGCTGGAATCTGCCGGGTTTTCCTGATCGAAAATGATCTCGCCTTCAAAGCCCGAGAACATGCCATAGGTGGTCGAGAAACCAAGGTGGTTATAGTTGAAGACAACCTGGCTGTGGCTGGGGTCCAGAACGTATTTCTCGGCGCTGGCAAACGCCGAGGTCGCCGATACGGCCAGTGCAGCAGCAAGAAGGGTGGATTTCATGACTATCTCCAAAAATGTTGTGAGTGCAAACCAGTTGGAATGCTCAACAACAAAAATGTGCCGCCCAAGGGCGGCACACAAGACTTATTCTCTAACAATTTCTGTTCCTAAATGAACAGAAGTGAAAATCAGGCGAAGATCGTTACACTTCCGCTCAATTGGCCCTTCAGCGCTCGGCCAACATCCGCTGATTGCAGCGGCAATTTCATCAGCAGGCTGCCGTCCACGTCATAGAGTTCGACCTGATCATCATCGAACCGTGCTCCACCCAGGGTGTCATAGCTGCGGCGCAGTACCGTCTGAGGACGTCCGTTTTCATTCTTTTGCAGCACACGTACTTCGCGGCGGATCGGATCAAAATAGGCATCGGGGCGCGCATCAAGCACCTGAATGGTCAGCAGGCTGACACCGATCAGTAGGAACGTCAGCGACGCGGCCAGCTTGATCGGCCAAACCTCGGTTGCCATCACCGCGCCCGGCATCAGCCACATGGAAAACGCCACAATGATCAAAAATGCCCCCGCGACGCGTGCCAGAATAGTGCGTGCCCTCCAATTCGGCGCAAATGCGATAAGAATTGGAACCGATTGATCATAAGTCGTGCTGGTCGCAGACTTCTCGATGGTATTCGTGTTCATCGCGGTCATTTCTCTGTACCTTAGTTCACGTTGCCGTCTTTGGTTCGGTCTGTCCGGTTAGTTCCCGGTATGCAAAACAACTTTGAGCCGAAAAGCGTCAGGAATTGGGCAGCGCAAAGGAAATAGCGCGACTTCACCAAGGCATGTGTGACGGCCCTTGCCCCCCGACGCGAATGGTGTATATGGGGCCATCCTTCGCAAGAGTTATGAATCGCGCAGCCTCTCGTGGCAGGGTCGCGAAGGACGAACAGGCCCCGCCTTTGAAATGCGCCTTGATAGAAACAGGAGTGCACATGCCACTGTATGAGCATGTAATGATCGCGCGTCAGGACCTGTCCAACGCGCAGGCAGAAAGCCTCGTCGAACATTTCGGCACCGTTCTGGCTGACAACGGCGGCAACGTCGTCGAAAGCGAGTACTGGGGCGTCAAGACGATGGCCTACAAGATCAACAAGAACCGCAAGGGTCACTATTCCTTCCTGAAGACCGACGCCCCCGCTGGCGCCGTTCAGGAAATGGAGCGCCTGATGCGCCTGCATGACGACGTTATGCGCGTTCTGACCATCAAGGTCGACGAGCACAACGAGGGCCCTTCGGTCCAGATGCAGAAGCGCGACGAGCGCGAAGGCCGCCGCGAGCGCCGCTGATCAACGCCTGACGAAAGGACATATACCATGGCCGCAAAACCATTTTTCCGCCGCCGCAAGGTCTGCCCGTTCTCGGGCGATAACGCGCCGAAGATCGACTACAAAGACACCCGTCTGCTGCAGCGCTACATCTCTGAGCGTGGCAAGATCGTTCCCTCGCGCATTACCGCCGTTTCGGCAAAAAAGCAGCGTGAACTGGCCCGTGCTATCAAGCGCGCCCGCTTCCTCGCCCTGCTGCCCTACGCTGTGAAGTAAGGAGAGACTGATATGCAAGTTATCCTGCTGGAACGCGTTGCGAAACTGGGTCAGATGGGCGACGTCGTTGACGTCAAGTCTGGCTACGCCCGCAACTTTCTGCTGCCCCAAGGCAAAGCGCTGAGCGCTTCGAACGCCAACATCGCGTCGTTCGAATCCCAAAAAGCGCAGCTTGAGGCGCGCAACCTGGAAACCAAGAAAGAAGCTGAATCTCTGGCTGAAAAGCTGGACGGTCAGCAGTTCATCGTGATCCGCTCGGCATCGGATGCTGGTGCTCTGTACGGTTCGGTCACCCCGCGTGACGCCGCAGATGCCGCAACCGAGGCTGGCTTCACCGTCGACAAAAAGCAGATTGCTCTGATCGCTCCGATCAAAGAGCTGGGCCTGCACTCGCTGGCGGTCAAGCTGCACCCCGAAGTCGAAGTCAAGATCCAAATGAACGTTGCCCGTTCGCAAGAAGAAGCCGAACTGCAGGCTTCGGGCAAGTCGATCCAGGAACTGGCTGCCGAAGAAGAGGCCGCTGCAGAATTCGAAATCGCCGAACTGTTCGACGATATCGGATCCGCAGCTTCCGACGACGACGATATGGTTGCCGAAGAGGCTCCGGCTGAAGAAGACGAAGCCAAAGCCTGATCCGGCTGCCTTTGAAAGATTGATTGGCCGCGCCGAAGGGCGCGGCCTTTTTTTGTGTTCGAGCGCCAGGCCATGGCAAATAGCGACCTCCGGCGCGATCAGGAATTTGGGTGGAAATTGTGCTATCCTACGGTCACGCGGCCCCTGCCGCCCCAGCCGCATTTTTTTGAAGTTCATTTTATTAGCAATTTGCGTGATCGCACATCCGGGCGGATCGCGATCCGACAGGAGAAACCACCATGGCATCCTTGTGCAACTACATCGTCGTGAATGACGGCTCTTTTTCTTTAAACCCCGGTGAAAGCCAGACCTTCAGCGACCCGATCCCTTCCAACCTGATCATCGGAACCAACCGCGCAAAACCGATCCTTGCCTTCAAAGCCTGGGCAACACCGTCCGGAGGGGCTTTTCAGATCGAGATAAACGACACCTTTATTTATGGCCCATCCATATCGGGCGGCGACATTCGTGGATTATGGGAGACCTTCCCCGGAACCGTCCTGAACCCGGGGATCAACAACACCGTTCAGTTTCGCGCGACAGAGAACAAAATCTGGTTTGCCGATATCATTCTGTGGTTCCAGGTCGAAATTTGACAACCCGCCTTTCCGACCGGTCCAATACGGAACACTCTGGCACTAGGTTGTGACGCAACGAGACCCGGCATAAATCAGCGCGCGGGCTGGCTGGCTGCTTGCGGTTGCGTTCGGCGGGACTATCATGCGCCCAAACCCCATCCGGAGACTACACATGCCCCATTACACGCGCCGCGCTCTACTTGTTGCATTACTCGGCGCACCTGCCTTGGCTGCCTGCGGCGGCCTGGATGGCCAGCAGAGCTCTCGCGATGCCCCTTTTGATCCGCCGCTATACCCCAATGAGACCCCCGAATTGCGCGCATCAATCAACAAGTGGGCTGACCACTATGAATTGCCACGCGAGCTGTTGCACAAGCTCGCCATAAGGGAAAGCACGCACCGGCCATGGGCCGTCAACAGCCCCTATTACGGGTTGCTGCAAATCCTGCCCGCGACAGCGCGATCCATGGGGTACAAAGGCAACGCTCAGGGCTTGTTGGATGCAGACACCAATCTGGAATTCGCAGGAAAATACCTGCGTGGGGCGTGGCTCTTGTCAGATGGCGACCAGAAGCGGGCTATCTTCCTTTATGCCAAAGGTTACTACCCCGAGGCGAAGGCCGCCGGGATGCTGGTTGAAACAGGCCTAAGGTCAGAGTGACGTGGGGTAAGGATATAGCTTGTCATTAGCGTAAAGGTTGCAATAATGACTTATGCAATCGCTAAGGTATTCTGTTGCCATAACCACGCATTATGCTTAAGCGATATGTATAATTAGCTTGCGTCAGGCACCACAGTTGACGCAACGTATTCGGTGAAATGGACAGATTTGGCATGTCTTTGGGGAAAGATTTGCCGCCGCAAAGGTTGGACAGGTGAAACTTATAGACTTGGCCGCGATCGACCACGAGGAAAAGTCGGCAGCCGACATAATTAATGCTGTCTGCGATGAATTGGGTTTCGATTACGCGTCTTATGCCACTTTTAACCCTGTAAAGGGTGACGTTCAGGGATACGCCAACTACCCGGACGAATGGAAGATTCATTATGGCAGCCAAGGCTTCCACCATTTCGACCCGACCTTGTATCAATCTGCGCTCAGCATTGCTCCGGTGGACTGGGGCAGATTTAATCACGACGAAAAATTCCATTCGGTTTTTCGGGATGCGCATGATTTTGGCATTACTTCCCGTGGTTTAACCGTTCCGGTACGTGGCCCGTACGGGGAATGTGGCCTGCTGAATGTGACCCGAAATTGCTCGGATTCCGAGTGGGCAAAGCTGAAGAAACATGTGATGGGGGACCTGCAGATGGCCGCAGTTACAGCGCATGATACCGTGATGCAGTCTGGCCTGCTGGCCAAAGCGCTGTATTTACCAGCCCTTTCGACGCGAGAGAAAGAGATCCTGCAGTGGGTTGCGGATGGAAAATCACAGCAGGACATCGGCGATATCCTGTCAATTTCACACCGAACCGTCGAAGTTCACATGCGGTCTGGCCGTGAAAAAATGGGTGCGTTGACAACACCGCAAGCCATTGGAAGAGCTATTGGATTGGGCCTAATTGCCCCAGGATAATCAAAAAAGATCAAAAAATACGGGAAACCCCCAATAGTCTTAGCTCAAATCTTAGTTAACGTCATCCTTACGGTAACCAGACTGTAGGGGGATGGAAATGATCATCGTAATTGATGGTATCAACCAGAATAAGTTTAAGCATGTCTTGGACGAGATGTACAAACTGCGCGCGCGCGTTTTCGGCGATCGCCTTGGTTGGGATGTAAATATCGTTGAAGGGCGCGAACGCGACCATTTTGACGACCTTCATCCAGCACATGTAGTTAGCATCGACGACGAGGGGGACGTTGTCGGGTGCATGAGACTACTGCAAACGACCGGGCCACACATGCTGTCCGACGTTTTTCATTCAATCCTGGACGGCGAACCGCCGATCCGCAGCGCGCAAGTCTGGGAAGCAACCCGGTTTTGCGTCGACACCAAAAAGCTTGGTCGGGGACGTGGGGAAAACTCGGTATCCTATGTCACCAGCGAGATCATGATCGGCTCGTTCGAATACGCCAAGATGGCCGGCGTATTGGACTCGATTGCCGTGATTGACCCTGTGATGAACCGCGTCCTGCAAAGATCCGGCAACGCGCCTTACGATTATCTTGGAACTGCCAAGCCAATGGGCAAGGTTGTGGCCATGGCCGCCCTTATGGACTGTTCGGATGAACGGATCTCGGGTGTTCGGGACTATGCAGGCATTGAACACGATGTCTTCCTGACCGAAGAACAGGCGCTGGAGCTGTTTGAGGGCACAAATGCCAAGCAAGGTGCCGCAAACTACGACCACCAGCCGCTGACTCAGTTGGAAAAGTACTTTGTCGAACAGATGAGTTCGGCAACATCGAAAGCCGAAGTCGAGTCAGTACTGAAGCTGATCGAGGCGCTTTCAGACCGCTTTACGCCAGAGCAGAAGACCGCTCTGTTAAGAACCCCCCGTGCTTTTGCTCATGAGGCCTGACCCCCTCACCTCATAAGTTAAAGCCACCCAAGCGGAGCCGTCTTTTTTCAGACGGCTCCGTATTTTTTTACGCCCATGGGGATGGGCGGACGAGGATTACTCCTCGTCCAGTGCCTCAACGGCTTTCTGCAGATCGTCTTTGCTGACTTCTTTGTCCGCGACCTGAGCCAGTTCAAAAACATAGTCGATGACTTTGTCTTCGAAGATCGGCGCGCGTAGCTGTTGCTGCATCTGAGCATTCTGCTGCACGAACTCAAAGAACTGACGTTCCTGACCCGGGTACTGACGTGCCTGGTTCATGATCGCCTGGGTCATCTCGGAATCGGTGACCTCAACCTCGGCCTTCTGGCCCAGTTCAGCCAACAGCAGGCCCAGACGCACGCGGCGTTCGGCCAGCTTGTTGTGCTCATCTGTGGGCTCGATCTCGGCGTGGTCGTGGCCTTCCACTTCCGGGTTTTCCTCGTGCCACAGCTGATGTGCGATCTGCTTGGCTTCGGCTTCAACCAGCGACGGAGGCAGATCGAACGAGACCTTCTCGTCCAGCGCGTCCAGCAGGCCACGCTTCATGACCGCGCGCGATGCACCGGAATATTCCGCTTCCAGACGCTCGGCGATTTGACCTTTCAGCGCGGCCAGATCTTCTGCGCCGAACTTGGTCGCCAGCTCGTCGTTTACTTCTGCAGCAACGGGTTCTTTCACCTCTTTGATGGTGCAGGTGAATACGGCGTCTTTGCCGGCCAGATGCTCTGCGCCGTATTCCTCGGGGAAGGAAACGTTGACGTCTTTGACTTCTTCGGCCTTCACGCCAACCAGCTGCTCTTCAAAGCCGGGGATGAAGCTGTTGGAACCCAGAACCAGCGGATAGTCTTCAGCCGAACCGCCTTCGAATTCTTCGCCGTCAACCTTGCCAACAAAGTCGATCACAACCTGATCGCCGTCCTTGGCTTTAGAACCCTTGCGGCGCGCTTTGAAGTCCTGCGCGGTTTCGGCCAGGCTGTTCAGCGCTTCTTCGATGGCTGCATCGTCCGCTTTGACAACCAGCTTTTCCAGCTCGACCGATTTCAGGTCAACTTCGGGGATCGCAGGCAGTGCCTCATAGGACATTGCGACCTCGACGTCGTCGCCTTCTTTCCAGTCTTCGTTGGTCATTTTGACCTCGGGCTGAAGTGCAGGACGCTCGCCGCTGTCTTCAAAATGCTGGTTCATTGCACCATCGATGCTTTCCTGCATCGCTTCGCCCAACAGGCGCTGACCGAACTGCTTTTTCAGCAGTGCCATCGGCACTTTGCCTTTGCGGAAACCCTTCATTTCGACTTCCGGCTGCGCTTCGACCAGTTTCTCGTTAACTTTGTCGTCCAGCTCGGCCGCGGATACGATGATATTGTAGCCGCGTTTCAGACCTTCGTTCAGCGTCTCGGTAACCTGCATTATGGTAGTCCCCATAGGATTCGGGGCGCGCAAAACGGCGCGCCGGGCAAATTTGACGCCTTCTATTTGCCCAGCCGCTTACGTGCAAGAGGCAATGGCCAGATCAGCCTTGTTTTGCCGCCGATTTGAACAAAAAAAACGCCCCAGTTAGACCGGGGCGCCGTAAGTTTACGGGGAAACGTCATCAGAACTTCCAGAGCGCACCCAGTACCCAGGCTTCGTTCTTGTCAAAGTCGACCGTGTCGTCGAAATCATGGTTGCGGTATTTCAGGTAGGCGTCTGTGTTGATCGCATCGATCCGCTGAACAACGGCAATACCCCAGGACTTGGTGCTGGACCCCTGATTTTCGAAATCGGAACCGTCGAAATAGTCGATACCAACGCCGGTTTTACCCCAGGACACCCAATCCCCTTCATAAGCAAGTTTAGTGTACCAATAGTCCGGGTCGCTGGCGCCGGTAGAGGTATCGTCCCGCGTGCCGAGGGCTGCAGTAAAGCTGAACCCGCTGGGCAACAGGACCGACGCGGACCCAATGGTATCTTTGCGTTCGCCGGGTTGGCCGTCGAAATCCCTTACTGCGTAGGCAATGGTCGCTGAGAACTCGACACCGTTGGTGAAGGTGTTCCGGTACTTGACCGCGAGATCGTAATAATCGTCGTCGTCGCTGCTGGACAGGATGTTCTGACCATAAGCAATCGCCGCTGAGAAGCCGTTGAAATCGGGTGTGTCATACCGCACCCTGCCCCGGCGCGCGCCATCAAAGTTGCTGGCCGAGTCGCCAACGGTGATGCCGCTCAGGATACCGTCTGCTCCCCGGTAGAAAAACGCGCCGTTTTCATCATTTGTGAATGAATACAGAACCGTCCCGACGTAGGACAAGTCAGTCTCGGCAGCTCCGTCCGAGGCCATACTGCCCTGACCGGCAGAGAACTTGCCGTATCCACCCTTGAGTGAGAAATCGACGTGGCGGATATCTTCCCGGCTCCAACCGTTGGTGTTGGTACCATCCTGGTTGGCTGTCCCGGTACTTGGCAGACCCAGACCGGTTTCAAACCGGAACATGAACTCATTGCTGCCATAGGGTTGCATGACGCGCAAACCTACGCGGCTGTTGGACAGGTCATTGTCCAGCAACCGGGTCTCGGTCTCCTGGCCGTCATCGACCGATACGATCACCGGATCGAGCTGACCGTACAGCACCACATAACCGCCGCTGTTATTTTCGTACTTCAATTCAGCGGCGGCAGGGATCGCCGTGGTCATCGCCAGAACAGCGGCAACCGATGGGAGTTTCAAATTCACTGTCATTTTATTCACCTTGAACGTTTCGTTTGTGGGAACCATCAAAAGAAAAACCGATGTGGCAGCCCACTCCGCAAGGAACCGAGTTAGTCGCGTTTAGGATTTCTGCCTTACGGCTCAAATCGGCAGAAAGTAAATTTTAATCATATCAAAGATTTGGCCACCAGAAGTTCGTTGGTAGGAAAATCTAGGTACAAGTCTGCCACTCTGTCCGTAGTCTTTCAAAAGGAATGACATGCACTGATGCGTATACGTGCGGCCATTTCTTGCCGAACGCTGAAAAAAGCGGCCAATTTCCGCCCATGCGTCATTTGGCCAGATGCCGAAAGACCGCGGGTAGTTGCTCGGGCAGATCCTCGGCAATCAACCCGGGGCCGAAATGGCGCGCACATTCCACATGCATCCAGGCCGCCGTTTCCGCAGCCAGCATCGGGGCGAACCCACGCGCCAACAACCCGGTGATAAACCCGGCGAGCACATCGCCAGAGCCAGCCGTCGCCAACCACGGTGCCGAACGCTCATAATGGGCCGAATTGATCGCGCAGCGCCCATCCGGCGCGGCAATCACCGTGTCCGACCCCTTGAACAGAACGACGCACCCTGCCCGCTTGGCCGCCTCACGCGTTGCGTCGACCTTGGAATAGGCCGGGCCTTTGGTTGGAACCGCCTTGAGCTTTTCAGATATGTCAGGGAACAGCCGTGCGAACTCTCCACCATGCGGTGTGAGAACGCAATTATCGTGCAATTGGTCAAACAGAGCCGCAGGGTCGTCTGCAAACGCGGTCAAAGCGTCGGCATCCAAAACCGTCGCCCGATTTGCCGCCAGAGCAACCGACACCAGATCCCGCGCACGCTCCAATCCCAGACTAGGGCCAAGACAAAGCGCATTCAACCGCTCATCGCTGAGAGCATCGGACAAACCGTCGCCACCCTCAACCCGTTGCAACATGATGGCCGTAACCTGTGCCGCAACCTCTGTCTGCGCCGCCGGCGGAACCCCCAATGTCACCAACCCGGCCCCAATCCGCAAAGCACCGCGCGCTGTCAATCGCGCCGCGCCGGTCCTGCCCGAACCGCCCGATAGGATGAAGGCGTGGCCATGGGAATACTTGTGTTGCTGTTTGAATTTGGGCAAGCGATAGAGCGGCAAACCACCCCATGTTCGCTCGTCCTTCACGCGGCCAGGTGCCTCGGCAAGGGTTAGAAAAGCAGGTCGGTTCGCGCCGCGAAAAGGCTTTGGTCCTAACGTGAACGCATCGTCATATGGTTCACCGTTAAAGCGGCAACGCTGCTTGGAAATACCGATGTCTTTCACAGCAAGCTTGCCACACAAATCCGGCCCTTGCGCCAGAAAATGCCCAGGCTTTGGGCTGTCGAAACACACTGTCAACCAAGCAAAACGGTCATGCAAAGCGCGCGCGCCGCCCGCAGTAGCAACCTTGTTTCGCATCTCTGCGGGCACACCGTCCAGAAATTCGCGAGGCCATAGGTTCAATGGCTCTTGATGCAACACCCGCCCGCTGTCCAAACACAAGCCGGATGGGGCATCTATGCTGACTAGGCGGTCGGTGTAATCGTCCCCATCCATACCAGAAAGATGCCGAACGACCTTGAACAGTTCACCGTCCAAGCCGCGTTTCAGTCCCGTCCCAAACAGAGCGTCAACGTAAAGATCGGCAAAACCACTCTTGCGCATGTCCTTTTCAGTCAGCGGAACAACCTCCCCCAACTCCTGCCACCGATCATAGTTCATTTGCGCATCTGCTGGCAGCTTGTCGGCGTCCCCATACAGAAAAACCTCGACTTCCCAGCCCCACTCTTTCAACAGGCGCGCGACGACAAACCCATCACCGCCATTGTTGCCGGGGCCACACAAAACCACAGCACGCCCCGAAGTTTTCGCCAACTCCGGCCATTCCTCAAAAATCGCCTCGACAACCCCGCGACCGGCGCGCTCCATCAGTTCCAGACCGGTCACCTGACCGGACTCAATCGCCGCTGTTTCAATTGCTCGCATCTGCGCCGCTGTCAGCAATTCCGTCATCTCAAATCCTCTGGCGATTCAGTTTCGCTTACTTTTTGTGCAAGTTGATCAAAAATTGACCCGACGCCCATTTTCTCAGCGCCCGGCTCGGGCCGGTATCGCAATCACATTGCCGCCCGAATTTAGACGTGGTCAGTGCCAAACTGACAAGAGTTAACAGGAGCCCGGAATGAAGAAGATCGAAGCGATCATCAAGCCGTTCAAACTCGATGAGGTTAAAGAGGCGCTGCAGGATGTCGGCGTCCAGGGTCTCAGCGTGATCGAGGTTAAGGGCTTTGGCCGTCAGAAGGGCCACACTGAATTGTATCGCGGCGCGGAATACGTCGTCGATTTCCTGCCCAAGGTGAAGGTCGAAGTTGTGCTGGACGATGATCAGGTTGACGCAGCCATCGACGCTATCGTCGCGGCAGCAAAGACCGACAAGATCGGCGACGGCAAGATCTTTGTCTCGCCCGTTGAACAAGCCATTCGCATCCGGACCGGGGAAACCGGCCCGGAAGCGCTGTAACAGAACAAACTCAAAGCAGAGGAATATTAAGTTATGAGCAAGGACGCAGTTCTTCAGCTGATCAAAGACGAGGACGCCGAGTACGTCGACGTTCGCTTCACTGATCCCCGCGGCAAGCTTCAGCACGTCACGCTGATGGCCGACCAAGTTGACGAGGACTTCCTGGAAGAAGGCTTCATGTTCGACGGTTCGTCCATCGCGGGCTGGAAATCGATCGAAGCATCCGACATGAAACTGATGGTCGACACCAACAGCGCCTATGTCGATCCGTTCTACGCGGAAAAGACGATCTGCGTGCACTGCTCGGTTGTTGAGCCCGACACCGGCGAAGCCTATGAGCGTGACCCGCGCGGTACCGCCCAGAAAGCCGAAGCCTACCTGAAAGCATCGGGCATCGGCGACGTCGCCTATATGGGCCCCGAGGCCGAATTCTTCCTGTTTGACGACGTCCGTTTCTCCAACAGCATCAACAAGGTATCTTACGAAGTTGATGCGACTGACGCATCGTGGAACACTGACACTGAATACGAGATGGGCAACATGGGCCATCGTCCCGGCGTCAAGGGCGGCTACTTCCCGGTGAACCCGATCGACGAAGCACAGGATCTGCGTTCGGAAATGCTTTCGACCATGAAGCGTCTGGGCATGAAGGTCGACAAGCACCACCACGAGGTTGCTTCCTGTCAGCACGAGCTGGGTCTGATCTTCGACAGCCTGACCAAACAGGCGGACGAGCTGCAGAAGTACAAATACATCATCCACAACGTTGCACACGCCTACGGCAAATCGGCCACGTTCATGCCGAAGCCGATCGCAGGTGACAACGGCACCGGCATGCACGTGAACATGTCGATCTGGAAAGACGGCAAGCCACTGTTCGCAGGCGACAAATACGCCGATCTGTCGGATGAAGCACTGTACTTCATCGGCGGCATCCTGAAGCACGCCAAAACGCTGAACGCCTTCACCAACCCGGCGACCAACAGCTACAAGCGTCTGATCCCTGGCTTTGAGGCCCCAGTTCTGCGCGCCTATTCGGCCCGTAACCGTTCGGGTTGCGTCCGTATTCCTTGGACCGAAAGCCCGAAAGCCAAGCGCGTCGAGGCTCGCTTTCCCGATCCAGCGGCGAACCCCTACCTGGCATTTGCCGCTCTGCTGATGGCTGGTCTGGACGGCATCAAGAACAAGATCGATCCGGGCGAAGCCATGGACAAGAACCTGTACGATCTGCCTGCCGAAGAACTGGCCGATATCCCGACCGTCTGCGGCAGCTTGCGCGAAGCTCTGGAAGCTCTGGCATCGGATCACGACTTCCTGCTGCAGGGTGACGTGTTCACCAAGGACCAGATCGACGGCTACATCGCACTGAAGATGGAAGAAGTCGAAACCTACGAGCACACCCCGCACCCGGTTGAATACGGCATGTACTACAGCTGCTGATCCGATTTGCGGTTTGAAAATACAAGGGCGTCCACTCGGGCGCCCTTGTTTCGTTTGGTACGATCTCTCACACTCGCCCCACCCCGGTTAGGAGAGATCGCATGTCATCAGACGCCCCCTTTTCTCTATTCACAGACTTCGTGACTTCGAGCGATGAACTGGAGCGCATAACCGGCGCACCCCTGCCCCAGATCATAGCTAAAGAGCTGTCCGGGCTGGATCGCATGTGCCGCAACTTTATTGCCAAATCTACGTTCTGCCTGATCGCGTCAGCCAATCCAGGTGGCCATCTGGACATCTCGCCCCGAGGTGATCCAGAAGGGTTCGTAAATGTGTTATCCGACACGTTGATCGCAATCCCTGATCGACCCGGCAACAAGCGCGTGGATACGTTCCACAATATTTTGCTGGACCCACGTGTCAGCCTGATATTCTTCGTGCCGGGCAAGATGGAAACGCTGCGCCTTCGTGGCACTGCACGCATATGCAAAGATCGCGACTTGCTGAACAGCATGGCAATAAACAACCGCCCGCCCAAGCTGGCCTTGGTCATCCATGTCGAAACCGTTTTCGCACACTGCCCTAAATGTGTGATCCGCGCGAACCTGTGGCAGCCAGAGAAATGGCCGGATTCCTCGGACCTGCCCAATATGAACGCGATGATGGTCAAACACGCCAAGATGGACAAAACGCCTGAAGAGTGGTTTGAAAGCCTGAAAGGTACCGGAGAGTTGGATCTGTACTAACGTCTTTTCGGATTGGGGAATGCCACGTACCCTATCCATAACATTTCACTTGCCTGGATTTCACTGATGCTGCGATTTGCCCTTATACTTGCCCTGTCCCTTCCCACAGTTGCAGCCGCCGCTCCTTGCGGAAATACCAGTAGCGGCTTCGAAGCATGGAAAAAGGACTTTGCCAAACATGCGAAACGTGCGGGTGTCAAAAAGAAAGGATTGCAGGCACTAGCCCAATCCCAATACGCCACGCGAACCATTGCGGCGGACCGCAATCAAAAGAGCTTTAAATACTCGTTAGACAAGTTCATGCGCGTACGCGGGGCAGACACCATCGTGGCGCAAGGGCGCAAACGCAAAGCGCGCAACCCACAATTCTATGCGGCGCTCGAACGTCAATACGGCGTACCGGCCGGGGTGTTGATCGCCATTCACGGCATGGAAACCGGTTTCGGAAACTTCATGGGGGACAGTCAGGTTGTTTCCGCAATCACAACACTGGCCTATGATTGCCGCAGGTCCGAATTTTTCATTCCTCACTCGATCGGGGCGCTGAAGCTGGTCGATCAAGGCAGCATTACGACAGCGACAAAAGGGGCAAAACATGGCGAACTTGGGCACACCCAGTTCCTGCCGGGCAATGCCATGCAATACGGGGTTGATGCCACCGGCGACGGTCAGGTCGACTTTTACAATATGACCGATGCATTGGCCTCAACCGCCAATTTTCTGCGTAAGAAGGGCTGGAAACCCGGTCGGGGATATCAACAGGGACAGCCAAACTTTGCTGTCATTCAACAGTGGAATGCCGCCTCGGTTTACCAACAGTCCATTGCAATTATGGCCGCCCGAATCGATAGCTGACGCCGGCTTGGGATTCCGGCCTTTACACCCGATTTCGGCCACATTGTCGCCACAGACGTCAAAAGGCCCTTAAAATGCCTAGGTTTCCATAGCGTAATCAATCCGCGCGATTTCTCATTTTTTTCCATTTTTGCCCAAATCTACCCCAGATCGCTTGCTAGATTGTTTCCAAACCCAGGATGCGACAAAGGACAGCGCAGTGACTCCGAAGCACAGCTATCACGGTGGTCTACAATTCAACGGTAAGACCGAAAACGCGGTCGAGCGGTTCAGCGACATCGTTGCCAAGACCCTTGCGGACTATGGTCACCTGGTCGAGCGTAAGTCTCTGCAGAACGACACCGAAGCCAGCATTGTGTCCAGTCAGTATCTGGTGCGCCTGACGCTGGATACTAAGGTCGCCGAAACCGAAGACCGGTTCGAGCGCCTCAACCGCGCCGCAGGTCTGAAGACAATCCAGAGACCCGTCGTCACCCTGCCGAATAACCGGCTGACGATCACTGTGACCCCGGTTTCCCCCCTATTGGATGACAGCGAAGTGTCCGAGCTGATGCTGGTCGTGATCCTTTACAGAATGGTTGACGTCTGCGCGACCCAGCGGGTCGAATGGCTGTCGCCCAATACCGTTCTGACCATCGAACAATTCATGAGCGCATTTGACACGCTGGCCCCAAGCAGGCCGCGTGACAGAAAACAGATTTTCGAGGCAGTGACAGGCCCGTTTGCCGGACTGAATATTACTGACGCAGAAGACCTGGATAAGCCAGAAAAAAAGGCGCTGACCCCAGTAGCCCGGCCAATCCAGCTGTCGGATGAGCAGTTGCTCAGCATCGCTTTTCGGACAGAACCTATCGAGCAGCCTACCGATCGGAACGACACGCCCCCCCTCGTCCACGAGCAACCCAGCGATATCCTCCGACTGACCAGTTGGGGATTGACGGGTGCCGTGGCAAGCGTGTCCGTCCCGATTGCGGCCTCTTTGGCCGCTGTGAACCTGATAAGGGGCGAAGACTTCCGCCTGAACACTCAGGTGCTGGTATATTCGGTCGCGATCTCCGCTCTCAGCACAAGCGGGGCACTTGCGGGCGCTGCCAGCGCGCTGGGCATGTAGCCTGGTATGAAATGACCCTCCTTGGAGGCCCCGCCGTCAGGCGGGGTTTTCCATTTTGGGCACCTGCTCTGCCGCCAGCACATATGTATGGATCGAGAAAACCACGGCCTGTGTCTCAGGCAGTCGCAACAGCGTCTGCCGCTCACTTCGCATGAACCGCGCGTGTCCTGGCTTCTGCAGGGCCCGTCGGTCGTTTGCACTGCGGGGTTGATGCAGCTCGGCGTCCTCATACCACAGCGCATTGAACCGCCACAGAGGGCGTCCCGGATGTATCCCGTCAAACAACCGCTGAACCCGCCGGGCGATGTCGGCGTTGTAGCTGTCAACAGGCAGATGGATGTCGATCAGAGGCCGCATGAATTTCTCGGATAAACGCCAACTGGCAGGAAAACACAGGATAGCTCCGGTCAGAACATGTTCATCCCCCTGCTTTTGCAGGATGCAGAAATCTTCCTGCACCAATCGGCACAGCGTGTCCAATGGCTGATCCTGATCGATCGATACACCTGTCCCGTCCGGGCGAGCGACGTGATCTGTACACGCGGGATAGGCTTGGTTCAGGACAAGATCCAACAACTCCTGCGCAGCGGGTTTGGCGTCTGCATCCATCGCCAGAACATCCGAACGATGACTGACCAACAGGTCCTCGCGTCTTTGCATCTGGGCGGCGAACGCATCATCGCGGTGCAGCCAGTTGTTCATGCTTGCCGGCTGAATGCCCGGCATGGGGCGCTTGTCCAGCGGGTCATACGGAATTGAAGTCTGAAGAATGGTCGTCATGAATTTGACGTATCATCAGAATTTCCGCTTGTCGGTCAAAAAGCGACGAACGCACAGTCGCAAACCTTCAAGACGTCGGGAGATTGATTCTTCACGCTCAAAGAACAGGCAGGGAGACCCACCATGAACCGACACTACCGCGACAGCCGCAAGATCGACCCGACCAAAGGTGCGACCCTTGGTGATGGCACCCCGAATGAAAACGACCGGATCGAGATCGGCCCGACGCAGCTTGCGTTTTCAGAATGGGAAAAGGCCGGCCTTGCCCTGCCCGATCTGGCCCGGATGCGCGAACACCGGTGGAAACGGTTGACGCAAGCCATTGTCGATCGCGGCTATGGTGGTCTGTTGATGTTCGATCCGCTGAACATTCGTTACGCCACTGACAGCACCAACATGCAGTTGTGGAACACGCATAACCCGTTCCGCGCCGTCTTGCTGTGCGCCGACGGCTACATGGTGATTTGGGACTATAAAAACTCTCCGTTCCTTTCCACGTTCAACCCGCTGGTGCGCGAACAGCGATCCGGAGCTGATCTGTTCTACTTTGACCGCGGTGACAAAGTCGACGTGGCCGCGGACGTGTTCTCAAACGAAGTGCGCGTTCTGATCGACGAACATGGTGGCGGCAACAAGCGCCTCGGCGTGGACAAGATCATGCTGCACGGCCTGCGCGCACTTGAGGCGCAGGGCTTCGAGATCATGGAAGGCGAGGAAGCTACGGAAAAGACCCGCGCCATCAAAGGCCCTGACGAAATCCTGGCCATGCGCTGCGCCAACCATGCCTGCGAATCCGCTGTGGCGGAAATGGAGAAATTCGCGCGCGCAAATGTGGGTGACGGCAAAACCTCGGAAGACGACATTTGGGCGGTTCTGCACGCAGAAAACATCAGGCGCGGCGGCGAATGGATCGAAACCCGCCTGCTGGCTTCGGGTCAGCGCACCAATCCTTGGTTTCAGGAATGCGGTCCCCGGATCACCCAACAGAATGAGATCATCGCCTTTGATACCGACCTGATCGGATCCTACGGCATCTGCATCGACATCTCGCGCACATGGTGGATAGGCGACGAAAAACCCCGGCCCGACATGGTCTATGCCATGCAGCACGCGCACGAACACATCATGACCAATATGGAGATGCTGAAGCCCGGCGTGATGATCCCGGAGCTGACGGCCAATGCTCACAAGTTGGACGACAAGTTTCTGGCGCAGAAATACGGCTGCCTGATGCACGGCGTCGGCTTGTGCGATGAGTGGCCACTGGTTGCTTATCCGGACAAGGCAGTGGCAGGCTCTTACGACTACGCGCTCGAACCCGGCATGGTCCTGTGTGTCGAGGCTGCCGTTGGAGAGGTTGGCGGAGATTTCTCGATCAAGCTGGAGGATCAGGTTCTGATCACCGAAGACGGCTATGAGAACCTGACCACCTATCCATTTGATCCGCAGCTCATGGGACTGAGCTGACGTTTCTGTTCGACCAATGCGACCGCCTTACGTTTCCGTGCCAGTCTTCGGACACGGGATTAACCACCTGCGCCTCAGTAGATGCCACCGGCGGCAGAGTTTGACCAAGCGCAAATCCGACCACGCCGGTCAGGGCAATCACGGCCAGTATATCCGGGCGTAGAACTACGCCCCTTGGATCCATTGCAGTATGTGCCATTTGAACCTCCTGGGCTGCACGTTTGCGATGGTCGTAAGATGGGGTGGTGACATAAATTAGTAAAACGAATATATTTTAGAATATACTTCACGAAATTTGATGCTTTAGGTTCACAGGGCGGACAAAGGACTGCGCTCAATCTGTTCGCTTCACTCACCTTCCCGTGACGCTTCTTACAATGGGGTTGAGCGGCCAGTAGGAAGCACACACTATTGGTCATCCCGACGAACAAGGAACTGTCATGCCCACCGAACGCATTACCTTTGCCGGTCACGACGGCAACCAATTGGCCGCGCGCCTGGATTTGCCGGACGGGCCGGTCCTGGCCACGGCGCTATTTGCGCATTGTTTCACCTGTTCCAAAGACATCCCTGCCGCGCGCAGGATTGCGGCCCGACTGGCGGCGATGGGCATCGCCGTTCTACGATTTGATTTCACCGGGCTGGGTCATTCCGGCGGGGAGTTTGCCAACACAACCTTCACCTCCAATGTCGAAGACCTGATCGCAGCCTCGCATTATCTGGCTGGCCGCAACATGGCTCCGGCATTGCTCATCGGCCATTCGCTGGGTGGTGCCGCTGTGTTGCGCGCCCGTGCTGGCATTCCTAGTGTCAAAGCTGTGGTCACTCTGGGTGCACCCGCAGATCCCGGCCATGTGGCGCATCACTTCGAAGATGCGCTGCCTGAGATCACGCAGGCTGGATCGGCGGACGTGATGTTGGGCGGACGTCCTTTCCGCATTGGCAAGGCCTTTGTGGATGATATTTCCGAAGCGGCCCTGATACCGGCAATCGCAGACCTGAAGGCCGCTTTGCTGATCTTGCATGCGCCTCGAGACGAGACCGTAAGCATTGACAATGCCAGCACAATCTTCCTGGCCGCCAAGCATCCCAAGAGCTTTGTGACCCTCGACGATGCCGATCACCTGATTACCCGCGCATCCGACGCGGAATACGCGGCGGACGTGATCACCGCGTGGGTTACGCGCTACGTCAAGCTCTGCCCGCCTGCCCCACCACCTGGCGCACCCGAAGGTGTTGTTCGCGTGACCGAAGCTGATCCGGAAGGGTTCCTGCAGGACATTCAGTCCGGCCCACGCCACCACGCTGTTGCGGACGAGCCCGCCTCATACGGCGGCACCGACCGAGGCATGTCTCCCTATGGATTCGTGTCGTCTGGCCTTGGGGCTTGCACATCGATGACCATCCGCATGTATGCGCGGCGCAAGCGGTGGCCGCTGAAAACCGTTTCAGTCGATGTGTGCCACAACAAGGTGCATGCGCAGGACGCGGGGCTGGCCAACGAAGGAAAAGTCGATCAGTTCCGCCGCAAGATCCGCCTTGAAGGTCCGCTGACGGCCGAGCAACGCGCGCGATTGCTGGAAATCGCGGACAAATGCCCGGTCCACAGAACTTTGGAAGGGTCAGCCCAGATCACAACTGAGTTGCTGGACTGACCTGCAGGTTCAGCGCCGCCCTGCGGGGCGGTGAATGGGTGGCCGGGCCGCCGGGGGTCGTGCGACCGGTGGCCGTGGCCTGTTCGGCGGTCGCGACACCGGTGGTCTGTTCGGTGGCTTGGCGATTGGCGGAACGGGACGCGCCGGTGGGCGACCATCCGGCGGTCTGGGACGATCCGGCCGGTCGATGTCAATATCCACGTCTACGTCGTGATAATAGTCATTCCACAGCATCGAGTCGTAGAACGGGTCATAGCCGTAACCTACTCCGACGGTTACTCCGTCACAGGCCGATAGTGTCAGGCTTGCAACGCCCAATCCAAGGGCAAGGGCTGCGCGTTTGATCAGTTTGCGGGTCATGTGCGCCTCCTCACTGCAGGGACCGGAACGACGCGAACACGGCGTTCAGATCGTCCACATAAGCTGGATCGGCGCCGTCGCGCAGGATCGCAACTGCGATGGCCACGCGCCCCTTCGGCAAGTCAATCACGGAAACAGTAAAGTTCACACCGCGCCCTTCGCGACTGCCGGTCCCGCGAATGACACGCGCGGGCAACCCGCCAATGCGCGTCGTGGTTGTCTCGGACACTGTCGGATATTTGACCAGAAACCTGTCGATATCCTCAAGATACCGAAGACCGCCCTCGATCGAGGCCACTCCAGCCGGCGACACAAAGCCCATCCAGACATTATCGTCCGTGACTGGCCGCATCCCCATGACCCGGGCCACGGCACGTGCATCGCCCAGCTCAGTATCTTCAATTTCGCGCGGGCCACCGGTGCGCAGCGCCCAATAGTCGGGAACGGAAAAGCCGAACAGCGCACGCCCGTTGTCCGTATAAGTGACCGGAGTGTCGGCGGATGCCGTCCCGCCGCTCAGCAAAAGCGAGGCGCAAACAGCGAGTGCCGAAGCTAATTGAATACGCATATCTCAATAACCTGATGATTTCATTAAGTGCAGATTGGCCTGTAGTGGCCCCTTTTGTCCAGCATCCCGATCTGCGGGTACAAAAAACCGCGCCGGGATATCTCCGGGCGCGGCTTCGTCAGATTTGGATTGGTTGGCAATTACGAGCGTGCGTCGCCCACCAGTTTCCACAGGCCAGGGATCAGCAGTGCAGCCAGCACCAGCTTGATCGCGTCGCCCACCAAGAAGGGTGTCAGACCCCACTGCAGGATCGGCTGATCCCACCCAAAAAGCTGACCCAGCCACAGCAGGCCGGGCACATAGATCACGACATTTGCCAGAACCAGAGCCAACGCCATCTTGCCGAACGAACGGTCCCAGCCGCGCGCGGCCAGTGCGCCCAGCAGAACGGTTGCCAGAAGGTAGCCAACCAGATAGCCGCCGGTGCCGCCCATCATGTAGGTCAGACCGAATTTTTCGGCCGAAGAGCCCGCGAACACGTCGAAGCCCAGCGCGCCGATCAGCAGGTAACCCAGCATGGTGACCAGACCCAGACGCGTGCCATAGGCGGTGCCGATTGTCAGCACGGCAAAGGTGCCCATAGTGATCGGGACAGGCCACATTGGAACCTTGATCTTGGCAGCTATTGCCAGCGCAAGAATACCTAGTGCCACCAGCACAACTTGCTTGACGCGCAGCGCGGTGCCTTCGCGCGGGCCAATCGCATTGGCCAGTACATTCGCATTCATTCTTATGTCTCCACCTATTTTCAACTGCAGAAATGCCCGCTTAGAGCTTTGACTGCAACATGATTACGCTATCTTAACCGATATTCGGTGCTCATTTCATAAGATTTTCTGGGTCCCGAGACGATCCAGCGCACTGACCAGACTGGCCAGGCCGAAAAATCGTAGACAGCATCATAGCTGTCGGGCGGGCAATCGTGGTGGTCAGACGCATGTGCCTGGCCCAAGGCCAGCCGGTGAAAATAGCGGCCGTCGTCAAAATTTATGGCAATCGCCTCACCCGCCGCGTGCCACAGGTACCTGCGCGTGCCTTTCATCTCGGCTTGCCCCGGCACACGCAGAGTGACTTCTTCGTCGTATATCAAACCGTCCTCGTTCGGGCTCAGGACCGCGTGACCATCGGCCTGCAGCACCTGCCCCGCCTGCGCGTCCAGAATGGTCCGGGTCAGGCTCCACTGGCCTTTGAAATCCGACAGATTGCGCGGCAGACTCATTCGGCGAGTGCCCCGTCGGTCGTGGCACCGTTATCATCCACGAACCGGATCACTTTGCCGCTTTGTTGGACCTCATAGCAGGCCCAAAAATCCGAAGGCGGCCAGACCGAGCAATAACGATCCTCGCGCACCGCCCACCGCCCGGCGCTGGGTCCGCCCGAAAAATACTGTGTCAGCATCGTGTCATCGAAGGTCTGCCAGATACCTTCCCCGTAATCGAGCTTCTTTCCAGTCAATGCAGACAGAATTTCATCCCCCGTCAGCGTTCTGAACTCCTCAGCCGCCAGAAAACCGGGCCATAGGGCCAAAATCAGGGCAAACCGTCTCATATTCGCACTCGCGCCTTGTTCCTTTGTCTGCGCGGGTTTAAACCCCGCCGCAACGCCTCCTGCCAAATCACAATAAGGTGCCGCTGCCAATGATTCCACGCTATTCCCGCCCCGATATGGTCGCCATCTGGTCGCCCGAATCCAAGTTCCGCATCTGGTACGAGATCGAGGCCCATGCCTGCGACGCCATGGCGGATCTGGGTGTGATCCCACGCGAGAATGCTGAGGCCGTCTGGAAGGCCAAGGATGTGGAATTCGACGTGGCGCGCATCGACGAAATCGAAGCGGTTACCAAGCACGACGTCATCGCCTTCCTGACCCATTTGTCCGAACATGTCGGCAGTGAAGAGGCGCGTTTTGTCCACCAGGGCATGACCAGCTCGGACGTACTCGACACATGTTTCAACGTGCAACTGACCCGCGCCGCCGACCTGCTGATCGCAGATCTAGAAGGTCTGCTGGCTGCCCTGAAACGCCGCGCGATTGAACACAAGGATACCGTCCGTATCGGTCGCAGCCACGGTATCCACGCAGAGCCAACCACCATGGGCCTGACTTTCGCGCGTTTTTACGCCGAGATGGACCGCAACCTGTCCCGCATGCGCGACGCCCGCGCTGAAATCGCCACTGGCGCGATCAGCGGTGCGGTCGGCACCTTCGCCAATGTTGACCCGCGTGTGGAAGAGCATGTCTGCGACCAGCTGGGTCTGGTGCCCGAGCCGATTAGCACTCAGGTCATCCCGCGCGACCGTCATGCTGCGTTCTTTGCCACGCTGGGGGTTATCGCCAGCAGCATCGAGAACGTCGCCGTAGAAATCCGCCACATGCAGCGCACCGAGGTGCTGGAGGGGGCCGAGTTCTTCTCGATGGGTCAGAAAGGCTCCTCAGCCATGCCACACAAGAAAAACCCCGTGCTGACCGAGAACCTGACCGGGTTGGCCCGCATGGTACGCGCGGCAGTGATCCCGGCGATGGAAAACGTGGCGCTCTGGCACGAACGCGATATCTCGCATTCCTCGGTCGAACGCATGATCGGGCCGGATGCCACGATCACGTTGGATTTTGCACTGGCGCGACTGACAGGCGTGATCGACAAGATGCTGATCTTCCCCGAGAACATGATCGAAAACATGAACAAGTTCCCCGGTCTTGTGATGAGCCAGAGGGTTCTGCTGGCGCTGACACAAGCAGGTGTCAGCCGCGAAGATGCTTATGCCATGGTTCAGCGCAACGCGCTGAAAGTCTGGGAACACCGCACCGATTTTAAAGAAGAACTGCTGGCAGACGCGGACGTCACCGCCGCGCTGAGTCCGGAAGAAATCGAAGAGAAATTCGATCTCGGCTATCACACCAAACACGTTGATACGATTTTCGCCCGCGTGTTCGGCGAATAACCCGCGATTGATCAAATGCTTCGCAGGGCCCGGTTCGCGTGACGCGATCCGGGCCCTGCTCTTTTGCCAGACAGGCCAAAACAGGCTATGATGCCAGTGTATGTCCGGACAGGAGAAACACGATGATCCGCACTTTGATTTGCGCTGTGGCCCTTAGTTGTTCAGCCTCCGTTGCCTTAGCTTGTAGTGGCCATTCCAAGCAAACCCAGTCCTGCGCGCCGGGCACGTATTGGGATTCAGAAGCCCAAACCTGCGCCAAAATTGTGAATAGCTGAGAAAAAAATTCCTTATTCGTGAATAAACGCGAGCCTTCGGTTGTTAGCTTTTGAGAGAAACGCACTATGCTTTCTGTAAGTAGCCCAGACAACGGAGTAGGAAAATGCGCCTAGTACTCGCTTCAGCCATCGCCCTTCAGGCCTTTGCATTCGCGCCGGTCGCGATCGCCGCTGGCGGTGACAGCAGCCCGCCAAAACCGACCAACACGACCAAGAAGTGTTTCTTCGGTCGCGTCTATGACAAAGACGCCGGACGGTGCGTGAAGCCGGACAAGACCAACTTTACTGAAGAAGAGCTGTATGACGCCGTGCGCGAACTGGCCTATGACGGACAGTTCGAAAATGCTCAAGACATCCTGCGCATCATGGATCAGGATGATGATCGCGTGTTGACCTACTGGGGTTTCACCTACCGCAAAATGGGTGAGCTTGATCTGGCGAATGCCTTCTATTCGAACGCCATTGAGGCGAATCCCGACAACATACTGGCGCGCAGCTACATGGGTCAGGGCTTTGTCACCGAGGGCAAAACCGATCTTGCCATCGCACAGTGGCGCGAGATCAAGGCGCGCGGCGGTGAAGGCACCTGGGCCGAGGCATCCTTGCGCGAGGCGATCCGCACCGGGCTGACTTACAACTACTAAACTTCAGCCTTTCTTTACCCGACTCTCCGTAATCTGCCTGTGGAACAGAAACTTGGCACCACAGGCAGATGCAGGACACAAACTCTTTGGTTCAACTGGCACCGGGGACATCAACACCCACAGCCGACGCCCAGAACGACGCGCCCCGCGTCGTCCCCAAGGCGCTGAGCAGCCGACAAAAAGCCGCCGTCGTGGTGCGTCTTTTGTTGAATGAGGGCGCAGATATCCCCCTGGAAGAGCTTCCCGACGATTTGCAGGAAAAGCTGACGCACCAGCTGGGTCAGATGGGCCTTGTGGATCGCATCACGCTGGCATCCGTCGCACAAGAGTTTGCCGAAGCTCTGGACAGTGTCGGCCTGTCCTTTCCGCATGGGCTGGCCGGTGCTCTGGATGCGGTCAGCGACAAGATTACGCCGGCAACAGCGGCCAGGTTGCGGAAGGAAGCCGGGGTGCGCCAGATCGGCGATCCGTGGCAACGGCTGCGCGAAATCCCGACAGTAGATTTGGCCACCATCGCTCTGGCCGAAAGCACTGAAATTGCAGCGGTCATGTTGTCCAAGCTGGAAACTGCGAATGCCGCGCAACTTCTGGGTCACCTGCCCGGCCCGGTCGCGCGGCGCATCACCTATGCCGTGTCCAAAACGGCCAACATCACACCCGAGGCGGTTGAACGGATTGGCTGGTCGCTGGCGGCGCAACTTGATCGACGCCCGGCCACGGCCTTTTCGGATGGCCCCGGAGCGCGGGTCGGTGCGATTCTGAACCAATCAGCCGCAGCGACGCGCGACGGGCTTTTGACGGCCCTGGATGAAGAAGACACCGACTTTGCAGCTTTGGTGCGCCAATCAATATTCACCTTCGCCCATATCCCGGCCCGCATCCTGCCCAGGGACGTGCCTGCGATTCTGCGTGGATTGGATCAGGCTGATCTCGTCACCGCCTTGGCTGGCGCCACGGCCGAGAATGACAAAGCCGCGGTCGAGTTCCTGCTATCCAACATGTCGACACGTATGGCGGATAACCTGCGCGAGGAAATCACCGAACGCGGCAAGGTGAAGCTGGCAGAAGCCGAAGAAGCGATGACACTTGTCATCGGCTCAATTCGAACACTGGTCGACGAAGGCGCAATAGCGTTGATCGAAGAGGATAGCGAAGAGTGACGGGCAAGTCCGATCCGGCAAGTCAAAACATGGCTTTGTTTTGCAACGCTTGTGGTTGCGGTTTCCGCCTTGTATGTCTTGCCCGGCAAATCGCAACAGCCGGTGAGACCTATTCATGCCCGTCGAAAAGTCGGAACTAAGCCGCACAGAGCTTAGAAAATACTACATCACTGGATTGTTCATGAAGGGCGTCATCGGGACCTTGAGGTTGTTGCCCTATGAAACACGTCTGGCCACCATGGGCGCAATCGCACGTGGGCTTTCACCGTTGATCGGCTTTACCAAACGCGTGCGCAGCAACTTGAAATTGACCCGCCCTGACCTGTCAGAGGCCGAGGTCAACAGAATTTGCAGCGCCGTTCCGGACAATGCCGGTCGCGCGATTATGGAGCATTTTTCGCCGGAAGGGTTCACCGAACGTCAGCGCACGGCAAAGGTAAGCGGCTCGGGTGTTGCCGCATTTGACTCTGCCGTCGCCGAAGGGCGGCCCATCATGATGATTACCGCGCATTTTGGTCACTATCTGGCAGCGCGCATCGCCCTGCAGGAACGCAGCGGTCAACCGATTGGATGCCTCTATCGCCGCATGGCGAACCCTTATTTCAACGACATGTATGTCGAGGCGTTCCATAAGACCGGCTCGCCGATGTTCGAGCAAGGCCGTCGCGGAATGGTCGAGATGGTGCGTTCGCTCAAGAAAAGTGGGATCATCGCGATCGTATCCGATCTGCACGCCCATGGCGGTGAAGAGCTGACATTCTTTGGCAAGCCCGCCGTGACCTCAGTCCTGAATGCAGAACTGGCAATGAAATACAACGCCGTCCTGATCCCATGCTATGCGGTGCGGCAACCTAACGGCGTGGACTTTGAAATCGTGCTACACGACCCGGTGCCGCATACAGATCCGAAGACCATGACCCAGTTCACCAATGACGATCTTGAGGCCATGGTGAGACAGCATATGGGTCAGTGGTTTTGGATCCACCGGCGCTGGAAAGCCTGGAACGGTTTGGGCGTGCAACCCGAGGACATGCCCTGATTATTTGACCCGCGCGGCCGCCACGATCGGGCCGTGCCCTGCCCTTTGCACCAGCACAACTGCCGGAAAACCTGCGTCGACGGTTACCGAAAACGCCTGAGGCGCGACGCCGTCCCATTGACCTGCCATATACCAGGCCTCGACAACATTGGCATAGTCCAGATCGTGGCCAGCCAACTCTCCGCGTCGGATCGAGGCATGGCGCATCGGTGAATACTGGATGACCCGGATGTCATAGGTTTCTCCGGCCGGCAATTCGACCGGCGTCACATCCACCGATACATCATCGCCCGAGCGCACGGCCGTCACGGACGCTTGCGGGGCGGCCTTGAGATGCGCATTGATCAAGCGATCCAGTTCCCGCGATTGCGCTCCGACAACATCCTGCTGCCCATTCACCACCATCTGAGGCGTATAGATCATCGACCGTCCCCCTTCTCGCGCATAAGTGCGCTGGCGCAGAGTGTGATCCGGGTCGGCATATTCGTCCTTCCACCCGATGTAGTCCCAGTAATCCACATGCAGTGCCAGGCCGATCACATCGTCGCGTTTGGCCAAATCATGCATGATCCGGTCGGCAGGCGGACAGGACGAACAGCCCTGAGATGTGAACAACTCAACCACAACCGGATCGCCCTCGGCCAGGGCTGCTGTAGAGAGAAACAAGGAAACTAACGCTGTTGCGCGAATGGATCTGAACATTACGGGTCTCGGGCCTTTGGCTGGATGTACCGACCGGTTTAAACGCAAGCCCGTTCAACCTCCAATCAACGTTTCTTGAGACATGCGACCATCGTTACCCTTAAATTTTGTGTGCAATAGTATACATAACTCAACAAGCTCACCACCTTGGTCCTTGAACCAAAGACTTTGGTGATGCAGATAACTATTAGCGAATCCCGGGATCTAAGTCATTTCAGAGGGAGGCCACAGATGCCCATCAAAGTCGGACAAGATACTGCCAAAACACGCCGCAACCTTAGCGTGAATGGCAAATCCATTTCATATTACTCGATCCCTGCCGCCCAAGAGGCTGGTCTGGGTGATTTTTCCAAGCTTCCCGCCGCGCTCAAAGTGGTTCTGGAAAACATGCTGCGGTTTGAGGATGACGGCTTTTCCGTCGCGGTCGACGATATCAAAGCCTTTGGCGAATGGGCACGTAATGGCGGCAAGAACCCGCGCGAGATTGCGTATCGCCCCGCCCGCGTGTTGATGCAGGACTTTACCGGCGTTCCGGCTGTTGTTGACCTGGCCGCGATGCGCGATGGCATCAAAGGGCTGGGCGGCGATGCGCAGAAGATCAACCCGCTGAACCCGGTTGATCTGGTCATCGACCACTCGGTTATGATCGATGAGTTCGGCAACCCGCGTGCGTTCCAGATGAACGTGGATCGCGAATATGAACGCAACATGGAGCGTTACCAGTTCCTGAAATGGGGGCAGTCGGCCTTTAACAACTTCCGTGTTGTTCCCCCCGGAACCGGCATCTGCCATCAGGTGAACCTGGAATATCTGGCCCAGACCGTCTGGACCGACACCGACCAGAACGGCGACGAGGTTGCCTACCCCGACACGCTGGTTGGTACCGACAGCCACACCACGATGGTCAACGGTATGGCCGTTCTGGGCTGGGGTGTTGGCGGGATTGAGGCCGAGGCCGCGATGCTGGGGCAGCCGATCTCGATGCTGATCCCCGAGGTTGTAGGTTTTGAGCTGACCGGCGCGATGCTCGAAGGCACCACTGGCACTGACCTTGTTCTGAAAGTCGTCGAGATGCTGCGCGCGAAAGGCGTGGTGGGCAAATTCGTCGAGTTCTACGGCGAAGGTCTGGACCGTCTGCCGCTGGCAGACCGCGCGACGATTGCCAACATGGCCCCCGAGTATGGCGCGACCTGCGGTTTCTTCCCGATCGATGGTGAGACCCTGCGCTATATGCGTAACACCGGCCGGGATGAGGATCGCCTGGCACTGGTCGAAGCTTATGCCAAGGAAAACGGCCTTTGGCGTGATGAGAACTACGCGCCCATCTACACTGACACTCTGACGCTGGACATGGGCACGATCGTTCCCGCTATCTCCGGCCCGAAACGCCCGCAGGACTATGTTGCGCTGACCGACGCCAAGGCGGCATTTACCAAGGAAATGTCCGAAACCTTTAAGCGCCCGATGGGCAAGCAGGTCGTGGTCAAGGGCGAAAACTACGGCATGGAATCGGGCAAGGTCGTGATCGCTTCGATTACTTCCTGCACCAACACCTCGAACCCTTACGTGATGATTGGCGCCGGTCTGGTCGCGAAAAAGGCGCATGAGCTGGGCCTGAACCGGCAGCCTTGGGTCAAAACCTCGCTGGCCCCCGGTTCGCAGGTTGTGTCAGAATACCTTGAGGCGGCTGGCCTGCAGCAACATCTGGATGCCATCGGGTTCAACCTGGTTGGTTATGGCTGCACCACATGCATCGGCAACTCTGGCCCGATCCAGAGGGAGATCAGCGAAGCGATTGCCGAAGGCGATCTGGTCGCAACTTCAGTTCTTTCGGGCAACCGCAACTTTGAAGGCCGGATTTCGCCGGACGTGCGTGCAAATTATCTGGCCTCGCCGCCGCTGGTTGTAGTCTATGCGTTGGCTGGCACCATGGATATCGACCTGACATCCGAGCCGATTGGGCGGGACAAGGACGGCAATGACGTCTTCATGAAGGACATCTGGCCGACCCAAAGCGAAATTGCCGAGCTGGTGCAGGAAACTGTCACACGCGAAGCGTTCCAGTCGAAATATGCGGATGTCTTCAAAGGCGATGAGAAATGGCAAAGCGTCGAGGTTCCGCAACAGGAAACCTATGACTGGCCGCCGACTTCGACCTATATCCAGAACCCTCCCTATTTTCAGGGAATGGGTACCGAGCCGGGCACGATCTCAAATATCGAAGGGGCCAAGGTGTTGGCGATTCTTGGGGACATGGTCACGACCGACCACATCTCACCCGCAGGTTCTTTTGCAAGCACTTCACCTGCCGGTCAGTACCTGATCGAACGTCAGGTGCAGCCACGCGAGTTCAACTCCTACGGTTCCCGCCGCGGCAATCACGAGGTCATGATGCGTGGCACATTCGCCAACATCCGCATCAAGAATGAGATGCTGGACGGCGTCGAAGGCGGCTATACCAAAGGTCCTGACGGCGAACAGGCTTCGATCTACGACGCTTCGATGGCCTACCAGGAACTAGGCCTTCCGCTGGTCGTCTTTGGTGGCGAGCAATACGGCGCCGGCTCATCCCGGGACTGGGCTGCCAAGGGCACGGCCTTGCTGGGCGTCAAAGCCGTGATCGCCGAAAGCTTTGAGCGTATCCACAGGTCCAACTTGGTTGGAATGGGCGTAATCCCGTTCGAGTTCACCGGCGGCGACACCCGCAAGACATTGGGCCTGACAGGCGAAGAAACCGTATCAATCCACGGCTTGGATTCGGTCGAGCCGCTGCAAGAGGTGCCCTGCACCATCATTTTCGGCGACGGAACCGAGAAAACAATCACGCTGAAATGCCGGATCGATACCGCGCCCGAGATCGAATACATCGAAAACGGCGGCGTGCTGCAATATGTGCTGCGGAACCTTGCCAAGGACGCTTAAAAGCAACAAAGCCCCGGCCAATGCGCCGGGGCTTTTTCTTGGGTGCCAGCGTAACTAGCAGAAACAAGAAATAGAGCGCGTGCAGCAGGCACGCTTCGCATGGCAACGGATCAGATCACTGGCCGGCTTTTTCCAATGCCGGGCGTATCCTGCTTTCGATGACGCGCTGCGTAATCGGACCGGCAAAGCGCAGGATGATCGTGCCCTCTCCGTCGATCACATAAGTTTCCGGAACACCGTAAAGACCCCAGTCCAGCGCCATGCGCCCTTGTTCATCCCGTCCGATGGCCTCATATGGGTCGCCCAGTTCGGTTAGAAAACCTTCGGCATTGGCCAACTGATCCTTGTAGTTGATGCCATAGACCGGGATGCCCTCTTCGGACAGCGCCTCAAGGTTGGGATGCTCGGCCCGGCAAGGGGCACACCAGCTGGCCCAATAGTTGACCAGCTTGACCTCACCATCACGCAGGGTGTCATCGTCGAACAACGTTTTGCCCGGAAACTCGGTCAGAACGACAGGTGGCGCGGGCTGCCCTTCGCGTGCAGATGGCAAGGCATCGGGGTCATCCCGGAACATGCCAATGCCGGCCAAAACGGCAAAAGCGCCGAAGATCAACGGCGGCGCAATCATCAGTGGTGAGATTTTAGCCATTGCGTGACATCCTGTGTTCGAGCTTTTCCATTTCCGCCCGGACTTTGCGCCCACGCATTACGCTGAGAACGACCAGTGCAATCAGCAACCCCAGCGAGGCCGCATAGGACCACAGGACCGCGTCGGCATATTTTCCAAGATCAGGGATCATCCGTTTAGCCTTTCTCGCGCCAGCAGCGCCTTGATCCGTCGCGCCCGGATTTCCGTTCCTGTGCGATACAGAACCAACGCAATGAACAGCAGCACAAAGCCGATGATACACAACAGCAGCGGATAGAAATAAATGTTGCTGACTTTTTCTTCGGTATCCGCGCCGGTGACGGCTGCGGCGCGCATCACGGATGCCCCCTGATGCAGGCCTTGGTTCCAGAAGTTCACCGCATAGCGGCTGAGCAAGGCAAAAACCGACCCCACCAGACACAGGACCGAGGTCAGATCGGCGGCTGTATCGGAATCCTCGATCGCTTCCCACAGGGCTACGTAGCCAAGGTAAAACAGAAACAGGATCAGGAAAGCCGTCAGGCGTGGATCCCAGGCCCACCACGTGCCCCACATCGGTTGCCCCCAGATCGCGCCGGTTGCCAACGCGATCAGGGTCATCACGATACCGATGGGAGCTGCCGCTCGCGCAGCGAGTGCACTGACATGGTGGCGGCGCACCAGCCAGACCAAAGATGTGGCCAGCATCATCAGCCAGCAATTGATCGCCATCAGCGCCGCAGGCACATGCAGGTAGATGATCTTGACGGTCGAGCCCTGTTTGTAGTCATCCGGCGTGAAGAAAAAGCCCCAGATCAGCCCGACGACCAGACACACAAAAGAAGTCATCCAGAAGAACGGTAGGACCCGCTCGCTGGTCGCGAGGAATTTGCGCGGGTTGGCGTATTCCCAGAGGGTATTGGCTTTGGCTGCGATAGACATGGGCTCTATTTAGTCCGACTCGTGTTTGTTCTCAATTGACATCAGTCAAACTGCGACCGTGTCACCGAAGGTTGATCCGCAACACGGCTGCGCTGGCAAAAGGCAACAGAGCTATCGTGGCCGCCGTGATCCCTGCCAGCATCAACAGCGGTGTCTGCGTTTCCATCTCCGTGGCGCCGCGGCGTGCGATTTCGGCCCCGAAGATCAGCGTGGGAACATACAGCGGCAGGACAAGCAATGACAACAATAGCCCCCCGCGTTTCAGGCCGACAGTCAGAGCTGCGCCGAAGGTCCCGATCACACTCATGGCCGGGGTGCCGACCAAAAGTGAAATCACCAGCCAGAAAAAGCCTGGCACCGGCAAGTTCAGTAGCACACCCAGAAACGGCGCGGCCAGAACCAGTGGCAAACCCGTTGTTATCCAGTGGGCCAGCGCCTTGATCGACACAACCGCCTCAAGCGGCAAGGGCGCGGTGGCCAACAGGTCAAGCGACCCGTCTTCCCAATCCAACGCAAGCAAACGATCAAGCGATAACAGGCAGGCCAAAAGCGCGCCCAGCCAAAGCACACCCGGGGCAATGGTCGACAGCAGCGAAGATTGCGGGCCGACTGAGAACGGCACCAGAACGGTCACAATTAAAAAGAACGCCAGACCAAGGCCAAAACCCCCGCCCGCGCGGAAGGCCAGTTTCAGGTCGCGCAGCAGCAGGGCGATCACAGGAAGCCTCCGTCAAAGTCGTCGATGGGTTTTGGTTTGGCTTTGTTGGGACCCACATCCAGCACCGCACCGTCCAGACCAAGGTCGATATGGGTGGCGATCAGGGCGGAACCGCCCTGCCCTAGATGGGCACGAACGGTATCGGCGAACATCTGGACGGCGCTTTTGTCCAGTGACACCGTCGGTTCGTCCAGCATCCAGATCGGCCGCCCGGTGACCAGCATCCGGGCCAGTCCAAGGCGACGTTTCTGCCCGGCGGACAGGTTTCCCGCATGGCGGTCCGACAGCTCGTTCAAAGCAAAGGCATCCAATGCCGGTTGGATGTCATCTGTCCCAAAGACCGAGGCCCAGAAGGTCAGGTTTTCCACAACCGTCAACGTTGGCTTTAACCCATCGGAATGCGAGGCGTAGGCAATTTGATCCTCGGCCCCGTCAATGGTTCCGCTCAACGCCGGCTGCAACCCCGCAAGTGTACGCAACAAAGTTGTTTTGCCGATCCCGTTTGGCCCACGCAGGATCAGTGCTTGCCCGGATTGAAGCGAGAAGTTGAGCCCCTCGAGCACGGGGATACCCCCGCGGGTGATGGCAAGATCGGTTACGGTCAGTGTCATACGTTCCCGCTTATCTTATTGCGCATAGGGGCAAAAGGCGGGATTTGCCGCAGGGCAATGCCCGAGCCGCTGTCGGATAAGTATGAAAATGAGGGGCCAGCCCTTCGCGCTCCTGGGATATTTTTGGCCAGATGAAACGGATCCCGTCAGGTGGGAAGCAAAGCCAGCGCGATGCGGCGGCCTTCGGAGAGCAGTACATTGTAGGTACGGCAGGCTGCAGGAGAGTTCATGATCTCAACGCCTATGCTGGCCTGCTCCAGCGCCGCTCGAAGTTCAGAGGGGATGTGGGCCAGATCTGCGCCCGTTCCGATCAACAGGACATCCACATGCCCAGCCAGTGCAAGCAAAGAGGATTGATCGTCGTATCCGCCCCAACCGGTGGTGCCCGATGGACCGGTCAGAACCGCCCCTTCGTGGACCTGGCCACCAATACGGAAAAAGCCGGGCCCGTAGCCATCGACCGGTGTTGCGTTGTTATATGTGATCTCATTCAACCGCATGGATATCTTCTATGCCCCAAAGCGGCAGGCCCGACAAGGCGGCCAGCGCGATAACAACGTAGGCGGCGGTGCGGTAGAGCTTTTCCTTTTCCGGGTTGAACAGCCAGCCGCCCAGCCAATTGCCCAAAAGGTTCGGAACCGACAAAGCCAGCCCCAGAACAACACTGTCGAAAGTCACGCGACCCATGGCAGACAGAGAGCCGAAAATAAGAAAGTCGAAGCCGAAAAGGAACAGCAGGATCGTGGCCCGAATGACTTCTACCGGCAGCGGACGGGACATGTAGAACAGGATCACCGCCGGTCCAGGCAACCCCGCGACGCCGCCGAGAAAGCCCGCAGCGCCACCGATCGCAGTCACCATCGCGCGTCGCACGCGGCCTTGGTAGCGTAATCCAAGGATCAGGATTGCGAGCATGAACAGCGCCAGGAAGCTGACTGCGTATCGGAACACCTCGGGCTCGACCTGCGTGAGGACCCATAGGCCAACAGGCAGGATCAAAGCGCAGCCAAGCAGCAGCCGTGCCAGGTCGCCGCGGTCCACGGCGCGCCACGCCCGTCGCAGATTGGGGAGTGGCCCGAAGATATCCATGATCGTCAGTCCGATCAGCGCCCCAAACGGGCCGAGGAACGGTGTGGCCAGAGGCAGAAAAATCAGCGCGGTGCCAAAGCCGGAAAACCCGCGTACGATGCCGCCTAGCGTCGCTGCAAAAAAGATAACGGCCAGCCCCGTGGGGGACTGGCCGAGCAGATCAGGCATCCACATTTGCGAACTGGTTGCCCGCGTTGTTGGACGGCTTCGACCAGTCGCGCTTGACGCCCAGCCACAGCAGGATGGTCGAGGCCACAAAGACCGAGGAATACGTCCCTACGATCACGCCCCAGATCATCGCGAAAACAAAGCCGCGGATCACGTCCCCGCCCAGTATGTAAAGCGAGATCAGCGCCAGCAGCGTGGTGACCGAGGTCATCACTGTCCGGCTAAGCGTTTCGTTGATCGAGATATTCAGGACCTCTTTCAGGTCTTTTTTCTTGTATTTCCGCAGGTTCTCGCGGACGCGGTCAAAGACGACCACGGTGTCATTCAGCGAATACCCCACGATGGTCAGCAACGCGGCAATGATGGCCAGGTCAAACCGGATTTGCAGTTCCGAGAAGATGCCGATGGTGAGGATTACGTCGTGGACCAATGCGGCCACCGCGCCTAAGGCGAACTGCCATTCGAAACGCAGCCAGATGTAGACCAGCACCGCCCCGATCGCCAATACCACCGCGATAACGGCAGTTTGGATCAGCTCACCGGACACTTTGGGGCCGACGGATTCAACGCTTTCAAATGGCAATTTGAGGCCGGGATCAGCCGCGGCAAGCACCTCGCCGACCTGAGTGATCACGTCCGATGTAACCGCCTCGGCGTCTTCTTGAGCTTGGATACGGATCATCGCAACATTCTCATCCGGTCCAAAGTTTGGATCGAAGATCTCTGTGATTGTCACATCCCCCAATTCCAACGGGGCAAGGGCGTCACGATAGACTCCGACATCAATCTCTTGGGTGCTTTGCGTCCGGATCGTTGTGCCACCGCGGAAGTCGATGCCAAAGTTCAGCCCCTGAAGCATGAAGGACGTGAACGCCACGATCATCATCAAGGCCGAGATACCGAGCCAGATTTTCCATCGGCTGAAGAAATCGAACGAGGTATTCTGGGGTACGAGTTTCAGTCTCATGTCAAACCTCGATCGTTTTCGGGCGGCGGCGTTCAAACCAGATCACGATCATCAGGCGCGTCACGAAGATCGCGGTGAAGACCGAGGTCAGAATGCCCAGACCCAGCGTGATGGCAAAACCGCGCACCGGACCGCTGCCCATGGCAAACAGGATAACAGCGGTGATGAATGTGGTCACGTTTGCGTCCAGAATGGCCGACAACGCCTTTTCATAACCCAGTTCGATCGCGCGCGCCGGGCCTCTGGCGGATTTCAGTTCTTCGCGGATACGCTCAAAGATCAGCACGTTGGCATCCACCGCCATACCAACCGTCAGCACGATACCGGCGATACCGGGCAGTGTCAGGGTGGCTCCGATCAGGGACAACAGGCCAAACAGCAGGCCGACGTTGATGATCAGGGCGATGTTGGCAAAGAGACCAAACAAACCATAGCTGAGCGCCATAAAGGCAAGCACGGCGACGAAGGCCACGATGGTTGCGACCTTACCCGCGTCGATGCTGTCCTGCCCCAGTTCGGGGCCGATTGTACGCTCTTCGAGGAATTCCAGCCCAGCAGGCAACGCGCCTGCGCGCAACAGAACAGCCAGATTGGTGCTTTCTTCAACGGTGAAGTTGCCGGTGATGATGCCCGACCCGCCAGGAATGTGACTTTGAATGACAGGGGCCGAGATGACCTCATCATCAAGAATGATTGCGAACGGCTGGCCGATATTTTCCAACGTATAGTCGCCGAACTTGCGTGCACCCGATGTGTTGAACCGGAAGCTGACTGCAGGACGACCGTTCTGGTCGAAGGCTGGCTGCGCGTCTACCAGCTCTTCACCGGTGACGACTGGGGCCGACTCGACTGTGTAAAACAAACCAGTTTCGTCGATGGAGGGGAGGACCTCTTCGCCAATCCCCGGCACTGCGTCCGGGTTGGTGCCCCGCCCCACAACGGGATTGAATGTCAGCTGAGCGGTGGTGCCGATGATCTCTTTCAGTTCACCAGCACTGCCGATACCCGGCACCTGTATCAGGATACGATCCGCACCCTGGCGCTGAATCGTGGGTTCACGTGTTCCGACCTCGTCAATACGGCGGCGCACAATCTCAAGCGACTGGCGCACAGTGCGGTCGTCTGTGGCAAGTTTTTCAGCCTCGGACAGTTGAACGACGATTGTGTCGCCCTCAGCCCGCGCCTCGATATCGGTTGCACCTACACCGGTCAGGGTTTGCACCTGACGGGCCAGGCCGCGCACAACTTCAAGCGCGCGGGACATGCCCTCGGGCTGGCTGATGCGCACCCGAATCTCGTCCGGGGCCGACTCTTGCTTGCGGATGGTGCCTACGGTGGCGCGCTCATCCCGCAGCGCATCGCGAATTTCGGGCCACATGGCCTCCATCCGGGATTCGTACACATCGCCGACCTGAACTTCGGCCAGCAGATGCGCACCACCGCGCAGATCGAGGCCCAGATTGACCAGCGATGACGGCAACCAGTTCGGCCATTGCGCCGCCTCGGCCTGCATTTCGGGAGTGTCGATGCCAAGCTCAATTGCGGCCTTGGCATCGTTGGATTGCTCGACGCGCGTATAAAACGCATTCGGCAGGGCAAGGATCAGACCGATCACGCAGACCAGCCAGATCAGAACCCGCTTCCAGGTATCAATTTGCAGCATTACCCTGCCTTTTCAAGGGATTGTAGCGCGAAGTTACTTCGCTGGTTCAGTCTTGTTCAGAACCTGCGCAATGGTCGACTTGACCACACGAACCTTCACACCCTCGGCGATTTCAACTTCGATCTCGTTGTCGCCTTCCTTGACCTTGGACACCTTGCCGATCATTCCACCTTGGGTGACGACCTGATCGCCGCGACGCACGGCTTCGACCATGGCCTGATGTTGCTTCATCTTTTTTTGCTGCGGACGGATCAGCAGAAAATACATGATCGCGAAGATCAGGATCAGCGGGAGAAACTGGGCGATTGCGCCACCTTCCATGGGATATTCCTTTGTTTTGGTGCTGCGGAGATACTCCGCAAATTTGGCGGGAACCTATGCTCTGAATTGCGCCTTTGCAAGCGAAGGCAACGCTGTACACCGCCGTGACCCGGCCACAGTGCACAAAGAACAAGCCAGGCGTTGCAGATATGTCCTAGGCACCTTGTTGAAACCGGGTATAGTTCGGGTTAAGGGGGACATATGGCAAGGCAATTCAAGCCCTTCCTTTTGCTGATTTATTTTCTGACAACCTTGGCGTCCAGCCTGTGGTTTTCGGATGTCGTACTGGCACAGGAAACACCAACAGAGTCCCCTGCTTCTGACGGGGCAGATTCGGACAGTTTCGTGGCTCCGGTCATCGTGGACGGGGACGTATTGTTCCAGGTCCGGGGATCCAGTGCCCTGCCCGCGCCAGAGCGGGCGGAAGACGTTCAGGACAAGATCATCGAAATCGCCGAAGCCTCGGATGCACCGACGGTTGAGGTGACATACGAAGAGACCGAGTTCGGCATTTGGACTCTGGCCGATGGCGAGAGAGTTTCGATCGTCACCGAAGCTGATGCCGAGTTGGATCAGATGGAGCTTAGCGTTCTAAGCGTTTTGCACGGGAACGCGATCAAACAATCCATCGAAGACTACCGCGCCAACCGCACCGATCGGGCGCGCGTGTCCGGTGCAATTGAGGCAGTGGCATGGACCATTGGTTTTGTGGCGTTTGTGGTGGCAATCCTGTGGGTGCACCGTCGGATTCGACGGAAGACATTAAAATTTGTCTCACTCCACCTCAAGGACGTGGAAACTGCCACAGCCAAAAGCGTTCAGGCCGAAGCGATCGCTGCGCTGGTACGATATGGGTTGAACTTCGTTCTGCTCATCATCTTCTTTCTCGGCTTTTATTACTACCTTTCGTTTGTTCTGCTGGCTTTCGCCGAAACCCGCTATTTTGCGCAGCTGTTGCTGACCTATCTGACCGAGCCGGTACTGCTGATCTTCAAAGGCATTATCAGTTACATCCCGAATTTGATCATGCTGGGCCTGATTTCTTGGGTGGCGCTGTACATTATCAAGGGGATGCGGGTGTTCTTCGACGCAGTCGAAGCGGGTTCCTTCGACATGGGCGATTTCGAAAAGCACTGGGTCAGCCCAACCTTCAACATTGCCCGTGTTGTGGTGATCATGATCGCATTGGTCTTTGCCGTTCCCTACATCCCCGGATCGGATTCGGCGGCGTTCCAGGGGTTGACGATCCTGGTGGGTGCCATGCTGTCGCTGGGTGCAAATTCTGTCGTCTCAAACATGCTGGCCGGACTGTTTGTGATCTATCGTCGCTCGACCTCGATCGGGGACCGCATTCAAATCGGCGACCACATCGGCGATGTAGTTCAGATCAAACTGATGGAGACGTATCTGAAATCCATCAAGAACGAACTGATCTCGATCCCTAATGCGCAACTGATGAACTCGGATGTGGTGAACTTCTCGAAGAAAACAGACGGCAGCGGACTGCTGCTGCACACCACGGTTGGCATTGGCTATGAAGAGCCGCCCGAGAAGGTCGAGGCGATGCTGATCGAGGCCGCCAACCGCACCAAGGGGATCAAGTCCAAGCCGGAACCGTTTGTTTTGTGGACAGCATTGGCCGATTACGCGATCAATTATCAAATCAACGGGTATTCGACACGCGGCAGTATTATTCCAAAGATAAAATCGGACCTTCATCGCAACATCGTGGCCGTGTTCAATGAAAACAGTGTGCAGATCATGACGCCCTCTTACATGGCTGATCCGCCTGATCCCAAGATCCCAACCGAACATTGGGATGGCCATCTGGCGCATGAAAAACACGAGGATGCCGATAAGTCGTAACCGGCGCTACACCCTGCCTTTCAGATGGTGCATAAGCGGTTTCAGTGATTCACGCATTTAAGGATCTGAACCATGCACGACATCCGCGCCATTCGCGAAAACCCCGCCGCCTTCGACGCCGCACTTGCGCGCCGTGGGGACGCGCCGGTGTCGTCAGATTTGCTGAGACTGGACGAAAGCCGCCGGGCCAAGATTCAGTCCGCAGAAACGGCACAAGCCGAACAGAACAAGGCCAGCAAAGAGGTCGGTGCCGCCAAGGCACGCGGCGACGAGGATGAATTCCAACGCCTGCGCGCACTGGTCGCCGAGAAAAAGGCCGAAATCGCCCGGATGCAGACCGAGGCCAAGGATCTGGACGCGCTGCTGACTGATCAGCTGATCCGCATCCCGAACCTGCCAGCCGAGGACGCGCCAGAAGGTGCGGACGAGAACGACAATGTCGAGGTCAACCGCTGGGGCACCCCGCGTGAGTTGGATTTTGCACCGAAAGAGCATTTCGAAATCGAAGCTGTTCAGAACGGCATGGATTTTGAAACGGCGGCAAAGCTGTCCGGCTCGCGTTTCGTCTTGTTGTCCGGCGGCGTTGCCCGCGTTCACCGCGCACTGGCGCAGTTCATGCTGGACACGCACATCAACGAAAACGAACTGACCGAAGTGAATGCTCCGGTTCTGGTTCTGTCCGAGATGATGCAGGGCACAGGCCAATTGCCGAAGTTTGGCGAAGACAGCTATCAGACCCGCGAAGGCTGGTGGCTGATCCCGACCTCCGAGGTCTCGCTAACCAATATCGTCAACGACACGATGATTGAAGAAAACTATCTGCCCCGCCGCTACACCGCGCATTCCCTGTGCTTCCGGTCTGAGGCCGGATCGGCTGGCAGGGACACGCGCGGCATGTTGCGCCAGCACCAGTTCGAAAAGGTCGAGATGGTCTCGGTCACCCATCCCGATAAGTCGGATGATGAACAAAAACGCATGCTGCGCTGTGCCGAGGGCATTCTGGAAAAGCTGGGCATCCCCTATCGCACTGTGATCCTGTGCACAGGCGACATGGGCTTTGGCGCGCGTCGGACCTTTGATATTGAAGCGTGGCTGCCGGGTCAGGATACGTACCGCGAGATCAGTTCGGTCTCGACCTGTGGTGATTTTCAGGCGCGCCGGATGAACGCGCGCTTCCGTCCCGAGGCTGGGGGCAAGCCGGAATACGTTCACACGCTGAACGGATCCGGTCTGGCTGTTGGGCGCTGCCTGATCGCCGTGCTGGAAAACGGCCAGAACGCAGACGGCACCGTCACCCTGCCCGAGGTTCTGGCCCCCTATCTGGGTGGCAAGCTGACGCTGCAACTGGACGGCACGCTGGCATAAGAAAACCGGCGGCCAACAGGGCGCCGGTTCAAAAGGCTTAAGGGCGGAGAAGGCTTACTTCTTCGCCTTTTTCTTATCCTTCTTTTTTTCTTTTTTCTTATCTTTCTTCTTGTCCGTCTTGTCGGCCTTTTTCTTTTTGTCTTTCTTCTTATCTTTCTTCGCCTTGGCCTTCACCTTGTCCTTGGCTTTTGAAAAGACCGCTTCCATTTCCTCAAGCTTTTTAGCGGCCTTTTCAGCCTTGGCTTTGGCCTTTGCCTTCTTTTTTGCTTTGGCTTCTGCCAGTTCGGCTGCGGCCTTTTCCTCAGCCGCTTTGCGCGCAGCCTCTTCCGCCCGCTTCTCGGCAGCGGCGGCGGCAATGGTCTTGCGGGGCGCTGTTCGACGCGCTGCAGGCTTTTTGGCAGGCGCGCGGCGCGTACTTGTTTTCGCAGCAGGGCGTTTGGCGGCTGGTTTCGCCGCGACGGGTTTTGCGGCTGCCGGTTTCGTTGCAATCGCCTCTTTCGCGGCGGCGATCAAAACGGCTGCGCGGGCTTTGCCGATACGAGGAACTTTGACCAGTGCAGCGGGGGTTGCCTTGGCAACGGCTTCAGCGGTTTTGAAACCGTTGGCGGCAAGTGACTTTCCCAGTCCCTCTCCAACGCCTTTTATTGCGGTCACTGCGGTCATTCTTTGTCCTTTCCGATTTTCCCTGCATTCTCTTATGTATACCAGAAACACACTCTCACAAGCCAGTGCCCAGAGATCCAGGTCATTTGTGTCAGCTACTGTGTGCGAGGTTACCGGATTGATCCTTTCCGGGAAACGGAACAAGCCGCTTGGCGTCTTCGTCCCACAGTTTCAGGTTCAAAGCCGCGACAGCCTCGGGGAATTTGATCCGGCGGGGCGTGAATTCGGGCGGTAGGTTATAGTGGCATGCACGCAGCCGATAAGACGGAATGCGCGCATTGAAATGATGGATGTCGTGCAGCGTGATGCAGGCAACCGCATTGTCGAACCACCACCCAAAATCCAGCGCCGATGATCCCTGTAGCGCGGCCAGTTGCGGGTCCAGATCCGGACGACGGTCCCAGTATGTGTCTTCGAAATTGTGCTGCAGATAGACAAGAAAAACACCTAGCATCCCACCCAAAAGCGAAAATACCAACCAGACCAGAATACCCGTGGTGCCGGCGATCAAAAACAGAAGGCCAAGAAAGACGGTGATCGACAAGTTGTGTAGCAATACACCCCTCACGCCAAACCTAACCGTGTTCTTGGGCCACCGATAGCGGATGAAATACGTGAACAGCGCCCCAGCCGGAACCAGGATGAATGGATTTCGGTAGAGCCTGTAAAACAAGCGCCCTTTCCAATCTGCCTTGTTCCATTCCCGCACGGTCATCGTGTGGATTTCACCCGTCTCGCGGTGCTCGAGATTGCCGATACCGGCGTGGTGCAGGTTATGGTTTTGCTTCATCACCTCGAACGGAGCAAAGGTGAATGGTGAAAGTCCATGACCGGCCCATTCATTCTGCGCGCGCGTTTCAAACAGTGAGTGATGCCCACAATCGTGCTGAAGCACGTAAAGGCGCACTGCCGAAAAGGCAAAGATGATCCCGGCGGGAATCATGACATACCAGCGATCCACATAGATGATCGCCAGCGCCAGCGATGTGAAATACATCGCGAAAGTCCCAAAATAGCTCAGCGCGGCCAATCTGTTGTCCTGAACCGCGTATTGCCGAGTGTATTCCCTCAGATCCATCCAGCCGCTCCTCACGTTGGTCAGGTCCAATGGTTGTCAAAAACTGGTGCGGAAGCTCCGCGTGAAATTACGCGCACACAAAAACAGATGCACGCCAGTGAATGCTAGCGCGGGGAATTGGGGCTGTCACGCCCCTCAGCCGAAAATGCTGAAAATTGGCGCAGTTACGCGCGGCCCTTGAGATGTTTGGCCAAGGCGCCCGCGTTTTTCTTACGGCGTCCCTTGTACGGATTCTTGTCCCCCTGCCCGCGCAAAGTCAGGCGGATCGGAGTACCGGGCATGTCAAAAGATTCGCGCAGACCGTTGACCAGATACCGGGTGTAACTGGCTGGCATCTTGTCAGGGTGCGAACACATGACGACAAAGCCCGGCGGGCGGGTTTTGACCTGAGTCATATACCGCAGCTTGATCCGACGACCCTGCGGGGCTGGCGGCGGGTGCTGCTCCAACATGGCTGTCAGCCAGCGGTTCAACGCGGCCGTCGGCACACGGCGGTTCCAAATGTCATGAGCCCGCAGAATAGCGGCACGCAACCGTTCCAGACCCCGGCCTGTCTTTGCCGAGACCGTCACCAGCGGTGCGCCACGCAGTTGCGGCAGCAAACGTTCGAACGACTCTTTCAGATCCCGCAGCTTTTCTTGTTTGTCTTCTTCGATGTCCCATTTGTTGATGGCGACAACAACGGCGCGACCCTCGCGCTCGGCCAGATCGGCAATACGCAGGTCCTGCTGTTCGAAGGGGATGGCGGCGTCCAGCAGAACCACCACTACTTCAGCAAATTTCACAGCACGCAGACCATCCGAGACTGAAAGCTTTTCAAGCTTTTCCTGCACCTTGGCTTTTTTACGCATACCGGCCGTATCAAAGATACGCATTGGCGTGCTGTCCCCGTCCGGGTCGGCCCAGTCGATCCGCAGACTGATGGCATCGCGCGTAATACCAGCCTCTGGCCCGGTCAGCAGGCGGTCTTCGCCAATGATCTTGTTGATCAATGTGGATTTACCGGCATTCGGGCGGCCAACAACTGCCACCTGCAACGGCTTTTCAGCGGTGATCAGGGGCGTCTCGCCCTCGCCGTCCTCATCCAGTTCAATATCGGTTTCCGGTGCATCCTCGACCGCCTGTTCTTCGGCGGCATCGGCCAAGGGCATAAGCTGGGAATAAAGATCAGTCATTCCTTCGCCATGTTCGCCCGACAGGCGCACCGGCTCACCCAGACCAAGGTTATAGGCTTCAAGCACACCGGCATCCGCTGCGTTTCCTTCGGCTTTGTTGGCCGCAAGGATCACGTGTTTGGAACGTTTGCGCAGAATTTCGGCAAACAATTCGTCGGTCGGCGTGACCCCGACGCGCGCGTCAATCATGAACAGACAGACATCTGCCATGTCTACCGCACGCTCGGTCAGGCGGCGCATGCGGCCCTCAAGGCTGTCGTCGGTTGCGTCCTCAAGCCCCGCAGTGTCGATCACGGTAAAGCGCAGATCCCCCAGACGCCCCGGGCCTTCGCGCAGGTCGCGCGTCACGCCGGGCTGGTCGTCGACCAAAGCCAGACGTTTGCCCACAAGGCGATTGAACAGGGTGGATTTGCCCACATTCGGGCGCCCCACGATGGCGAGGGTCAGCGACATGATACTCAACTTTCAAGACTCAGACGCGCCCTTTAGCGCATCTTGTGGTCAACGGAAAGCGTACAAATCACCTTTGGTCGACACGACGTACAGTGTTTGACCCGCCACAACCGGTGCCGTGGTCGCGCCACCCGGCACTTCGACACGGTTCACCAGTGCTCCGTCAACAGGGCTGAAGAACCGAACATAGCCATCGTTCGAGGCGATAACGATGCGCCCACCCGCTATGATCGGACCATAATGCGCGTAGACTGGGCCCCGGCGTCCCGGCTTATCCTTGACAAAACCCGGCAGGTCCTGCGCCCAGACAATCGCTCCGGTCGCAGCGTCCAATCGGACCAGTTGGCTGCGGTCGCTGATCAGGAAAATACTGTTGCCAGCGGCCCAGACCGTATCGACGGCCCCCTCGTCTGCGGTCCATATCCGTTCGCCGGAATTGGCGTCAAACGCGACTGTGCGCCCTGAATGGTTGCCGATATAGATCTTATCGCCCGCAACCATTGGTCCACCAGTTACATCGACGATCTGCGCCGCCGCACGTCCGCGACGTCCCCCGGCCACTGATGCGTTCCAGCGGCGAATACCCCCTCGACGGAACGTCGCTGCGACATCACCCGAGCCAAAGGCGAACACGGAAAAATCGGATGCAATGACTGGCGCCGGCGCACCCAGAACGTTTCCAACGCTTGGGGTGCCCTGAATTTGCCAGGCAATCCGGCCGTCCTTGGTGTTGACCGCCCAACCGGTTTCGTCACCCGCCACCAGATACAGCAGACCGTTACTGACCAAAGGCGCGCCGCTACCGGTCGCGTTCAACCTTTTTTGCCAACGAACTGCACCGGTTTTGGCATCCAGCGCTGTCAGGCGGCCATAACCGGAAGACACATAAAGCACACCGTTGTCATAGGCCATGCCACCACCCGTGGCATCCGAGTCGCCATCACTTGGCGGAATAAGATCGGTGTTCCAAACAACCTGCCCTTGCGGCGACACGGCAGACACCGTTGCGCCGGCATCAAGCGTATAGATCAACCCGCCCGCAACAACGGGATCAGCCGTGATCCGCTGCTTGCGCGAGTCACCCTGACCGATTGATGCGGACCAGATGCGCTGCGGCGTTGCCCGCAATTGTGCATTGGTCGTCCGGAACGCAGCCGTACCCGGGCTTTGCGGCCAACTCGCGTTGGCTCTTTGCGCCGGAAGGCTGATCGATTTTGAGCCCCGAGTTTCCACCGTTTCGGTATCGGCAGTGGGCCGGATATCTTCTCGCGGCCCCGGCAAGATAACCTCGGGTTCCCGGCAGGCGGCGACCAGGGTCAATGAAAGGGCTGCCATCGGCAATCCAATACGGGAGAATAGACTTGCTACCATGATGTTCCGAACTCGCCTGTAAGTTTTCCTGCCGCCACCGGATCAGCCCTGTTGGGCGATCAGCGGCTCTGGTTCGCCACCCAGCGCTACAATCAACTGAGCCGCACGCTGTTGCTGATCCACGCCAACTTCTGCGTCCTGACGCAAGGCCTGAAGCCGCGTGATGGCCGCGTCAACATTGCCCTCGGACACATCAATCAAGGCCAACTGTTCTTCGGCCAGCAACCGCAGCGGAGCACCCGGTGCAGCCAGCGCTTCGAACTGAAGACGGCGATCGGCTGCAGGCAGAGTGTCGCTCTGCAGCAGCAGCGCCTTGAAAGCCGCGATCGCGCGATAGATTTCCGGCAGATCCCCTTGGGACGCAATGGCATTCAGGCTGGCGACCGCATCCTGTTCCGATCCGGCCTCAAACTGAGACGCCGACAACAGCATGTTAAGAACCGCATCCCCACCCGGAGATTGTGTTTCGACGGCGGCAAGACTGGCGGCACGGTCTTCCGACTGATTCTGTGCCAGCGCTGCCAGGATTGAATCACCTAAATCCTGCGCCTGACTGGTTGCGCGCGACTTTCGGACTTCATTGAACGCAGCACCGCCCACGATCAGGACAACCACAAGCACACCGACCCAACCCCATCTGCGCAATAGCAAGAACAGGCGGTCCCGGCGCACCTCTTCGGTCACCTCATCAATAAAACTGTCGACGTCGCTCATCCCTGCCTCCGGGGCTGCATCCTTGGTGTATGGCGCCATGTCATACCCCGGCGCAATCGCCAAGCCAAGAGCCCGATTTTTTACAATCCCACCGGTGGCCTGCCCTCTTGTAGAAAAAAATAAACCGAACTATTCAGTTTAGTGTGGAAACGATACATAATCGTCCCCACTTTCTAGCATGACCGCAAAAAATATGTGGCGCAGAATTCTGGGAGTAGTCCTGCATGCGATTGATTTCATTAGTAAACGCCGCTTTGGTTATTGTTGTTTTGTTTTTTTTGGTTTTCGAACGGGACAGCCTGTTCTCTTTCGCCGGGCGCGCGGAAGCCGAGGCCAGCCCTGAGGCTGCCAGCGAATCTGGCGAAGTCGCGGACGTGGATCAGGCGACGATTGGCGTCGTTGCCGTTAGGTCAACTGCACGTGAAATTGACAGCGCCGTGTTGTTGCGGGGCCAGACCAAGGCCAATCGTCAGGTCGAAGTACTGGCCGAAACTACATCGACCGTCATCTCAGAGCCTAAGCGCAAAGGCACGTTCGTCGAAGCCGGCGATCTTCTGTGCGAGCTTGACCCAGGCACCCGCCCCGCCAGTCTGGCCGAAGCGAAGGCTGCCAAGTTAGAAGCCCAAAGCCGCATTCCAGAAGCCGAAGCCCGCCTGGAAGAAGCACATGCGCGTGTCGCCGAGGCCGAGATCAACCTGACGGCTGCGAATAAACTGTCTGACTCCGGGTTTGGATCTGAGACACGCAGAATCTCAAGCGAGGCGGCGATGAGAACCGCTGAGGCTGGTATTAAGACCGCTGAAGCCGGTCTTGAGGCCACCCGCGCCGGAATCGAAGCCGCAACCGCAGAGGTCAAAGCCGCGGAACGCGAAATCGACCGCCAGACCATCACAGCACCCTTCAAAGGATTGCTGGAAAGCGACACCGCAGAATTGGGCAGCCTGATGCAGCCCGGTGCGCTATGCGCGACCGTTATCCAACTGGACCCGATCAAGCTGGTGGGTTTTGTGCCGGAAACCGAGGTTAACCGCATCATTGTCGGTTCCGAAGCCACCGCGCAGTTGGTCACTGGCCTGCAGGTTTCTGGTCGTGTGACATTCCTGAGCCGCTCGGCCGATGAAACAACCCGCACGTTCGAAGTCGAAATCACTGTTCCGAACCCGGAACTGGCCATTCGGGACGGCCAAACCGCCGACATCCGCATTTCGGCCGCCGGGGCCAAGGCGCATTTCCTGCCGCAATCAGCACTGACGCTGAGCAATAACGGTCAACTCGGTGTCCGCACCATTGGCCAGAGCAACGTGGTCGATTTCCAGCCCGTCGTTCTTCTGCGTGATACTGCCGAAGGCGTTTGGGTCGGTGGCCTGCCGGAAACTGTGGACATCATCGTCATCGGGCAAGAGTTCGTAACCCGCGGTGTCACAGTTGAACCCACATATCGGGAAGCTTCGAAATGACCGGAATCGTCAGTTGGGCCGCCGGCCGGGCCAGAATGGTTCTGGCCTTCATCGCCATCTCATTGGTGATTGGCGGCTTTGCCTATGTCAGCCTGCCGAAAGAAGGCGAGCCCGACATTGAAATCCCTGCCCTGTTTGTCTCAGTTCAGTTTCCGGGCATCTCAGCCGAGGATTCGGAAAATCTGTTGGTCAAACCAATGGAGACCGAGCTTGCGGACCTTGATGGGCTGAAAGAGATGACCTCGACCGCCGCCGAAGGGTATGCGGGCGTGGCGCTGGAGTTCGATTTCGGCTGGGACAAGACCGCGATCATGGCTGATGTGCGCGACGCGATGAACAGCGCGCAAGCCGAATTCCCCGACGGGGCCGAGCAATACTCGCTGACCGAGATCAATTTCTCAGAATTCCCCATCGTTATCGTCAACCTGACGGGTGCAGTCCCCGAGCGCACTATGGCGCGGGTCGCCAAGGCTTTGCAGGACGACCTTGAAGCGATGGATTCGGTGCTCGAAGCCGGTATCGCGGGAAACCGCGACGAACTGCTTGAGGTCATTATCGATCCCCTTCGGCTTGAGGCGTATAACGTCACCGCCGCCGAGCTCATCGATGTGGTGCGCAACAACAATCAGCTGATCGCTGCCGGTGAGGTTGAAACCGCACAGGGCACATTCTCGGTCAAGATCCCCTCTTCCTTCAAAACCGCGCAGGATGTTTATGGCCTGCCGGTCAAAGTGAACGGCGACCGGGTCGTCACCCTAGGGGAATTGGCGCAGATCAACTATACCTTTGAAGACCGCGAAGGCACCGCCCGTTTCAACGGCGAGCAAACCGTCGCGCTGCAGGTGGTCAAGCGCAAGGGCTACAACCTGATCGACACAGTCGAGGGCGTGAAACAAACCATTGCCGCTGCACAGGCCAAATGGCCACCCGAGATGCAGGCCGCAATCCAGCTGGGCACCTCGAACGACCAAAGCCGCATCGTCGGGTCGATGGTCAGCCAGTTGGAAGGCTCGGTTCTGACGGCCATCGCACTGGTGATGATCGTTGTTCTGGCCTCTTTGGGCACACGCGCGGCATTGCTGGTGGGTTTTGCGATCCCGACCTCATTCCTACTGTGTTTTGCGTTCCTGGCAGTCATGGGCATCAGCATCTCGAACATCGTGATGTTCGGCCTGATCCTTGCGGTTGGTATGCTCGTCGACGGGGCCATTGTTGTCGTGGAATACGCGGACCGGCGTATTAAAGAGGGCGTTGGCCCGATGCACGCCTATGTCGAGGCTGCGCAGCGTATGTTCTGGCCTATCGTGTCATCCACAGCCACAACCCTATGTGCCTTCCTGCCGATGCTGTTTTGGCCGGGTGTCCCGGGTGAGTTCATGGGCATGCTGCCTGTCACGCTGATCTTCGTTCTGTCCGCTTCGTTGATCGTTGCACTGATCTATCTGCCTGTCATGGGTGGTGTTTCAGGCCGCCTGAGCCGGATTTTTGACCGCACATCCGACTGGCTGCGCGCGCGCACCCGGTGGTGGGTTCGCGCGGTTATGGTGCCGCCATCGCTGTACCTGATTTTCCTTGGTGCGATGCAACTGCTGAATCCGACCTATCTGTTGCCCGAAGGCGCATTTGGAGCAGTTCTGCTTGGTGCCTTCCTGTTCATTTTTGGAGCATTTGCTGGTTCTGTTACGTTGAGTGCCGCCAAAATAGAACGCGCACCCGATCAGCATGTGCATACAGCACGCGAACACACACCCTTTGGCTATGTCATCAAGTTCCTCGTCGGCAACCCAATCATGCCGATTGTTTCGATTGTCGTAATAGGCTTCGCCGTGATGTCAGTCATGACCGCATTTGGGAACAACAATCGGGGTGTAGAATTCTTCGTCGAAAGCGAACCCGAGCAAGCCACGGCCTATGTTCGTGCACGCGGCAACATATCGCTGATCGAAAAGGACCAGATGGTACTGGCAGCCGAAGAAATTATCAGCGCACATCCCGCAGTCGTGAACGTGTTTTCCTTTGCCGGAGAAGGCGGGCTGAACCAAAATAATGGAGGTGCGCAGGCACCGGCAGACACTGTCGGTCGCGTCCAGTTCGAAATCATCCCGTGGGAAGATCGACCCAACGTGTCCGAACCGATCTTCGGCGGGTTGATCGATCGTGAAACGGTTGCCCCGGAATATGACGGTGACTTCGTGCTCGATCAGTTGAACGCCGAACTTGCGAAAATTCCGGGCTTCATCGTGGAAATCCTACCGCTGGAACAAGGCCCGGCCTCGGCCAAGCCCGTTCATTTGCGCATCAAGGCGGATGGCTGGGAAGAACTGACCTCAGCCACTGTTGCGGCCCGTAAAATGTTCGATGAAACACCCGGCCTGATCAAGATCGAAGACACCCTGCCCTTGCCCGGCATCGACTGGCAGATCGACGTGGATGTTGCCAAAGCGGGTCGTTTCGGCGCAGATGTGGCAACCGTCGGCGCGATGGTGCAACTGGTCACGCGCGGGCTGCTGCTGGGCGAAATGCGCCCCGACAGCGTGGACGAGGAAATCGAAATCCGCGTTCGCCTGCCCGACGAAGATCGGGTTTTGTCGACACTGGATACGCTCAAAGTGCGAACGCCTGATGGGCTGGTGCCTTTGTCGAACTTTGTCACCCGCAAGCCAGTGGCCAAACTGGCCGAGATCAACCGGATCAACCAGCAGCGCTATTACGATGTGAAGGCCGACGTTGAGCCGGGTCTGAGCAAAGTTGTGATAGATAACGCAGACGGCGCGGAACAGCGGCTGGCCGTTGTGCGCGGCGTCGTGGAAGGCACAGAACCCACAGGTGCGATCTTCACTGGACCGACCGGCAGCAATTTCGAGCTTGTCAAGTTGACTGGTGCAGAAGATGTCGATGCAGTGCGCGCCGATCTGGAATCTGGAAACGCCCGGATTAGCCTGATCAATGCCAACGAACGCATTGCAGTGCTGACCGAGTGGCTTGAAACCAATCCCTTCGGCAGCACCGTCAGTTGGGAATGGACCGGCGATCAGGAAGATCAGGCAGAAAGCCAGGCTTTCCTTTCCAGCGCTTTCTTGGCTGCTTTAGGCCTGATGTTTGTGATCCTGCTGGCGCAATTCAACTCGTTCTACAACTCGGTGCTTGTTCTGCTGGCCGTTGTGCTTTCGACCACCGGCGTTCTGATCGGGATGATGGTCATGCAGCAACCGTTCTCGATCATCATGACCGGTACAGGGATTGTGGCCTTGGCAGGGATTGTGGTGAACAACAACATAGTTCTGATCGATACATATCAGGAATATAGCCGATATATGCCCCGAATCGAGGCGATCATCCGCACGGCTGAAGCGCGTATCCGGCCGGTTCTACTGACCACCTTGACCACGATGGCCGGTCTGACGCCGATGATGTTCGGATTGTCGCTGGACTTCATCAATGGCGGCTATTCCATCGACAGCCCAACTGCGCTGTGGTGGAAACAGCTGGCTACGGCGGTTGTGTTCGGGCTTGGTATTGCAACGGTTCTGACCCTGATCGTGACGCCATCGTTCCTGGCCCTGCGGGTGTGGTTCACCACCTATGCGGTATGGCTGGCCAAGGCGATAGCTCGGGCCACTGCAGGCCGTTCCAGCCAAATCGCCCAGGATATGGCCGTTGGTCACGCTGCCCGTCAGGTACAGGCCACCGAGGTTGTCTGGGGTGATGAAACACCCGCCGCACCTGCACCGGATGCAGACAAGGATGAGCGTCCCGATCACCCACCAACATCGCCCCTCAAGGCGGCTGAGTAACACAAATGGCGAACCCCAGGGTTCGCCATTATTCTTTTCTAAGACTTAGTCGGTGAATACATATTCACCCAAATCACACAGATTCAGGCCGAAGTCTTCCGCCGACGACCCATCGTCGAACGCCCCCCGAATATCGTAGATACATGTGGTCAGACCATCCGCGATGACAACATCGATTTCGTAGTCGGGCGCGACATAGCCACCGCTCAGCAGGTTCCCCTCCCAGCTGCCGGAAGATGCAGGTGAGACATTGAACTCGACCAGATCCGCGCTGGAGTCATTCACAACCAGAAATTCAAGATCCTCGGCAAATGCCGAAGTCGCCATAAGAACAGTTGCGGCCAAGGCTGCTGCTGCACGCATTTTCATTAGATATTCCTTTGATTAAGGTCCGGCCAAAGAACCTGGCACCGTGACTTTAGGTGATTTGTCACCAAGGAAAATGAACGTCAAATTAAACTTGGAGGAATGAACGCATTTTTGCAGTGTAGTTCTACCTGGTCTCTGGAATTACACAGGTGACCGGATCAGGCTGCGTCCGCTTGCTGACGACTCCAGAGCTGCGCGTAACGGCCCTCGCGCTGCAAAAGCTGGTCATGGGTGCCTTGTTCAAGGATTTCACCGCGTTCCAGAACGACAATGCGGTCCGCTTCGGCAATGGTGCTAAGGCGGTGCGCGATCGTCAGCACGGTCCGTCCCTCACCAGCCCGTGCCAATGCGTCCTTGATGTCCTGTTCGGTATCTGTGTCCAGCGCCGAAGTCGCCTCGTCCAAAAGCAGGATCGGCGGATTCTTCAGAAGGGTACGCGCAATGCCCACCCGTTGTTTCTCGCCACCCGACAGCTTCAGGCCCCGCTCTCCAACCGTGGTGTCATAGCCTTCTGGCAACGTCACGATAAAGTCGTGGATCTGCGCAGCTTTGGCAGCTGCTTCGACTTCTTCCTGCGTGGCCCCGTCCCGGCCATAAGCGATGTTGTAGCGGATGGTATCATTAAACAGCACTGTGTCCTGCGGCACGACACCGATGGCTGAGTGCAGGCTGTTCAGGGTCACATCGCGCACGTCCTGCCCGTCGATCTTCAACGCGCCCCCGGTGACATCGTAGAACCGGAACAGCAAGCGACCTATCGTTGACTTACCCGAACCTGTGGCACCGACAATTGCAACAGTCTGGCCAGCAGGTACCGTCAGCGACACACCTTTGAGGATCTCGCGGTCCGCATCATAGCCAAAGCGCACATTGTCCAATGTCACCTCACCACCACTGACCACCAGATCTGGCGCGCCGGGCTTGTCCTGTACCTCGGTCGGTTGTTCCAACAGGTCGAACATCTGCCCCATATCCACCAGCGATTGGCGGATTTCCCGGTAGACGGTGCCCAGAAAGTTCAGCGGCACGGTGATCTGGATCATATAGGCGTTGACCATGACGAAATCGCCGACGGTCAGCGTACCCTGCTGCACCCCCATGGCCGCAAGAACCATCACGCCGATCAGCCCGCAGGTGATCAGAAGGGACTGACCAAAATTCAGGAAGGCCAGCGAATACGCCGTCTTAAGCGCTGCCCCGGCATAGGCCTTCATCGACACGTCGTACCGTGCCGCCTCGCGCGATTCAGCATTAAAATACTTGACGGTTTCGAAATTCAGCAGGCTGTCGATGGCGCGTTGGTTGGCCTCAGTATCCTGATCGTTCATCTCGCGGCGCAGCTTCACGCGCCATTCGGTCACCGCAAAGGTAAACCAGATGTACAGCGCGATGGTGACAGCAACGACAACCAGATACCAGACGTCGAACAGCCACATCAGAATGATCGCGACCAGCAGCAGTTCCAGGATCAACGGACCGATGGAAAACAGCAAAAAGCGCAGCAGGAATTCCACACCTTTCACACCACGCTCGATGATCCGGCTCAGCCCCCCGGTGCGGCGCGTTACGTGGTAGCGCATGGACAGCTGGTGGATGTGCTGGAAGGTCTCCAATGCCAGTGCGCGCAAGGCCCGCTGCCCTACCGGGGCAAAGGCCGCATCGCGTAACTGCTGGAAACCAACGGTCATCATACGCGCAACGCCATAGGCCACGGTAAGGCCAACAGCGCCCAACGCCAGTGGCGGAACACCCTCGCCCGCCAGCCCATCGACCGCGCCTTTATAAAGGATAGGGGTATAGACGGCGATCAGCTTGGCCAGAACCAGCATGCCCATGGCCAGAACGACGCGTCGTTTTACCCAAGGCTCATCCTCGGGCCACATATAAGGCGCAACCTTCCGGATCGTGCGCCAGCCAGAGCGGCGGTCGTCGGGCGTGGGCGTATCGGCTGAGGTCATTGGCGCTGCTCGTCTCATCACGTACCTGATCTGCGGTCAGAGATAGACCGCTGGCCCACCAAGGGCCAGCAGCAATAGTTCATTCCGGGATGGTGAATATCTGACCGGGATATATCAAATCAGGATCGCGGATCGCGTCGCGATTGGCCTCGAACAATTTCACGTAAAGGATACCATCGCCGAACCGGTCGCGCGAAATGGCCCAAAGCGTGTCGCCTTCCTGCACGGTGACCGCCCGGATCGGGGGCGCATCTGGTTCGCCCTCGGGCGCATCATTGGCCTCTGCCGCGCGCAGTACTTCCAGCGGTTCGCGTTTGAACGGCGTTTCCAGCCGGCTGACCACGGTGCCGTCCGAGGCGATTTCATCGACGCGCAAGGTATAGATGCCGGGATCAATTCCCTCGAGTTCGCTGCGCCATTTACCATCATCAACCGGTGACAGATCATCGACAAGCTGGTTGTCCAGATACAGTCGAACCGCAGACCCGTCTGGGACCCGGCCGGTAAGCTCTACGTCGCCAACGTCGGAATAGCCGATCGTGTCCAAAGCCACCTCGTCCGAGGCGTTGGGTTCGGCAGTTGGAGACTGAACCAGCTCAACCCCGTCTTCGCCGGAACGCAGAATGGCAACTTGTTGATTTTCATCGCCTTCTGCAGTGGTTTCTTGTGCCGTCTCCTGGGGTTGATCCGCAGACGGTTCCGCAGTTGCATCCGCCGTTTCAACATCACCTGTGGTTGTCGCTTCATCTGTTGGCTCTGACGAGGATGTGTTTTGCGTCTCTGCCGATCCATCATTGGTGGGCGCGGCGTCACCTGTTTCGGCGGCAGCGATCTGCTCGGTCGTCGGTTCCGGTTCAGGCAAGGCTGCAATCAAATAGTCGTCGGAACGAACGGGTTGATCCTCGCCCGCAGTTTCCAGCGTAAGCCCGCGTGCATCGTCTGAGAATGGGATCGAAAGGAACTCGGCAAACTGACCGGTGTTGTCGACGGTAAAGCTGTGCACTTGCTCACCATCCAGCAAGACACGAACATCCGTGCCTGGCTCTGCATTGCCGGAAAGAACAGTATTGCCGTCGGGCTCAACAAAGATCTGGTCCAGAGTCGGTGGCGCGACACCCGGGTCGGCCTCAGCCGTTTCCGTCGCTGGTGCGGTCGCGGAATCAGACGGATCAGCGGTTTCCGGTTCGTCAATTGCTGTGCTCTGATCCTCGGACGGGGTGGAAACCGAACTGGCCTCTTCCGTGGTTTGGACGGCGGTGTCTTGCTGCGGTGAAGCTTCCTGAGGACCCGTCCCGAAGACGCCGGACAGGTACAACCCGCCCGCCCCGACCAATGCAACGATGCCGGCAATCACCCCCCAGATGAAAGTACCGGAGCTTTCGCTTCCCGACTTGGAGTTCATTCTTTTCCTTTCGCTCCGCAGCGCAAGTGCTTTGAGTAAAACACATTCTGCCTAACGGTTGAGCCAATCTATCAATCCCGCTATCACGGGTCAAAACACCATATACAAGCCCGGAGAAGCCATCCCATGTCTCAGAAATCTGTCTGTGTGTATTGCGGGTCACGAAATGGCGCGAATCCGGCCTATTCCGACGCCGCGCAACACTTCGGAACCCTTTTGGCCGAAGAAGGCTGGCGGCTGGTTTACGGGGCCGGGGATGTGGGGCTAATGGGTGAGGTCGCGAGGGCCGCGCAAGCCGCCGGTGGTGACACGTTCGGCGTCATCCCAGTGCACCTTCTGCAACGCGAAGTCGGCAAAACGGACCTGACCCGTTTCGTGGTCACCGAGACGATGCACGAGCGCAAGAAGGTCATGATCATGAACGCCGATGCGGTTATTGTCCTGCCCGGCGGTCCGGGGTCGCTGGATGAGCTCTTCGAGGCGCTCACCTGGCGGCAACTGGGCCTGCACGACAAGCCCATTCTGGTCATGAATGTGGATGGCTATTGGGATACGCTGCACGAGCTGTTGCAACAGGTCATCGGCCAAGGCTTTGCAGACGCATCGTTGTCGGATTTCATCACATGGGTCGATGGACCGGAGGCTGCAATGTCAACGCTTAGGAAAGTTCTTACTTAGGCTGTCCGGTATACGGGCGGTCAGGGCCGCCCGTTTGTTTCCGCCAAATTCAAGTCGCAGGGGCAAGGCGCTGTCGCAACACCTGTTCAACTTTATGCAGCGGGTGATTGGTCAGCGTTTTATCCACCTCGGCAACCACTTTGCCCAGCACTTCGCTGTGCAACCGTCGACGCAGCAACCCCAGAACATGCGGGCTGGCCACCAGGACCAATCGTTTATAGGCCCCTTTCAAACCCTTACGGTTCAACAGGTTGGCGACATCCTGCACGAACAGGGATTTCGCATGGGTTTTCCATTTGCTCTCTTCCACAGCCGATTTCTGATGCGGCGCAGTGTCAAAACGACGACCGGCCCGGTCCGAGGGCTTGGCCCTTGGTCCGTCGCTTTCTTCTACGGATACGACAACCAGATTGGGATCTTCGGCGTCGGTGATATTCTCCATGAACAGCGCCTTTTCCCCGTCAGCGATGACAACCCATGTTCCCTGTGAAAGTTCGACCATTGTGTTCTCCTGTAATGGCGTTTTTTTGGCCATCCCTCATGCGTCAGGCACAGCTTACCCGAGACGCGCCGAAGTCTTTCAGCGCGTTGCCTGACCGTTTTCTTAGTGATTTGCGGCTCTCTCCCTCCGCATACTTTAGCTAGGTATTGCGGGACGGCGTACAATAGGTCTCAATTCGAAAGTTGACGTGTAGGCAGGTTTTCTCCTGCGGCGGAGTTGCAGGGTCACGTCGGTAACGTCGAATGGCCTTTTTTGCAGAAGTCAGCTTTGCGGGACAAATGGCGGGAAGTAGAGAGCGGCAGCAACACATGAACAGTTCACAATAAGGAGCGACTGATGTCTGCTATGCGAACAAAGCTGCCATTGGTCATTTGCATTCAAAAGCCGCTCTGGTTGTAGTGCGGAACTTCGGCAAGTTTATGGGACACAGGCAAACAACCTAGTTTGAGCCATAAAACGTTTCAATTGGACTCCTTTAGATGCCTCACGTCATTGGGCGCGGTATTTAGCAAGCTCACTCCAACACAATTCAAGAGCATCCGACGTGTTCTGCGACTTACGCGCCGCGCAAATGTTCCACGTAAGGTTCTGTTTCATCGACACGGGTTTGATTGTCTTTGCACGGATCAGCCCTGCGAACGTGTCCGACATCCCTCCCACAATGAAGTCAGGCTCCGCCAACAATCCGGTCAGGAGGTTGTAGTCGTCGCATTCGATATGCGGCTGGGCATTGACCTTTTCGACGGCCTCGGCATCGCCACCAAGTGACTTTATCAAGGTTGCTTTCCAATGTTTGTGAAGATGCGGCGATGCAAAGGGATAATCGAATATACCAGCTATAGTTTGCGGGCCGCGCTGGTGAACCCCATGATCGCGATGAGCAACAAACTGGATTTGCTGTTTTTCCATCACCATGATCTCGACATCCTCGGCTTCAGGTGTGTAGGTCAGATCGCCGAGGAATATGTCGAATTTTCCTGCCTGCAAAAAGTCGAGCGGGCGTGCGTAGGCGCTTACCAGAATTCGGAAGCGCAAGTCAGGCATCACTTGCCGCATTGATCGCAAAACGGGCAGGATCAGGGTCCTCGTGGTCAGAGGCCCGCAACCGATCAGCAAAGTGCCCGGCCCGGTTTCGCGCAAACCGGCCACACGTGTCGCATATCGGTTCAGGTCTTCGCGCAGCTCCTGGGCGATTGGAAAGAACTCCTGCCCCGCGCGTGTCAGTGTGCTGCTGTTTCGGCTTCGATGAAACAAAACAAGTCCCGTATGGTCCTCGGCCTGCCCGACATAGCGGGACAATGACGCGTTGGACACACCCATGGCACGGGCTGCATTTTGGAAGCTGCCGGTTTCAGCCAATGCAAGAAAGGCAGTCAGTGCTTTTTCGTTCATCATGTGGTCAATTTCATTTCAGGTTTCGTTTTTTAGATTTCATAATATGAAATCCTGGTAAAGCTCTGTTGCGACGCGAAAGTTTCGACCGCTATCCCTGATGGACCCTTCGATACTCCCACCATCGATATCGTCTTCTACGTCCACAGAGGTAAAAATGTTCATTCTTCGATCTGTTGCGGTTTCCGCCACGCTGGCCACAGCTTCGGTTTGTGCCATGCCAGTTTTGGCCGAAACCGACCAACCCAATATCCTTGTCATAATGGCCGACGATGTCGGCTGGGCCAGTCTGGGCAGCTACCATCAGGGTGTAAAAAGCATCAAAACCCCCAACCTTGATCAGCTTGCTGCGGATGGCATGCGTCTGACGGATTACTATGCGCAGCCAAGCTGTACCGCCGGACGGTCTGCCTTTATCACCGGACAATTTCCGGTTCGAACTGGGATGCACACAGTTGGCCTGCCCGGAGACCCGGAAAAAGGTCTGAGCGAAAATGACCCTACTCTAGCCAACATGCTAAAATCTCTGGGCTACACAACTGGTCAATTTGGCAAGAACCATCTGGGCGATATGAACAAGTTCCTGCCAACAGTGAAAGGTTTTGACGAATACTGGGGCTGGCTCTATCACCTGAACGCGATGGAATACACATCCGATCCGGACTGGCCGAAAGATCAGAAATTCAACGACACTTTTGGCCCCCGGAACATCATCCACGCCTACGCAACTGATACCATGGATGAAACTATTGATCCGCGCTGGGGTTTGGTCGGAAAGCAACGCATCATCGACGATGGTCCCGCTCCGCCCGAGCGGCAGAAGACGCTCGACAATGAAGTAACAGCGCACACACTGGACTTCATCAACCGCGCGGTTGACAGTGAAACGCCTTTCTTCGTTTGGATGGCCCCGGCGCGCGCGCATGTCTGGACCCATCTGAGCCCCGAATACGAAGCCATGTTGGGTGACGGGCGTGGTTTGCAGGATGTGGTCATGAAGGAGCTTGACGACAACGTGGGCAAAGTCATGGCTCAGTTGGACGAACTGGGCGTCTCAGAAAACACAATTGTCGTCTTCACCTCGGATAATGGCCCTGAAACCATGACCTGGCCCGACGGAGGAACAACGCCATTCCATGGTGAAAAAGGGACAACCTGGGAAGGTGGTTTTCGCGTTCCCGCTATCATTCGTTGGCCCGGAAAAGTCCCAGCCGGAACCGTGAGCAATGGTATTTTTGCCGGTCTTGACTGGATGCCCACTCTTGTTGCCGCCGCTGGCGGCCCGAACGATCTGCCCGGATCATTGCTCCAAGGCTACGAGGGCTATCAGGTGCATCTGGATGGGTTCAACCAACTGTCGTTTTTGACTGGTGACGGCGATAGCAACCGGGATGAGATCATCTACTACGAAGGTCCGGACTTGCAAGCGGTTCGGCATGGTGACTGGAAAGCGCACTTCACGATACAAACCGAAGGTTGGGCGGGACCCAAAGAAGAACTGAACGCACCCCTACTATTCAACCTGCGCCGCGATCCTTACGAAAAAGCGGCAGAGGAATCGGGGATGTATACACGGTGGATGGGCAACAAGATGTGGGCATTTGGTCCTGCTGCTAAAATCGTGCAAAACCACCTGTCGACATTCAAGGAATATCCTCCACGGGGATCGGACATAACCAACCAGGGCCATGTCGAAGAGCAAATTTCGACCGAAGGCGGGATGTCGCAGTAGAAACCAACACTCGGGAGGCATCAATCGTTGCCTCCCGATCCATACTAGAATTTGCGCGAAAACACCTGCTTGCGCAGGGTCCGCTTTTACACCTAAGCTTGTCATTTGGACGTAGCGCAGCATCAGTCAATTTGGACTCAGTGCGGTCATCTGACGGTTTCAATAGGAAATTGAGCCGTTCCATATTTGCCGCTGAATGGCCGATTTTGCTCCAGCGCGCACCTACGTTCTGTCTCTTACCAAGTGCGGTGTCATGTCTAACTTGGATGCATAGACTGCGCATTCCAGTGCTAAGCGCGCCATCACGGCCGGATCAGCGGTATCTTTGCCCATACCGATCACTTCCTGAGCCGAAAGGCCAAGCGCCAACCAATATTGATTTTTCGGCAACTCATACCGCCTCAGAATCGGCAGATATTGTGGGAACAACTCTTTCACAAAATTCTGCGGCAAATCGCCAGGCAAATGATTGTCAGGCACCTGTATTTTGCCAAAGTCAGGCGTACCTCCTTGTGCAGTGACACGTCCGAACAACTCCTGAAAATCAATCTGCGGAACTTCACCAAGATGATGCTGCGCCATTCCAGCAAAAAGATGCCACAGCGAAAGGGTTTGAGAACCCAAGTCTTCGCCCTCAACTAACTTGCGATTGATGTAGTCGCCAAACATCAAACGTTCGCCGGATTTAAGGTTGGCAACTACGACTTCGGGGGCTTGTGCATTGGGATCACGCACAACAAGGTCTAACATCGCATAGGAGCACGATGCGCCAGCAAGCGACCCAAGCACACCCAAAGCCGTTTCAACACGGATGCCTCTTTCGTCGTTCAGCATATCAAGCGTAGCGGCAGTTATGTCCTTGCTGGTCATTTTAGCACGGATCAGCGGATCGGATGGCTCCTCTTTGTTGATCGCATTGTGCATTGATTTGACTTGCGGTGATTGGTTGAAATCGCCTTGCTCTGGTGGCAAATCAGTGTCCTTGTTATTCTTTCTGCGCTTCCAAATTGCCATCTCGTTCCTCAAATAGTGTATCTTGTTTGCGCGAGGCTACAAACCTTTGATCTGATAGGCAGCGAGGGAGAGTTACTTGACCTTCATACAATCTAAAGTTCATTATTAATCTAGATGTCTGCGATCCGAGACATGCAGATCAGACCTTCGTGCACTGCGCAGCATCCGTCTTTTTGGGCTCAGACGGGTCATCCGACGGTTTCGGTAGGTCTTAGGGACAGTTCAGACGCCAGCAACGACAGCAACGACAGCAACGACAGCAATGCGGACTTCCAGACTTTCGCTGCAAGTGCACCATCGTCTGCTGTTGGACTCCGAGTATACGACCGCTGCTCGCCAACAGGCGGCGAAAGTGATTAGAAATCCGTTTGGAATGACGCATCAATCTCTGGTTACAGTTATTAGCGCATCATTGAGTCGCTGACGACGATCTTCTGATGCAAACGGTGCCGAGGCTACGAAGCGGTTAACCTGAAAACCTGGCTGTTGAGCGCGCAACGCGGCCAGCACTGATTTTGAGCGTTCATACTCTCCCAGTTCGGCATAGGTGGCAGCGAGCAAGACGAAGGCTGCGGCAAAACCAGGAGCTTCCTCAACCGTGGTCTCCAGCAACGCGCGCGCGGTTTCTGCGTCTCCAAGCTGAAGATGGACGTGTGCCTCAATCCAGTCAAATCGCGCCGGATGATGAGGGTGCAAACGTTTGGCGTGCTGGATCGCTTCGCGTGCCTCTTTAAGATCGCCGCCATAAACAGCCGCCTCGGCCAAAATAGCGTAGCCTTCTGCGAAATTCCGGTTGAGTTGGATCGAATGCCGCGCTGCCGCAAGTGCCTTGTCATTCTCTCCGATGGCAAGGTTCAGGATTGCCAACGCGAAATAGGCATTCGGGATGTCCGGATCGAGTTGTATTGCTGTGATGGCGGCCTGAAGCCCCGGTTGAACAGACTGCCGTTGCAACGGGGTGGCATAGTCGAACATCATGTCGCGCCCGTATGCCACAGCAATGTACGCATGTGCACGTGCATAGTTTGGGTCAAGCGCAAGAGCTTTTTCGAAGTATTCGCGTGCCCGTTGATTGCCTTCTCTTGTCCCGTCGCGCAATGGCTCTAAACCGCGTAGCAACATGAAATACGCGTCTGTCGCCACGCGCGATGGCACCACGTTGGCTTTGAGCGAAAGTGACAGGGCGTCGACGATCGCGCGCGTCACATCTTCCTGGACATCGAAGGGGTCCTGCCGAACCCGATCAAATCGCTCTGCCCAGATATTCACGCCCTCGAAAGGGTCGATTAGAGAAACATTGATGCGCACCCTGTCATTGGAGTGCCGTACGGTTCCGCGCACAAGGTAGCGCACGCCAAGATTATCAGCGATCTCCCTGAAACCGGCCTCGGCTTGAGGAAAGTCGCCGCTGGACGCGAAGGCGATCACCGTCAGATCCGGTATCTTGGCGAGGTCCGTGGTCAAATCCTCGCTGAGGCCGTCCCCAAAAAATTGCAACTCTTCGCCACCGCCAAGATTGACGAAGGGTAGAACCGCGAGCGTCTTGTCGGGCAAAATTTGAGGCGGCACTATGGCTGCGCTACCTGCATCAAATTTGCCGGAAACAGAAGTGAACCAAAGGCCCAAACCTGAGGCAAACAGCGCGAAAGCCCCAACCGCTGCGATCAGGCGAAGGCTGGTGTGAGGCAGTCTTGTTGGGCGATCCGCAGATGCCACAACCGCAACCAGCCGGTAGCCAATTTTTGGATAGGTTTCGATCACATCTTTTCCGAGCGCGCGACGAATATCACTGATGCACTGGATCAATGAGTCGTCGGTTGTTGCGATGCCCTTCCAGACCGTTTGAACAAGCGCTTCGCGATCGACCACCTCTCCCGCCCGAGAGGCAAGCACCGCAAGGACATCGGCGGATTGCTTCCGCAGGTGTATTGGCGCGCCATCTGTCGTGGTAAGTGCACCGGTTTCAAGGTCGTAACGACCCTGACCAATTCGCAATACGCGTGATTTCGGAGCGATTTCGGAAGTCATTCAGGACATTTCAGCTCGGATTTCGCCAACATTATAGTCGGTTTTGGGCAGCATAGCCACGAAAGCCACAAAGCGCTAAATTTGAACCATGGAGGATCATATGTTCAAATTCCCCACTTTCCGTGCCGTACTAGTTGCGGCTCTCTTCACACCCATTGCCGGATTTGCCGGCCAGTTTGTTGTCGAACTGGAAGCACCGTTCGAGGCCCCCTCTGAGGCGCTCATGCAGCAGGCAGGTGTGATCGTCGACGAAACGCTGTCCGCTGGTCTTGACAGCTATGTAGTAATGACGGCCAAGAATGAAGGAGCAGTGCGTGACTTGTTTCAAACCGCCGCCATCACAGCAGAGAAAATCTCGGAAGTGCTCTTCATCAACTCACCCACCGTTGGCGGTGGTCAGGCCGCCGGTGCAGAGCCGCGAGACGGGCATCAGGTTTTTGTCATAGAACGTCCAATTCCTGGTGTCGGGTTCTTCGGGCTGGACAAGAAGGAGAAGATTTCGAAGGGCTCGAATGCAGCGGTCGCTAAACTTGGCGATGTGATCGAATGGGACCATTCCTATCTGACGGGTGAAGGGACGTATTGCATCTACCGGGCCGACAATCCCGATACGCTGCGCGAGCATGGCGCATTGGCCGGAGCGCCGATCGGAAAGATCACGCCGGTAAGCCAAATCGCAAACTGAACAACCTGTCGTCTTGGACTTCAAGTCGGAAATTGCTCCGGACAAGTTTCGGGGCAACTTTAATTGGGGCGACGGCACGAGTTCGACCCAACATCAAAAGCGAACCTGAACCCAAAGCCGTCATTCGTTCGAAGCGCGGCATTCGACAAATTGGGCTCACTGCTGCCATTAGATGCCGATTGCAAAACGCAACATCACCATTAAAAATAGCTATCTAAACAAGAAAAGACCTGCCAACGTCACCGCCAGCAGGCCCTTGAAAACCCTTATCGGGTTAACAATCACATCCGCGATGCAACGTTTTCCCAGTTTACCAGATTGTCGAGGAAGTTCGACAGGTAAGCCGGACGCTTGTTGCGGAAATCGATGTAGTAGGAGTGCTCCCACACGTCGCAACCCAGCAGCGCGGTCTGACCAAAGCACAGCGGGTTGACGCCGTTTTCGGTCTTGGTCACGGCCAGCGAACTGTCTGCGTTCTTAACCAGCCACGCCCAGCCCGAGCCGAACTGACCGGCACCAGCCGCGCTGAACTGCGACTTGAACTCGTCAACCGAGCCAAAGCTCTCGGTCAGGGCTTTTTCCAGCTCACCGGGCATTGCGTTGCCGCCGGGGCCCATCATTTCCCAAAACTGGTTGTGGTTCCACAGTTGGCTGATGTTGTTGAAGATGCCGTTTTGCGCGACGGCATTTGCGTCGTAGGTGCCAACGATGATCTCTTCCAGCGACTTGCCGTCCCACTCGGTGCCGGCGATCAGCTTGTTGCCGTTGTCGACATAGGCCTTGTGGTGCAGGTCGTGGTGATATTCCAGTGTTTCCGCGGACATACCCTTGGCTGCCAGCGCGTCATGTGCATAAGGAAGATCAGGAAGTTCAAAAGCCATATCGGCCCCCTGTTAAAAATGTAAGTTGCGGTTCCCAAGGTTAAATGCTTTGGCAGCCGCCGCAGGTCAAGAGCCGAGACAAGAAAACCCGGAGGCAGACGATGCTTACACAGGCGCGCAAGATGTTTTACCGCGCCCGCGGATACTATGCGGGCCAGCTGAATGGCGAGCCGTTTCGTCTGGACCCTTATCATTCGAAATTTTGGCGCAAGGCATCCGATGGCAAGTGGGAGCCTGAAACCTTCGCCGTGCTCGACAAGTATCTGTCGGCAGATCGGGATTATCTGGACATCGGCGCATGGATTGGTCCCACAGTCCTGTACGGTGCCCGCAAGGCGCGGCACGTTTGGTGTTTCGAACCGGACCCAACGGCATTTCGGCATCTGGCCTGGAACCTCGACCTGAACGACATCCAAAACGTTTCGGCCTTTGGCGTGGCGTTGTCGGATCAGTTCGGAGTGGCTCGCATGGCGTCGGTGCGCGGCGAGCCGGGCGATTCCACCAGCTCACTTTTGCACGACGGAATACATGGCAATGACGCCTTGACGATCGCATGGGACCAGTTCGAGGCCGCGAATGACCTGTCGGGTATCTCTCTGGTCAAGATGGATATTGAAGGGGCTGAGTTTTTTGTGCTGCCAACGATCCTGCCCTGGTTGAAACGGACGCGACCTACTCTGTACCTCTCACTCCACTCACCGCTTTTGCCCGAAGAGGACAGACATCAGCGGACCTCAGACATGCTGAGCAGTCTCTCCTTTTATTCTGAAATTACTGACGAAACCGGACGCCCACTGGATGTTCAGAAAGCGCTCAGCCCAACGGAAATGACACGGTACCGTACGGTACTTTTTTCTAACTAGTAATGCAGCCGCTATTCCTATCTAAGTAGTTGTTTCCTCACTTACCAATCTGGCGAGTGCTAGTTGAATAGCACCCGCGGAAGAGTTTTTGAGAAAGCAAAATGACAGCATCGCCTACGGGGATTTCTGAGACGATCTTTTCCGCACAATCAGTTCTGGCGGATACTGTCGAATACAAATGTGAAATCACGAAGTCGGACGGCCATGGCTGGATCGCGCCAGTTTTGCGCATACAAGCGCTGCCAACAAACCATATGGTTCGGGAGTTTGCAGCGTAACCACCGGGTAAAGAAAACCCCGGCGTAGCCGGGGCTTTTCAGTTCACTTCGGTTCAGTAAACCCCAACCTCGCTGCCGGGCTGCGCCGCAACTTTAAGCAGCTTGAACACGTAGTCTGCGGCCGACCGGAAACAGACAACGCGGAAGGTTTCGGCGTCATCCATCCAGAACGCGCCTGCCACCTGCGCCAGGCGCGAGCGGCGGATTTGACCTGGTTGAAATGCCTCCGCCGACAGCTCGACCGGGGCAAGCTTGCCCAGCACCTCACGCGCATTGCCGCCCGAGATACGGAACACCGCGCGGGCGTCCGAGACGTTGACCGCCAACGCGTGTGTACCGCTCAGCGCGTTGGTCATGGCTGCCAGTTTGGCCTCAACCTCAGCGTAAGGAACAAGCACCAGTAATTCATCGGTGGACATCCAGCAGACGCCGGACTCACCATCGACCAGAGCTTCGCGCTGACCGGGCATTTTCTGACCCGTTGCGTCCTTGACGGCCTTGGCCAACACTTTGTCGGACAGGTCGCCGCGCAAAGTAATCATGCCCTGCAGGCCACATTCCTGGATCTTGGCGATGCCATCATAGCTTGCGTGGTTCAGTGCGCTGATGGGTTCAGACATTCTGCTTCTCCCCTTCCTTATCGAAGAAGATCGGGTCCACGATCTTAGCTTTGTAGGTTTTGCCATCGGTGCCCGGGAACTCGACGATCTCGCCCATGCGGTCTGGACCGTGCTTGATCAGACCCATGGCGATACCTTTTCCGAGGTTGGCCGAGTAATATGTCGAGGTAACGCGACCGATCATATTGCGCTGACCATTGGCGTTGACCCCCTCGCCGACTGCGTAAGCTCCGTCAGGGATGACAGAACCATCCACAGTCTCAAGACCGACCAGTTTCCAGCGGTCCGGATCGGCCATGTGGCTGCGCGAATGGGCGCGTTTGCCAAGGTAGTCCTCTTTCTTTTTCGAGAGCGCCCAGTGCAGCCTCAGATCCTGTGGGATCACGGTGCCGTCGGTCTCGTCCCCGATCATGATAAAGCCCTTCTCGGCCCGCAGGATGTGCAGACACTCGGTGCCGTACGGCATCACTCCGAACTCTTTGCCTGCCTCCATCAGAGCGGTCCAGAAGGCTTGCCCCTGGCTGGCCGGAACCGAGATTTCGCAGCTCAGTTCACCTGAGAATGAAATCCGGTAGACACGGCAATCGAAACCACCGATCTGCCCATCGCGCCACTCCATGAAAGGCAGCGCCTCAGCGCTGACATCCATGCCGCCCAGCTTTTCAAGCAGCTTGCGGGCATTGGGGCCGACCACTGCCACCTGAGCGTACTGCTCGGTCACGTTGGCGACGTAGACTTTCCAGTCCCACCATTCGGTCTGCAGCCATTCTTCCATATGGGCATGGATGCGTTCGGCTCCGCCGGTGGTTGTGTGGCACAGCCATGTATCCTCGTCGATGCGAGCGACAACGCCGTCATCGATCAGAAACCCGTTTTCCGAGCACATCAGGCCATAGCGACATTTGCCGATCTTCAGCGTGGACATCATGTTGGTGTACATCATGTCCAGGAATTTGCCGGCATCGGGGCCTTTGACGATCAGTTTGCCAAGTGTCGAGGCATCCAGCAGACCGAGATTGTCGCGGGTGTTCTTCACCTCGCGGTTCACCGCATCGTGCACGGATTCGCCAGGTCGCACATAGGCATAGGTCCGGCGCCAGTGACCGACCGGTTCCCAATCGGCGCCGTTCTTGTCGTGCCAGTCATGCATCGGTGTTTGGCGGATCGGCTGGAACACCTCACCCCGCGCTTCGCCGCCAATCGCACCCATCGAGATTGGGGTATAGGGCGGGCGGAAGGTGGTGGTGCCAACCTTCGGGATTTCCGATTCCAATGCATCAGCAAGGATCGCTAGGCCGTTGATGTTGCTCAATTTACCCTGATCTGTCGCCATGCCCAGCGTGGTGTAACGCTTTGTATGTTCGACGCTTTCATAGCCTTCGCGCGCGGCCAGCTGCACGTCCGAGACCTTGACGTCATTCTGGAAATCCAGCCACGATTTCATGCGCAGCTGCACATCGGCGTTGGCGGGCATCAGCCAGACCGCTTGCATAGCGGCCTCTTGCGTGGCCTCACCAGCCGGAGCCTTGGTGTTTTTCGGCTTGAAGCCAGCCGCCTTGGCGGCCGCTTTGCCAGCGGCATGCGCGTCAGTCAGAACATCACCCAGCGCCAGTGGGCCATTTGAGGCACCTGCGGCCACAACGAACCCTTCGCCATTCGCACCCAGCGGAGGGCGCGCAGGATCGGGGCGGAAATGTGCGTTTGCCTCATCCCAGATCAGCTTGCCACCGCAATGCGACCACATGTGAACTACCGGAGACCAGCCGCCCGACATGGCAACTGCGTCGCACTCAACTTCTTCACGAGCGCCACCGATGCCTTCCTGATTGCAGATTTCGACCTTTTTGACGCGCTTGCCGCCTTTGACTTTGGCAATGGCTTTGCCGGGGTCGACCCGGATGCCAAGCTGTCGCGCCTCTTCGGCCAGCGGTCCGGCAGCAGCGCGCGCATCGATCACACGCAGAACATCTACACCTGCCTGTTTGAGGATGATCGCCGTGCGATAAGCGTCGTCATTGTTGGTCGCAACGATCACACGTTCACCCGGGGTGACGCCCCAATTCACCACATAGTCGCGCATGGCCGCGGCTAGCATGACACCCGGAACATCATTGTCCGCAAAAGACAGCGGGCGTTCGATTGCGCCTGTCGCAGTGACGACCTGCTTGGCCCGGATCCGCCACAGGCGATGACGTGGACCTTGTGTGCCCGGTTTATGGTCGTTCAGACGCTCATACCCCAGCACATAACCATGGTCGTAGACGCCCGCGCCCATGCAGCGGTTGCGCATGATAACGTTGTCCATTGTTTCCAGTTTGGAAACCAATTGTTCCACGAACTTATCCACAGGCTCATCATTAATGGTCCCGCCATCAACCGGAGCGCGTCCACCCCAATGCGCGGTTTGCTCGATCAGCAGAACCTTGGCGCCAGTCTCGGCCGCCGCCATGGCCGCCTGCAACCCGGCGACACCGCCACCGATCACCAGAACGTCGGTGAAAGCGTAGAAGTGCTCATAAGTATCTGCGTCGCGGTTGTCCTTATCGGGTGCTTTACCCAGACCGGCCGACCGCCGGATGATCGGCTCGTAGACATGCTTCCAGAACGGCTTGGGGTGGATGAATGTCTTGTAGTAGAAGCCCGCTGGCAGGAACCGCGCCAGCGCTGTGTTCACGGCACCGATGTCGAATTCCAGGTTCGGCCAGTGGTTCTGTGAAATTGAGGTCAGACCGTTGAACAGCTCGGTCGTTGTGGCGCGCTGGTTCGGCTCGAACCGGTTGCCCTGCCCCAAGCCAACCAAAGCGTTCGGCTCTTCCGCACCGCTGGCGACGACACCGCGGGGCCGGTGGTATTTGAATGACCGGCCCATCATCATTTGGTCATTGGCCAGCAGGGCCGAGGCAAGCGTGTCGCCCTCGTACCCCTGCATCGACGTGCCGTTGAAGGTGAATGTGACCTGTTTCGACCGGTCAATCAGCCGGCCTTGTTTTGCGAGACGGGTGCTCATGTTGCGGACCTTTCGCAGGCGGAATTATGGATGGCGGCGCGGATCATTCGTACTCTCTCCACGTCCAGCCAGGGCGCTTTGCAGTGATCGCGTCCTTGAGTTCTTTCGGCGGCTCGGTGGTCTGGGCGGTATAAGTCCCGAACACTTCGAGCGTTTGTGTGCAGCGAGCGGCGTGGAACCACTTGCCGCAGCCGTTGCTGTGGCGCCAGCGTTCGAAATGAACGCCTTTGGGATTTTCACGCATGAACAGGTAGTCGTGGAATTCGCCATCCGACGAGCCGGGACCGAAGCGTTTCAGGTGCGCCTCACCTCCGGCGGACAGTTCAGATTCTTCGGCGTCGACGCCGCAATACGGGCAGTTCAGGATCAGCATATGGTCATCCTTTTGGCGGTCGGCTGGCAATGTGGCCAACCAGAATTCTATTAGGTGGCACCTTCGGGCCAGGGTGTTAGTGCGCCACCCCGGCGGCGACGCTTTCGTCGATGAAGCGGCCCTCTTTGAAGCGGTCCAGCGTAAAGGCTTCGGTCAGCGGCGAGTGACCTGTGGCCATCAGCTGCGCCATGCCCCATCCAGATCCGGGGATCGACTTGAAGCCACCCGTGCCCCAGCCACAGTTGATAAAGCAACCGCCCAAAGGCGTTTTTGACAGGATCGGAGACCGGTCGCCGGTCATGTCCACAATCCCGCCCCACTGGCGCAGCATCTTCAGGCGCGAGATCATCGGGAAAGTTTCGACCAGTGCCCGAACGGTTTCCTCGATATGATGGAAGCTGCCGCGCTGGGTGTAGTTGTTGAAGGCATCAGTGCCGCCGCCAATCACCATCTCACCCTTGTCGGACTGTGACATGTAACCATGCACGGTGTTGGCCATCACCACCACGTCCATGCAGGGCTTGATCGGCTCGGACACCAACGCCTGCAGGGCAATCGCCTCAAGCGGCAAACGGAATCCCGCCATCTCGGCCAGCTGACCGGAATGGCCCGCAACCACCATACCCAGCTTGTCACAGTCAATCGAACCCTTGGTAGTATCGACGCCAACAACGCGGCCATTCTCAGACCTGACGCCTTTGACCTCGCATTGCTGGATGATGTCCATGCCCATTGCGGAACAGGCGCGCGCATATCCCCAAGCCACGGCGTCGTGACGAGCGGTGCCCCCGCGTTCCTGCCACAATGCGCCCAGAACCGGATAGCGCGGGCCGTCGATATTGATGATCGGCACCAGCTCTTTGACGCGCTCGGGGGTGATCCATTCGGTCTGAACACCTTGCAATGCGTTGGCATGCGCCGTGCGCTGATAGCCGCGAATTTCGTGATGGGTTTGGGCCAGCATCATAACGCCACGGGGGCTGAACATGATGTTATAGTTCAGTTCCTGGCTCAGATCCTCGTACAGGCTGCGCGCTTTTTCGTAGATCGCTGCCGAAGGGTCCTGCAGGTAGTTTGAGCGGATGATAGTCGTGTTCCGACCGGTGTTACCACCGCCCAGCCAGCCTTTTTCGATCACGGCGACATTCTGGATGCCGTAGTTCTTACCCAGATAATAGGCCGTGGCCAGACCATGACCGCCCGCACCGACGATGATCACGTCGTATTTCTTCTTGGGTTCGGGCGAACGCCAGGCGCGTTCCCATCCGGTGTGATAGCGCAGCGCTTCGCGCGCTACAGCAAAGGCTGAATAGTGTTTCATAGGCGAATCCATCCGGTTCGGTGATTGCGCGAAGATATGCCGCGTAACGCCAGCGCGCCCCTGCCGTTCAACGCCGTAATATCGCACTATTGCGACATAGGCCCCATTATTGCGACACGAAGTCGGCCAGCGGCCATTTGTCCCTTTTGTCGGCCCGCCGAGAGGTCTAAGTCAGGGCAGCCACTTCGGAGAAGCCATGTCGTTCTGGGTCCTGATCATCCTAACAGCTGCCGTGACTGCAGTGTTCCTAGGCTATTCTATCCTGCGCGCGCGCGACACACGCGAACCCGCAGCGGCCTATGACCTTCGTGTTTATCGCGAACAATTGGCGGGCGTGGACAAGGATCTGGCCCGAGGTGTCATCGGGGAAGCAGATGCCGAGCGTGTACGCACCGAGATTTCACGCCGTATTCTGGCCGCAGACGCACAGATACAGGCACAGTCGACCCGACCGGGACCGCCACTTTGGGCCTCGGTCACCACGATCGCAGCCGTGGGTCTTATCCTGGTCGGCGGTGCGGCCTGGATGTACGACCGGATGGGTGCGGCGGGGCTGCCGGATCAACCCCTGTCGCTGCGTATTGCGCAGGCGGAAACCTTGCGCGCGGAACGCCCCAGCCAAGCTGAATTCGAAGCCACCACAACACCAGCCCCCTTGCCTGAGCTGTCGGAGGGATATGCGGCGCTTTTGAAGCAGTTGCGTGAAACCGTCGAAGCGCGCCCCGATGACCTGCAAGGCCATATTTTACTAGCGCAACACGAGGCGAACGCAGGCAATTTTCCGGCCGCATACAAGGCCCAGCAGCGGGTGATCGAACTGTCCGGCGACGAAGTCCGCGCAGACGCCTATTCGCATCTGGCCGAAATGATGATCGTGTCGGCTGGCGGCTATGTGTCCCCTGAAGCCGAAGCCGCATTGCGTGAAGCATTAAAACGTGATCCGCGACACGGCCCGGCGCTGTATTACCTTGGCCAGATGATGGTGCAGGTCGGGCGCCCTGACATCGGGTATCGCATCTGGACCGACGCCTTGCGCAACGCACCGGCCGGCGCGCTATGGGTCGACGCAATTCTGGCCCAACTGGATGAGCTGGCGTTTCGCGCTGGCGTATTCAACGCGCCTGAGATGTCAGCCCCGGCAGGCCCTGGCCCAAGTCAGGAAGACATCGAGGCTGCTGAGGCGCTGACCCCGGAAGAACGGCAAGAGATGATCCGCGGCATGGTCAACCAGCTATCAGATCGGCTGGCTACCGAAGGGGGCGCGCCCGAGGATTGGGCCCGTCTGATCGCTGCACTGGGCGTTCTGGGCGAAGGACAGCGCGCCATCGACATAAGGAACGAAGCCATGGCAGTCTTTGCCGGAAACGCCGATGCGCTGGAGATCATCGACGCTGCTGCACTTCAGGCAGGTATTGCTCAATGATTTACGACGAGTTCGAAGACTTCGCCGCCGCATTGCCCCCTATGACTGCCCTGATGGGGTTGGATCTGGGCGAAAAGACCATCGGCGTGGCCGTGTCCGACCGGATGCGCGGCGTGGCCAGCCCGCTTGAGACCGTGCGACGCAAGAAATTCACCCTGGATTCGGCCCGATTGCTGGACATCATCGCGGACCGAGAGATTGGTGGTGTCGTACTCGGCCTGCCCAAAAACATGGACGGCACCGAAGGCCCCCGGTGCCAATCGACCCGCGCTTTTGCCCGAAATCTGTCACGTCTGACCGAGGTTTCAATCAGCTTCTGGGACGAACGGCTAAGCACAGTCGCGGCGGAAAAGGCACTTCTTGAGGCGGATACGTCACGAAAACGTCGCGGACAGGTTATCGATCACGTTGCGGCAGGCTATATTCTACAAGGAGCGCTGGATAGGCTGCGCTTTCTATAAGGGCAACGGGGTGTACCGATGACAAACATGGTCTGGAAAAGGAACGAGGTCGAGAGCCCTTGCATCCAGATATGCGTCGTGCACCCGACCGAGCGCATCTGTACCGGTTGTTATCGCACAATTGATGAGATCACGCGCTGGTCGAAAATGGACAGCGTTGAGCGTGCCGAAATCATGGAAGATCTGCCTGCACGCAAACCCCGCCTCGCCAAACGGCGCGGTGGGCGGGCGGCGCGAATGAACAAATCCTGATATCCACTTCTGGCTTTTTGGCTGAATTCGCGCCGCTGCGGGTCGGTCTGAACTCCGAGGGGGGATCAAGTTCGACGACATGCGTAAGTGAGTGGCAACCCACAGCAGCGCCTTTCAGCAAAATGGTCTTCCGACGTGGTAAGGCGGAAGAACAACACAGGTTTAAGCGGTTTTTGACCAACCGATCAAGAAAAATTGGACAGTCGGTAAATTAACCTTACGTAATGGTAAAGTCGGGCGAATACTGACGTCTTGATCAGCGTCTCCTTACCCCGCGGCAAGCCAGGATTTTGCGTTTTCGAATTCCTCAGAAGGAAAGAACTGCGTACGGGCACCTAGAACGTGACTGGCGACACGCTGCGCCATATGCTGCCACGCTTTGTCCCCCACTATGGCGGCGCGATCCAGCATTCCCACATGCCCTCGGGCCAGGCGGAAATGCGCGGCCAGTGCAGTCAGCCCCTGCCAGCCGTCAAACTCGCGCAGATCGATCAACAGACGGAACCCGTTCTTCGAGCTTAGCAAGGTATCCAGATCACGCTCTGCCTGCTGGTATTCTTCTGGGTCCAGTTTGCCCATCAGGCTGATCTGCACGCAGGGTCCACCCAGATCGGTCACATGAATGGCCCCTAGCGACTCGCGCATCCAACGGCGCGCGGCCTCAAGTTCCGAAAGTTCAAACACCTGAACGGGGCATGGCAGAATCGGCGCGGCCAGACGGATGCTGGTCTGCACCCAGCCCTGATCAGCCGCAACTGCGATACGGTCAAACCCGCGCCAGTGGCTGAGACCCAGCTTGGTATCGGACCATGCCGCCCCAAGGTCGTAGCCTTTGAACTCTGGCTGCACGATCGCCAACAGACGCACTGCATCATGAGCCTCAAGCGCCGCTTCGATCGCGGGGACCAAGGTCTCGCTGTAATCTTTGCTCGTCACTTCACCGGACAGCTCGACCTCAATCTGGGCCCCGTCAGAATGCGTATGAACCGTAATCATCGAAAACCTCCAAACCTGAATAATGGCAACAGGTTACGGGGATTCGATCCACTCGGCTACTCCCCCCGCGCATTCCGGGCGAAAATAGGCGATCATCCGTCCATCCGGCCCGGCGGTCGCCGCTTTGGTCCAGGGTGCGACACCGTGCAGGCAGTGGCGATGCAGCAGATAGGCTTCACCCGGCTTTGCAGGCAGCTCGATACGGGGGCAGGTTTCAAACACCTCTCGACGGGCGGTCTGATAGACATCGGTGATGTCAATCTGGTGAAGGCTGTCCTTGGGCTGGCCTTCCATGACACGCGCAAAGGCCGCACCCAGTATCTTGTGGCTGCCCTCCCACAGAACCATCGGGGCGGCATCCGCGCTGGCCTCGGTTAACGGTATGCCCAGGATCCACGCATGTGGCTCATCCACCCGGCGTCGGCGATCCGGCCCCATAGGGCGTAACCCGTCCACATGCGCCGCGTCACGGTTCCGCCGGTATCTGTTGGCGGCTTCGTTTTCGCCACGACGCGGGCGCGGATAACCGGGATAAACGACCGAGACTTGCCCCTTGTGCAGTGGCAACCGCCCGTAATGTTCGGCGATAAAGTCCATGGCCAGACCTGACAAAAGGTCTGATTGCCCCACCCTGCCCTCTGGATCGTTATCCAGCGCATCCACACCGATGAACCACGTGCCTTCGCAATCCAGCCATTCCGCATAGGCCGGATCTGTGACCGAGGCGCGGGCTTGCGGCAAAGCGTGTTCAACCCATTGGGCAAGTGTCGGATCGTGTGGAAACCTGATCCAGCCCTTGTCCCAAAAATCGGTCATAGCCCCAACGCCTTGCGAAGCATGTTCAAGGCGACCAGCGTCAGAAACACCGCGAACACGCGCTTCAATGGTTTGGGGTCCATCGCATGCGCCAGTTTCACACCCCACGGCGCGGTGATCATGGTCATGGTCACGACAATTGCAAATGCTATCAAATTGACAGCGCCAATTGTGAACGGCGGGCGGTGTTCAGGCGCTATGTCCAAGAATAGAAAGCCTAGAACTGAAGGCACGGCGATGATCACGCCAAACCCGGCCGCCGTTGCAACCGCCCTGTGGATGGGCGTGTTGAACAGACTCATCAGCGGCACGCCAAAGCTACCGCCGCCAATGCCCATCAGAACTGAAAGGAACCCGACCGAAGGTGACAAAACGGCCCGCTTCACGCCTTTTGGCATCACATCACCAAGCCGCCATTCCGATTTGCCCAAGCCCAGATAAGCGCCGATGACCATGCCCAACACTCCGAACAAGGCTTGCAAGGCTTCGGTTCGTAGCGCTGAGGCGACCAGCACGCCGACAATTGCACCAACTGCAATTCCCGGCCCCCAACCGCGCAAAATATCCCAGTCTACCGCGCCTTTCTTGTTGTGCGCCAAGACGGATCGCAATGAGGTGACGATGATGGTTGCCAGTGAGGTCGCAAGACACAACTGCATCAATTGCGGGCCACCATATCCAAGTGTTTGGAACGCATAGAAAAACGCTGGCACCAAAACGATCCCACCGCCGACACCCAGCAATCCGGCCAAAACACCGGCCAGCGCCCCGATTACAAGCAAAAGGCCCAGCATTTGGGCCAGTAACATCGTCTCGGGCATCATCCCCCCAAACCGGCCAACCGGCCGTATCCTGTTGCTGTCAAACCTCTGCCAAAGGCGCGATGCTGTCCAGCGCCTGCAGCATCACTTCGGGGCCTGCTCCGTCGTGAACCGCACCCTCGGACAGAGCCCGCCTCCACGCGCGCGCACCGGGACGACCGGCAAACAGGCCCAGCATGTGACGCGTGATCTGGTGCAGACGACCGCCCCCGGCAAGGTGGTTTTCGACATAGGGCACCATTTTGTGAACAACATCAAACGGATCAGCCACCTGCCCGCTGCCGAAGATCATGGCATCCGCCTCGGCCAAAATATCCGTGGGTTGGTGATAGGCCGCACGGCCAATCATGACACCGTCCAGCCCGGCGTCCAGTTGCACCTTTGCTTGTTCCAGAGACGTGACACCGCCATTGATCGAGATATGCAGCTCCGGGAACGCCGCTTTCATCCGATGCACAAGGTAGTAGTCCAAAGGCGGGATATCCCTGTTTTCCTTAGGGCTAAGCCCTTGCAGCCATGCTTTGCGCGCGTGGATTGTTACGCGTCGGCATCCGGCCGCATGAATGGCCTGCAGGAATTCAGGCAAGACCCGTTCCGGATCCTGATCATCGACCCCAATACGGCATTTGACCGTCACCTCGACATCAACAGCGTCGCGCATCGCGGCAACGCAATCAGCAACACGAGCGGGATCTTTCATCAAGACGGCCCCGAATGTACCCGATTGCACCCGATCCGAAGGACAGCCGCAGTTCAGGTTGATCTCATCATACCCCGCTTGCGCGCCCAGCTGGGCCGCCTGCGACAGCTCCTCTGCATCAGAACCGCCCAATTGCAGCGCGACGGGGTGTTCCTGCGAACTGAAGTCCAACAAATGCAATGCGCCACCTCGCACCAACGCCGGGGCGGTTACCATTTCCGTGTATAGAAGTGTCTGCTGGCTGAGCAGTCGGTGCACAAATCGGCAATGCCGGTCCGTCCAGTCCATCATGGGTGCAACCGACAGCCTCGCGGCCTTGGTGACAAGGCTTGTTGAAGCCGACTGGCGCTGTAAAACAGGGTTTGACGATGCGGTCATGGATGGGTCTCGGTGTACACTGAATAGGTGGCTTACTGCACCGGACCGCGTTTCGCAACCAAGGACGAACTGTGGTCAAGACGTGTACCTAAAAGGCACTCCAGCACAAAAAGAAAGGGCAGGTCTTTCGACCTGCCCTGCGCGATAGCACCGATTGGGAGGAGTAGGTGCGCCTCGCGGCGTTTGCTTACTTGGCAGCAGTTGCTTTCTTGGCAGCTGCGGTCACGTCGTTGGTGGCTTTTTTGACGGCCGCGGTAGTGTCTTCGGCTACGTCTTTGCCAGCTGCCATCAGCAGCTCAACGGTTTCGGACTGAACTTTTTTCGCGATCTCTGCGAAGGCTGCCATGTTTTCAGCTGCAACTTCAGCCGATGCGCTGGCGAAGTCTGTGGCCGCTTTGGCGTAGTCGGCAGGCTCTGCCTTGGCTTTCGACATCTCGGTCAGCTTGGCCAGGGTGTCCTTGGTCCATTTGCTCGAGATCTCAGC